>NZ_JACGWV010000001.1:323441-646882 GCF_014137995.1 Promicromonospora sukumoe
AGCCGGCGCAGGGGACATCCTCGTCGATGGCGGTACCGCGGCTTCGGGCACAGTCGGGGCCGCGTTCGACTTTGCGATCCGGTTCGCCCTGAACCCGGGCTACGACCCCAAGCCCGCGACCCGCATGTTCGCGGGTGACGCGGTTGCTTATGCTGCCGTCCTGGGCGTGGTCGAGCTGGCGGCCACGGCGCCCCCGTCGTCCGACGACTTCCTGCGCGCAGCCTGGGCCGTCGCGTTATGCACGGAGGTCTTCCGGACCGGGCGGCTCATGCCTGGGTCCCCACTGGTCGGGCTCGTCGAACAGGAGCGGTTCACCACCGAGGGCCTTGTCGGTCTGGCGACGGAGGACGCCCTGGCTGAGCTCCGCACGCTGCGTGAGGTTGCATACGTGCACCTGCACCCCAGGATCGAGGACGCCAAGACCATGGCGATCGGACCGAGTTTCAAGGCGTCCGCGCTCTGCTCGGCCGACGCAGACCTCATCTACGACGGGACGCTCCTGGAACTCAAGAGCCATCTCGGTACGAAGAACGCCCGGACCGGGACCCGAGCCGACACCCTTGATCTCGCAGACCTGTACCAGCTGATCGCCTACGCCATGTTCGACAGGGACGACGCGTACGGCATCCACACCGTTGGCGTGTACTCGGCGCGGTACGGCCACTTCGTCTCGTGGCCCCTTCGGGACACCCTCGACACGATGGCCGGAACCACTATCGACCTGCAGGCCGAGAGAGGGACCGTCTGGCGGCTACTCGGAGGATCGTGAGGATTCTGGCGCGACCCGCTCCGAGCCTGCGCGCTCCACCGTGGGTTACGGGCCCAGCGCTGTGCGTCGCAACCAGCGACGATCCACCGTGGGTCGGGTATTCGAGCAGCTCGACCGCTCAACGCCAGCTACCGACCTGAGGACCGCGCGATGTCACGTTGGTGATGTCTGGCCATGTAAAGTTTCTGATACATCGAACGTCGGGCAACGAGGTAGGGGCAAGCGAGCATGGCGGAACCGGCAGTGGCATCCAAGAGCGCGACGACCGCACGCATCGTCTGGGACACGGCAGACAAGTTCCTGCGCAACGTCGTCGATGAGGAGGACTACGGCGACTTCATCTTGCCGTTCACTGTGCTGCGTCGCCTGGAGTGCATGCTTGTGGACTCGAAGCATGAGGTGACGAAGTTCGTCTCCGCGCTCGGCGACCTGCCGCCTCACCTTATCGACATCGCGGTCAAGGACAAGTTCAAGCTCAGCTTCTACAACGTCTCGCCCCTCGACCTTGCCACGATCGCGTCCGTCGACGACAACGTCGAGAGTTCATTGAAGAGTTACATCGACGGCTTCTCAAACAACATTGCCGACATCTGGGTTTCCTTCGACTTTGCCAGACGAGCGAGGATCCTCTCCGAGGCCAACCGTCTGTATGCCGTCGTGAAGCATTTCTCGACGCTGGACCTCGGCCCGCGCAGCCTCGAGAACACCACCATGGGTGACGTGTTCGAAGACATTATGTACCGGGCCTTCAATAAAAAGGGTAAAGCGGCGGGCAATTTCTACACCCCGCGTGATGCGATCAAGCTCATGGTCGACATCCTGATCAATGACGACGACGACACCCTCGCCGGCGAGAGTGCGGCACGCTCGATCTACGATCCGACCGCGGGGTCCGGCGGCATGCTGCTCATCGCTCAGGGCGCTCTGAAGCGGATGAACCAGACGATCGATGTAACGCTGTATGGCCAGGAACTCATGCCCTCCGCTTTCGCGCTCGGGAAGGCCGATCTTCTCATTCAGGGTGGTCGCCCAGACGCCATTAAGCAGGGCAACACGCTCGTGGAGGACATCTACGACGACCAGACGTTCGATTATGTGCTCTCAAACCCGCCCTTCGGGGGCGATTGGTCGGCCGACGAGAAGTGTGTCCGCGAGCAGGCCAAGGTGCACGGATCACGTTTCAGTCATGGCCTACCGAGCATTAACGACGGACAGATGCTCTTCCTCGCACATTGTGCCTCGAAGTTGAGTCCCGCGCACAAGAATGGTCAAGGCGGGCGGGCCGCAGTCGTGTCCAACGCCTCGCCGCTGTTCAGCGGCGACAAGGGGCCGACCGCGATCCGCCAGTGGCTGCTCGAAGAGGACTTAATCGACGCGATCATCGCTCTGCCGACTGACATGTTCTATGGCACAGGCATCTCGACATTTGTCTGGATTCTTGATACGAACAAGCGCCCCGAACGTCGCGGCAAGATTCAACTGATCGACGGCACCGGGCAGTGGGAAGTGCTGCGCAAGCCGATGGGTGAAAAACGTCGCAAGATGGGCAGAGAGAATCGGAACACCGTGGTTGAGGCATACAACGCGTTCGAACACGCCGACCCTGCAATCTCACGTGTCATGGCGCCCGAGGATTTTATGTTCCGGGACGTACCTGTCTACAAGCAGGCGCGTTTTGCGACCCGCTTCAGTGAGGAGGCTGTCGAGGAGCTGCGTGGGCGCCGGGACTTTACGGACCGGCATGTTGCCGTCCTCGCGTCACTCGACGGCACGCCGTGGAACGAACTGCCAAAGTCCTTCCTCCAGGCCGCGGTGGCCGCCGGTCTGAAGGCCCCACTTGGTCTCATCGATGCGGTCATGAAAGTAATGGCGAGAGCAGACGACTCCGCGCCGCTGGCTGTGGATCGTAAGGGCAAGCCCGTTGTCGCCGACGGATGGAAGCTCACAGAACGGGTTCCGCTGACTGAGGACGTGGACGGCCACATGGAGCGCCAAGTGCTCCCGTACCTGGCGGATGCTCAATGGGACTCGAGCAAGGCAAGGCTTGGGAACGAGATCCCGTTCACTCGGATTTTCTTCGTGCCCAGGAAGCCGCGCCCACTGGCCGACATTGACGCCGATGTACAGATGATCATGGGCGAGCTAGGCGAGATGTTCAAGGAGGTAAGCGACGAATGAGCCTCGTGGTGCACGAGTCATCACTGGAGAGTCCGATATTCCAGATGATGCCTCTTGGGTTTGTCGTTACTGAACGGAACGAAAAAGTCGGCGAAAGCGATTTCCCTGCCTTGTCGGTTGGGAGGGGTGGCGTGACCCCGCAACTTGAAGGAGTTGCCAAGACCCGATCTGAGGTGGACCGCAAACTCGTTCGGGCAGGCGATCTGGTCATTAACTCTCGCTCCGACCGGCGCGGTGCGTCGGGACTGGCGCGCCAAGACGGGAGCGTTTCGACCGTCTACTCCGTTATGACACCTAAGGCTGAAGTTATGGTTGCGGAGTATGGGCATCATCTCCTGCGGAGCATTGCGTTCCAGGAGGAGTTCTTTCGATGGGGCACCGGGATCGTCGATGATCTCTGGTCGACGAACTTCACGCGGATGTCTCGCATACGAATCCCGCTGCCACCTAAACCCGTTCAGCAAGCCATCGCGACTCACCTCGACGAGGCGGAGTCAATGATCGGCAAGCTTGATGAACTGGCGGAGATGCTGCGAGCACGGCGCAGTGCTACATGGTCGACGGTTCATGCCATGGAGTTTGAGCGCGTGAGGCTCCAGTGGTTCATGCGCGAGGTTGACGAGCGGGCAGGGAACCAGTATCAGGATCTTCCACTGTTGTCGGTCTCGATTCACCGAGGTGTCCAGAGGCGCGAGGAATCATCCTCTGGGCAGCAGGCGGGTGCTGACTTGTCCAAGTACAAAATTGCCCGAGCTGGGGACGTAGTACTCAACCGGATGCGCGCATTTCAGGGTGGTCTCGGACGGGCGCCCGTGGACGGTCTTGTGAGTCCGGACTATGCTGTATTGCGTCCGGAGGAAGGTCTTACTGCCGCATGGGCTGAGTACGTCATGAGATCCCCGGAATTCGTGGAGACAATGGCCCAATGGGTTAGAGGGATCGGCGCGGCGCAACAAGGTAACGTGCGGACCCCGCGTCTTAACGTGAGGGACCTGTTCGGGCTTTCAATTCCGCTCCCGTCACCCGGCGAGATGAGTCAGGCTACAGACGACCTCGACGAGGCCACAGGAAGAATCGACGCGATGCTGGCGAGGGTCGCCGATTTGAAGGCACTGCTTGTCGAACGGTCTTCGGCATACATCGTCGATGTCGTGGCCGGACGAAAGGCTGCGGTATGAGCTATTCGCAGTTGCTGGAGTCGGAGTTCGAGAGCAACTTGTGCGCTGAGCTCGCCGAGCGTGGCTGGTTGTACGAGAACGGCGGTAGATCTACCGGCTGGGATGTTGGCCTCGCGATGGTTCCGGACGATGCGCTGCACTGGCTCAGCACCCAGTACCCGGACGAGTATGAGAAGGCGGTACCGGGTGACCTCGGCGACGCGGAGAAAGCAGATGCCGAGCGTGAGTTGCTCCAACATGTCACCCGGGAGCTGGCCAAGGCGACGCGGATGGACCCGACCACCGGCCATCCGGTCGGTGGTCTGCTCGGTGTGCTGCGTAAAGGCTTCACGTATGCGCAGGTAGGCCGTCCGGCCGCGAAGTTCGGGCCGATGATGGAGTTCCTGCCGTCGAACCCCCACCTGACCGAGGTGGTGGAGGCCGCGACTGCAGTACGCCTGCGCGTCCTGCGGCAGGTGCGCTTCGACACCACGTCTAACGAGACTCTCGACGTCGTGCTCACCGTCAACGGGCTTCCGGTCGTCACGCTGGAGCTGAAGACCGACAACACGCAGACGGTCAACCATGCGATCCGGCAGTATAAGGACGACCGAAAGCCGGGCCGGAACCGTCCGCTGCTCGCGCCGGGGCGAGCGTTGGTGCACTTCGCGGTCTCGAACGACCTGGTCTACATGACCACGAAGCTCCAGGGCGGGGACACCATATTCCTGCCGTTCAACCAGGGCAACGACGGTCATGGCGGCAACCCGCCGTCGGGCACCGGCTCATCGACCAACTACCTGTGGCGCGAGGTCCTCGCCCGCCCAAAGTTCATGCGAATCCTCAAGGATTTCGCGCTCTACGAGCCGGGCAAGTCAGGAAAGAAGAGCGAAGGTCGCCTTGTCTTCCCGCGGTTCCACCAGTTGCGTGCCGTCGAGCGCGTGGTGGCCGACATCGAGGCCAACGGCCCCGGCAAGCGGTACCTGATCTGGCACTCGGCGGGCTCAGGCAAGACGAAGACGATCGCCTGGCTCAGCCACCGGCTGATCCGCCACATGAGCGCCGGCTCGACGTCGACGTTCGACTCCGTCATCGTGGTCACCGACCGGACAGTCCTCGATGAGAACATCCGTGACGACATGAACCTCGTGCAGTCGAGCAAGGGCCTCGTCGTCACCGTCGGTGAGAAGTCCGGTGCGAAGTCACCCCAGCTGAAGAAGGCCCTGCTGGAAGGTGATCACATCATCACCTGCACCCTGCAGACCTTTCCCGAGGTCATGAAGATCATCGAGGACTCCCAGGAGCTGCGCGGCCGACGCTGGGCCGTGGTCGCGGACGAGGCGCACTCGTCCCAGTCGGGCTCCGGCGCGCATCGGCTCCGAGAGCTGCTCGTGGACGTAGACCTGGACGGCGACGAGGACGACATCAGTGCCGACGACCTGCTGCAGGCCAAGGACTCGGCGATCGCCGCTGCCGCGAACATCACCTTCGTCGCGTTGACGGCGACACCGAAGGCAAAGACGCTGCGGTTGTTCGGTACCCAGCGCGATGGTCGCTGGGAAGCATTCGACACCTACACCATGGCGCAGGCAATCGAGGAAGGATTCATCCTCGACGTCCTGGCCAACTACTCCACCTACGACATGTTCCTGCGGGTGAAGAACACGCTCGAGGGACAGGAGCCCGAGAGCGAGATCCAGGTCAACACCGGTGAAGCGGTCTCCAACATCGTCCGGTACGCGCGCCTGCACCCGACAGCGATCGCGCAGAAGGTTCGCGTCGTGATCGAGCACTTCCGCCGCAACGTCATGCCGCTGCTCGGCGGGCAAGCGAAGGCCATGATCGTGACCAGCTCGCGGATGGAGGCACTGCGCTGGGCACGGAAGATGGACGCCTACGTCACCTCCCAGGGGTACACCGACATGCGCATTCTGGCCGCGTTCTCCGGTTCGCTGACCGAAGACGGTGAGAGCGTCACCGAGGTCGCGGTCAACGGACGCAGCGACGTGGCTAGGGCGTTCCGGGAGGAGAGCATCTACCGGGTCATGGTCGTGGCGAACAAGTTCCAGACCGGATTCGACGAGCCGCGCCTGATGGCGATGTACGTCGACAAAAAGCTCTCCGGGGTTGCGACGGTCCAGACCCTCTCGCGCCTGAACCGCATCTACCCGGGCAAGACCACACCGATGGTCGTCGACTTCCGCAACTCCCCGGCCAGCGTCCAGAAGGACTTCGAGCTCTACTACTCCGATGCACACGTGGACGGTGACGTCGATCCCAACGCGTTGTACACGATCGGTGAGCGGCTCGACACCGCAGGGCTCTACACCCATGACGAGATGAACGCTGTCGCGGACGCATTCCTGGGCGAGGACGGTGGGGAAGAGATCGCCAAGGCCCTGTCACCGATCAAGGACCGCTGGAGTGGTCAGCGGCGGCAGGCGGTGCTTACGAAGGACAAAGCTCGGAAGGAGGCGCTGGACGCCTTCCGTGCGGACACGATCAGCTACCGCAACGCGTGGCAGTTCCTCAGCCAGATCGTCGACTACCAGGACCCGGTCCTGCACCGTCGCGCGATCCTCGCCACCCTGCTGGGGCGCAACCTGCATACCGACTGGAACGAGTACGACGACAACTACCTCGAAGGCGTTCAGCTCTCGGGCGTCAAGCTCGTGCCGTCCGCCATCAACGAGGACCACTCGCTGAGCCAAGGCCGCGGTGACGGCATCAAGCTGCCGGACTTCGAGGGCGAGCACAAGTCCGCCAGCGCACCGCAGCGTGGACCGCTGGACGAGGCGATCGACAAGGTGAACGAGATGTTCAAGGCCAAGGGCATCGACGTGAACCCGGAGAGCGTGTCCGGCTTCATCACGGCGTTCTGGGGCTTCCTCGACGAGAACGAGGAAGCCGTGGCGATGGCGAAGAACAACACGATCGCGCAGCTCAAAGCGTCAGAGGGGTTCAGCAACGCCGTCGGGCTCGCGATGTTGAAGACGGTTGATCAGTCGCGCGAGATCCAGTCCTACATGACCGACCCTGCGTTCCTGAACCAGATCGCAGAGATCGCCGCGGACGCGCTCCACGCCCAGCATCGACCGCCCTCGACGACGAGGTCCGACACGGGGGCGCTGGGATCATGAGCGGCCTCGAGCCGGCGGGTTTCGGCGACACCATTCGTGAGGCCCGCAAGAGGCAAGGGTGGTCACAGGTGGAGTTGGGCGAGAAGTCTGGGGTGTCTCGCCCGACCATCGCCCGGGTCGAGGCCAACAAAGATGTCACGACTGCCACGATCATCAAGATCGCCCAAGCGCTCGGGCTCACGCTGGAACTCAAGGACGCTGACTGATCTCGTAGTTCGACGCAGTCTCCGTCAGTCTTACTGGACGAGCGTGGGGCGTGCGCTTGGTGGAGGCAGCGTGGTGATGCGTTGCGGACCCGTGGCTGGGTCGGCGTATGACCGTCTGCGCGGCTAGGTTCGGTTGCGTGACGATTACTCTGGAAGAGACCCCGGGCAAGGACATCGGTTCTGCGGAGTACACGCGCTCGATTCCGCGCAAGCGGTCGGCGGCGACGGTGTTGTTCAGCGACGGCGATGGGCGGGTTCTGCTGTGTGAGCCGTCGTACAAGGCGGTCTGGGAGGCTCCGGGTGGAGCCATTGAGGCGGACGAGTCGCCCCGTGATGGTGCGGCACGTGAGGTGCGTGAGGAACTGAGCCTGGTCGTGGAACCCGGTCGTCTGGTGGCGGTCGACTACGTTCCGCCGGTCGAGGGGCGTACGGAGGGTCTGATCTTCGTGTACGACGGCGGCAGTCTCACCCCGGAGCAGACCGACACGATCCGCCTGGCCGAGGGCGAGCTCAAGTCGTGGGCGTGGTGCACCGTCGAGCAAGTGCACCAGCGGATGCGCCCGATGGTCGCGCGCCGGATCGAGGCGGCACTCGGCGCGATCACTGATGGTGGCCTGGTTGAGCTGGAGAACGGCTACCCGGTCGGCGTGAAGCCGGCTGGGTAGCCGTTCTCATGAGTGGGCTGCCGCTCAGGCAGCCTGCAGCCTTGCTCGTCTGGTCGTCGTGCGCAGGAGCTCGGCTCCACCGGAGCGGTACAGGGAGTCGTGGATCCCGTCGGCGTACTGCAGGGCGGACAGGTCCGCTCTGGCCTTGGCGATCGGGTGGTCGTGCTGGAACCCAACTGCGCCGACAAGCGGTGCCAAGGCTGTGACGACGTGGCACGCAGCGTCAACGCCATGCGCCTTGCCGAGCCGAGCGGCCAGGTCATGACTGTCCGGGCTCGTGGCGTGGAGCGCGAGCAGGAGCGCGGCATTGATCTGTGCCCAGGAGGCCCCGAGCGTGATCAGAGCGTTGTCCCGGATCCGCGGCACGACACTCCGCGCGGTACGGTCCGCGAGAAGGCCGCGGACCTGATCGTGCACACCCGCGGCGGTTCCCAGAGCGCACAGCGTGACCAGCGGGCGGAACCTGGCGAAGTGGTTCCGGAAGATCCGCAGCCCCTCACCGACGCCACCCAAGAGGTCGACGGACGGGTCGAGATCGACGCCGTCGAACGTGAGCATGCCCCACGACCAGCCACCCAGCCCGGATGGTGCCCGAGGCTCCCGGACGAGGCCAGGCGCGTCGGCATCGACAAGGACAGCGGAGATCGTGCCAGCTGGGTCGCGCAGGAAGACCACGAACGCGTCGGACTCGGTCAGGCGCGAGACCCAGCACTTGCTGCCGTGAACTTGCCACCGCCCGCTGGGCATCGCGCGCGCGGTGGTGGTGATCTCCTGGATGCGTGAGCCGCCGTGCGCCTCGCTCGCGGCGATTCCGACCAGCGCCCCGCCTGCCAGACGTTCCCGCCAGCGCAGGGTGCGCGGTGCGGGGGAGTGGTCGAGGATCATCTGTCCGTGTCCGGTCCCGGTTGCCTCGCGTAGGTCCAGATCCCGGTACCCGGCCAGGAACTGTGCACCGGCCTGCCACAGGCCCGTCCCGCAGTGCACAGCAAGGCGGGAGCGGACGTGGCGCAGCCAGCGCGAGCGGGCTGTCGGGTCAGCAGGGCCAGGGTCACCTGCCACGATGTCGTCCAGTGCCGCATCCAAGCGCTGCCAGCTCGCCCACGTCGACAGATCGACGCTCATGCTCGGGCGCAGGGTCTCCAGCCAGTCCATCGCGCTCATGACCGTCCTCCGTTCGTACGTGCGGGACTCCCGAACACCGTGGACCCCGGAGCGACGTCGCGGGTGACCAGCGAGCCGGCACCCACCAGGGCACCGGCACCGATCACGACGCCGGGCAGCAGCACAACGCCGGTTCCGACCTTCGCGCCAGCCTCGACCCGAGGCGGACGCAGTGGCTCCTGGCGGTCCGGGTCGCGCCAGATCAGGTGCTTGTCGTTGATCGTGCCCACACGGGCGCCGATGAAGGCGTCGTCGCCGATGTGCATCTGCGCAGTCAGGTGGGTCAGCGGGGAGCAGCGCACCCGGTCCCCAATCACAGTGTCGCGCTCGACGGTCATCAGGTGCCCCAGCTGAGAGTCGTCGCCGATGCGGACGCCGGTGCGCAGCAGCGTGTGGTGCCCGATGGCAGTCCGGGCCCCGACCCGAGCACCTGCGTAGACGACGGCGCCGGCACGCAACACCACCCCATCGCCGAGGACCGTGTCTGCGCCGTGTCCATCGTGGTGGGCACGCAACGCGTACCCGGTCTCCGGTTCGCCGACAACTCCTCCATGCCCGACTTCCACGTCCTCGCCAAGGATGGTGCCGCCATGCACGACGGTGAAGGCCCCGACACGGGCATGGGCGCCTATCGAGACGGGCCGCTCCTGACCGGTGCGGTCAGCCAGGATCAGTACGGCGGTCGGGTGGACGACGGCGTCCTGGGCGATCTGGACCAGGCCGCGCTCGATCGCGTCGGCCCATTGCGGTGTTGCCATCACGAGAATCTCCTCTCGATCGGAACGTCCTGCAGGAACAGGAAACGCGCAGGTGAGAGGGTGAGGGCATGGTGAGTCGGGCTCATTCACGCTTCACTCACCTTCACGTCCGCCATGGCGAAGGGGCTCGCGCACGGTGACCGATGAACTGCTCTCTGAAGAGGCCGACGCGTTCGCCGCGGAGGTCGCGTACTGGCGTGAGGTCCGTGGCTTGTCCAAGCGGGCCCTGGCGCAGCAGATGGGTTTCGACCCGTCTTACGTCTCGCACGTCGAGTCCGGGCGGCACCGGCCCACCGAGGAGTTCGCGCGCCTGGCCGACGACGTCCTCAACGCCGGCGGCGCGGTCCGCCGACGTTGGAGTGCCTTCGCTGCTTCCCGCAGCACCAGCCGGGTACTGACACCTGGCGCCCGCGCACCGGGTCCACAGCCGTACGCGGGCGGCACGGCCCTGGTCGTCGAGCACGACGCCGCACGGCTGGTGTTCGACGGGATGGCCTACCGGCTCACGATGCGTCGCCGACTACGCAATACCGGTGACCAACCCGTGACCCGCTACCTGATCCGGATCAGCGTCGACCGGTACCCCGGCGAGCCCGAACGCTCCAACGCCCACTACCGTGAACATCCCCTGACCTGGGAGGAGCTCGACCTGACCGCGTCCAGCGGCGGTGAGGAGATGCGGTGGGAGGCCAAGCATGACCGCGACGCGTTCAAAGAGGTCTGGCTCCTGTTCGAGAACCCGCAGACCCGCTTCCCGCTCTACCCTGGCCAGACCGTGTGGATCGAGTACGCCTACACCGTTAGCGCCGAGAAGTGGGGCCGCTGGTTCCAGCGCGCGGTGCGGCTACCCACTGAGCACCTCGAGGTGCAACTCGCCTTTCCTGCCTGGCTCGATCCCGTCGTGTGGGGAACCGAGACCTCCATGACCGCCGAGGCCACACCCCTAGCGACCGCTCCCGCGCACGCCGCCGACGACGGCGTCGACGTTTTCACCTGGAGCACCGACAACCCACAGCTGCACGCCCGCTACCGCCTCGAATGGCGATTCCGGGCCAGGACCGAGCAGGAGCACCCGTGACCCCGACCAAGCCCAGCGACCAGATGAACCAGCTCGGCATCGTCCAAGCCGGAGCACCGATTCTGACCACCCCCGCGCGCCGGTTCGACCTGCCCACTGAGCGAGCCGCTGTCGAAGAGACGACCGCACGGCTCCTGGAGGTGCTGCACCGACTGGCCGAGGTGCACGAGTTCGCCAAGGGGCGCGGGCTGGCCGCACCGCAGATTGGCATCGACCGTGCGGCCGCCGCCGTCCAGCCCCCCGACCCCGCTGAAGACGTCCTTGTCCTGCTCAATCCGCGTGTCATCGACGCCAGCGACGAGCAGGACGAGCAGTACGAGGGCTGCCTGAGCTTCTTCGATGTCCGCGGCTTGGTGCCCCGCCCGCTGCGCGTCACCGTCCAAGCGACCGCGCTTGACGGCACGGTCACCACCACGACGTACGAGAATGGCCTCGCCCGCCTGGTCCACCACGAGATCGACCACCTCGACGGCCTGCTCTACACCGCCCGTATGCACCCGGGCGCCGCGCCTATCCCCGTCGAGCAGTACCGCCAGACCGGCAAGCGATGGTCGTACACCGGCGACGAGACCACCTGATTCACCCGATCAGGCGGCGGGCCAACACCGTCGAGCATTCGGCCTGGTGGAATGATGCTCGGCATGGCTGTCGTTGCAGGTCGGGTCTATATCGTGGTGATGTCGACCGAGGAGCTCGAAGAACATGGCGTGGTCGACTCGGCTCCGATCAGCTTCGCAGTCGACCGGGGAGAGGATGCCCCCGGCAGCGGGCGAGTGGCCGTCGTTGTCACCAACGACGACGGCGGGACTCTTGTCGTATCGCACCTGGGAATCGTCAAGTCGGGTCCACCGCGAACGAAGTTGGACTCGACGTGGGTCTTGAGCGCCGTGCGCCAGATCGAGGTTGCGATACCTGTCTCGTACCTGGGTGAACGTCTGGGCAAGGAAGGCAAGACTGTCCAGGACGTTGTCGCTCGTCGACGGGGCGGCGCATTGACACCGGATGCATCCAAGCGGCTGCGTGAGGCGATCGAGTCGTACATTGGCCCCGGCCAGTGGCCGTCTCTCGACGGTGTGCCGGAGTGGATGATCCCTCGCCTGACGACCGACATCAGGATGGACCACACCAACGCGGTGGGAACCGCCTTGATGTTCAGCGACATGGACCTAGAGGCGATGCGTACCGCCCCGATGCCCGGAGAGAGCCCGCTGGCCGAGCTGCAGCCCGAGCCAACAGAGCCCAGCCTCATCGATCACGATCTGCGGAACTTCCCCGGGATGACTGGGGCTCCGAAGCGGGAAGACATCTTTCGCTTCAAGGACGGGCGGCACACGCTCGAGGTGATGAACGTGAACGCCACAAAGGTCGAGACCGCTACCGGTGTGGACCTCGTCTACTACAACCACGACTTCCAGTGCTTCGTCCTGGTCCAGTACAAGCGCATGAAAAAACCCGCCATTCCAGGTGAAGGGCGAATCGCGCAGGTGGACACACGATTGCCCGACCAGCTGGAACGGATGGTGCGGTTCGACAGCCTCGGCCAGGCGTCGACGGGCCAGGGCGATCCGGCCTTGTTCCGGCTCGGACCAGCAGCCACCTTCACGAAGTTTGCCTACCCGGTCGAGACACCCACGAAAGAGAGCGAACTGACGCGAGGGATGTACGTTCCCTCCGAGATGCTCAAGCGGCTGCACGACGCCGGCCGGCTTAAAGGTCCGAACGGCGGAGCTGCAGTCACCCACGACAACCTGGGCCGGTGGTTGAGCAACGAGCAGTTCGCTGACCTCGTCAGGAGAGGCTGGATTGGCAGCAGTGGCATCGCAGTCAAGGACGTCAAGGCGTTCATCGACCACAGCGTCCGCGAAGGCCGGATGCCTGTGGTCGCTGCGCACCGGACCGAGCGAGCGCAGCAGGTCAACGGTCTTCGCCGCCGACGCTGATCGCGACGGCTGCAAGAACGACGGCTTCGTCGCCCTCGACCAGATCGTCCTCGCGCAGACGTCCAGCGCTCCGATCACCCCAACCGGGATGTGAGCCAACGAGCATGGCGCGGCCGGTTCTAGCCTCGTAGCGCGTGGACGTCTTCGGGCGTCATGTTCGGTCGGAGGGCGACGATGTCGTCGGCCCAGTTCATGACGACGATGGCGTCCTCGGGGACCGGCACGGTGCGTGTGAGCAGCGAGATGAACTCGGCGGCGAGGTCGTCGTCGCCCTCGGCGTCGATCGCCTTGGCGCTCGTGTGGAACTCGACAGTGGCAGCTCGTTGCCCATCGTTGATCGTGACCTGCGTGCTCATCAGCTGGGCGAGGTCCGACAGCTCGGGCCCGTCGACGGAGACGACGTCGGCCGAAGGCCACCGCCGCACGATCGCTGCCGCGACCTGGTCCGCGTCGAACTGCGCGTTCCCTTCGGCCACTGCTATTAGGAGGTCTGCCATGGTTCTCCGATCACTCCGGAACGATCCTTACATACCCGCGGATGCCGAGAGCCTTCATGCGGGTCTCGATGAATTCCGCGGCCTTCGTGCTGTTGGTCGTCAGCTCGACCACGCCGTCGCCGTCCATCACCTTGTTCGCCGCTTGCTGCAGCTTGGTGAGGGTCTTGTCCATCTTGGTGATGGCCGCTTCGCGCAGCCCCTCCTTCGGGAGGGAATCGGGGATGTAGAAGCTGCTTGACTCGTTGCTGATGTGCTTCGAGTCGCCAACAGCCCCGTACTGTGCGGTGAAGCCGTCCGGCTCCGAGCGGATGGTCTTGCCCTCGGCGTTCGTGCCGATCGGGATGACTCGCTCGTTCTCGCCGTAGACCTTGACCTGGTAGTCCTTGGCGGGGCCTGAGCCTTTCACAGACGTCGAGGCGTACGAGTCGTATCGAGCAGCGGCCGCGGCTTCGTCTGCGGGTGAGAGCGCTGCTTTCGTGGTGCCGTCGGCGAGGGGAACGGGGTCGCGTCGCAGAAATGCGGCCATGTTGATGGCGCCGGTCTCGTCGGCGAGGCCGTCGTGGGTGAACATCTCGCGTCGTGTGGTCCACCAGACTGCGGGGTCCGCGACCAGGTCGTCGGCTGTGGTGCGCAGGATGCGCCCGGTTGCGGCGCCGGCGAAGTTGCCGGGCGCGAAGGTGAGTGCGACACCGAGGGTGTCTGCGGCAAGCTGGGTCGGTGTGGCCGTGGCGAAGTAGTCGCGTGTGGCCTGCCGCGGGTCGCGGACGAAGGTCGCGATGCCAGCGGACTTGTCCAGGCCCCAGGTCAGGACACCGGAAATCCCCAGGGCGAGGCCGAGCGATCCGCCGGACAACACGATCAGGGCCGCGATACCGGCGCCGATCGCGAGCTGGGCCAGCAAGGGCTGGTCGTGCCACCAGTCGGCGAGCGCGTCGAGCACCCCGGCCAGCCAGTCACCGGTGCCATCGTCAGCGTCCGACCCTGTGGCAGGGTCGAGGCTAGGAAACTCGAAGTCCGGGTCGAGGGACGGGAAGTCGTCCGGTTCGAACGTCGGCAGGTCGCTCGGCACCACGGTCGGTAGATCGCTGGGGGCGACGGTCGGGAGATCCGTGGGAGGCAGGGTCGGCAGGTCAGTAGGTACCTGGGTGGGTGGGTCGAACGCTGGGGCCGTCGGGATCCCGGGCGGAGACCCGGTGGGTAGATCGTCGGGTAGCGCTGGAAGCTCGAACTGATCGTTGGTCGAGGTACCGATCTCGCGGGCTGTCGCGGGCGCTGCGGCGAACACCAGCCAACCGACCCCGGCCAGGACCGCGACGGCCGCCAGGCGTCGCGCCCACGGGTGCGTGCGAGCAGCAGCGTGCTCGTAGGCAAGTTCCCGCAGTGCGCGTTGCCCCGAGACCAGCGCCGCACCGCGGTCGGCCGCGGCCCGCCGCGGCTCGGTCGGTTCGACGTGCTGCAGCCGAGGGGATGGTGATGGTGAAGGTGCGGGGTTAGTGGTCTCGAGTCGCCGCCGTGCGTGCCCGGCGATGGCTTGTGCAAGGTCCCGCGTGACGATCCAGATCAGGCTGGTGACCGCATCGACGACGGTGTTCACCATGGTGGGGGCGTGGGGCAGGGGGCGGACGGCCCAGGTGGGCGCAGGACGCCCGGTGAGGTTGGCTGCAGGGCGGGCGGCCAGGCGGGTCGCGTCGACCAGGAGGCTCATCACGACCAGGAGCAGGAACACGGGGATGCGCCCGTGCCCGTGGCCCAGGAGCGACCACGGGATGCGTAGCCACCACGGGATGGTCGTCGACGCCGGGTCGAGCCAGGCCGGGGTGCCATCGTCGCCGGGCAATGCGCTGAACAGGTCCGTACCGGCGTTGTACATCGCGTGGTCGGCGACCGTGGACCACAGCACCACCACCGACATCGCGGCCAAGGCGAGCCCGATCAGCCGATGGCGTGCTTGCCAGGCTGCGACCGCGAGGCCGACCACACCGGTGACCAGCGCGGTCATGATGGCGTGCCCGCCGAACTCAGCGACCGTGGTCGGAGCAAGCAGCGCCCCGCCCGTGCTCATCGGGGTCGGGATCGGGACCAGCGCGAACCGGACATAGTCGGGCGGCAGCACACCGTCGGGCGTCAGGCCAAGCAGTGATCCGAAACCCGCGTTGCCAGTCGCCAACGCGGTCCGCCGCACCGACTCCTCCACGGCGAGAAACGCCGTGCCCGAGGCAAGGCCGAGCAGGACCCAGTCGACGACCGCGAACCGAGCCGCCCGCCGCGGTGCGAGAAGGGCCAGGACCACGACGGGAACGAGCTTGCCAGCCTCTTCGGCGATGCCGGCGATGGCGACCTGGGCTCCGGTCTCAGTGACGGCGAACATGTCGAGCTGTGCCACCTGGCCCGCCAGCGTTGTGGTGATCAGCCCGATTCCCACCGACCACGGTACGCACAAGGTGAAGAAACCCAAGAATCCGGACCAGGTCAGCGTCTTGGTACGCGCCAGCGCGAACCACGCGATCACAACCCAGAGGCATCCGAGGTAGGCGCGCATCCCAAGGCGGAGCTCTGGTGCAAACAGCCACAGCCCGGCCAGCCATGCCAAGGATCCGGCCAGCACGACCGTCCGCGCTACCGCGAGTACTCGGACGAGGCGTGGGTGCCGACTCAACCACCCTGAACGATGTTCGGCGAGATGCTGCCACCACTCCCTGGGCGCATCTGAGCGCTGCTTCTGGTTAGGTCTTGTTACACGGTCTTCTTCCTGCACTGCCACCACTCGCGCCCCCTCCACCGCCCCTGCAGCCGGGCAAACCGTATGGGGTCCGCGTACACGGGGCAAGGGGGCTGAGCAGACAATGCGGCGCGCGAGACCGATGAGATAGCAGTCCCTCACGGTTCGCTTGGACCCTTGTGAGGAGCATCGAGCAGCCGGAGTCCGGCTTTCAGGCCAGCGACATGCTGCTGGCAGATGGTCTAGCCCAGTAGGCGTGTCTTGGCGGCCGTGAATTCTTCGTCGGTGAGCGCACCTGAACGGTGCAGCTGCGCGAGGCTGGCCAGTTGCTCGGTGAGCCCTGCCGGAGTTGGTGGAGCGAGTTGGACCCGCACTTGCTTGGCGCTGCCGATTCGGCGTCGTAGTTCATCGATATCGGTGAGGTAGCTGTTGAACTCGAACTTGCTCAAGGGCAGCGTGTTGCTCAGCGTCCAGGGGTCGTTGCTGTCGGAGTTGCGTGACCGGTTGCTTCCTCTCCAGTAGTCTTTGTTCGCGGTTCCCTGGTAGCTCGGGGTGAGGACTTCCAGGACACCGGTAACGAAGCCGGAGTTGTACTCGATGCCGGTGATGTCGACGTAGTGGAAGGTCGCGGACCGTTCACCGCCCAGCGTGCCTGCCATGAATCCGGTCATCCCGCCGGTCTTGATGATGGCCAGGCGGTCTTCGAACGCCACGAGGGTTCCAGCGTTTCCCGAGGTCAGGATGAGCCAGGGGTGCTCGTCCTGGTGGCATTGGCGAAGGATGGCCTCGCTTGCCTTGCGTGAGGGCTGGCCCCGCATGATCGTGTGCGGCCAGTCGATGTTCCGCGCGGCCTCCATGCGCTTGGTCGCGGCGACCAGTGTCGCGTCTGCAGCGTTCAGTGCGGCCACCAACTCGGGCGGGGCGGGGGTGTTCTGGCCGTGCCGGGCGTAGTGCTCGATGGCCCCCACGTCGTGTGCGGGGATCTGCTTGAAGGTCATCGAGTGCCCGTTGTTCCCGACGATGTCGAGGGTGCCCTTGTTCTCGTTGAAGGTCATCGACCGGATGCCCCAGTAGCGGGCCTCGTACCTGATCTCGCGCTCGAGGAGTCCAACGACCCGGAGCGGGGTGACGGCGATCTCGTTCATCAGGGGCGTCCGGTTGTTGCAGCCCCCGAGGTACCAGACGTCCTCGCCGGGAAGCAGCGCTGCCGTGGCGACGCTAAGTCTCCGTGCGGCCTTGTCGGGCTTCCACCTGACGGAGAAGTACGTCATCGAGATCCTCCGTGGCGGGAACGTCGTGTCTGCGATCGGGCTGTCAACGGTACGACGTGCGTCGCCCGAAGTACCGGGGTGCGAACGGGTGAAGTGAGTGCTCCGCTCTGTATCGCAGCCGGGTCGACCCTGGCCACCTCGATAGCTGTAGTGGGTGGTGATGCTGTCATGTGGTGGTCTCGTTCGGTGGTTGTTCGTTCGCGTCGAGGACGTCCTCGACGATCTCGACGATGCTGATCTCCTGCGCGGTGTCTGCCTGGTCCGGTGGCTCCGGTGCGGAGTAGAGGATCATCTCGCCGGCGCCCAGCTGTGGGTACTTCTCCACGAGGAAGCGGCGGCGGTAGGCACGGTTGGCTTCGTCCACGATCGTCTCGATGGTTGCCCAGTTCATCGTGGCGCTGATGCCGACGCCGACGAACGGGACCACCTTGCCCAGCGTGGACTTGGTGAACTTCATGCCGAACTGCTTGGCGAACTCGGTCAACGCGCGCGAGATGATGGACGTGTCCAGCTGCGCCCACGGTGCGCCCCGATAGAGCAGCTGGGTCAGCTTCGACAGGTCCTTGAGCGCTGCGCCTCGGGTAGTGGCCGTGGTGGCCGTGCCGACGTTGATCACGGACCGGACGATCAGTTTCTCCGCAGGGTCGTCAGGGTCGTACCCGTAGGACAGGGCGACGTGCCCCACCGCGCGCGAGGCGATCCCGAGGACTGCCGCACCGTCCGCAGCCATCGCGCTGACTACGGTCAGCGTCCCTGGCGCGGCCCCGGCGCCGCTGCTTGCCACGATGGTGCCACCGGTCAGGACGAGGGCTGTCCCGGTACCCGTCGCCGTCGCGGCACCGGCGTAGCCAAGGTCTAGGTTCCGCCCACGGATCGTGTCCACGACCTCAAGGTCGAGGGCGCGTACGTCGTCGAGCGTGCTGATGTCGTGCCCTGCCTCGACGTACTTCCTTGTCGTGCGCTCAGGTGACAGGCCGAAGTGCGACACGCGGGCGAGGAAGACCTGCGCACTGTCGACCGCGTCCGTGGTCCATCGTTCGAACGCCTCCGGCATTGCCTCACCCACCTGCTTCACGGTGGCCGCTGCGGAGTCTCGGACCTTCTGCAGGCGCGGGCTGTTCTCGACGGCCTGCCCGACCTTGTCGCCGACCCATCCGACCGCGCGGGATGTCGCGTTTCCGACGGCCCGTGACGCTCGTGTCAGCGGGCGCGCGTGAGCGGTTTCGAGCGCGTCCCAGGCACGACGCTCGTACTTGGACGGTTCAGGCACAAATCAGACAGTACGACCGCGGCCTGCGTCGTGACCTAGTACGCCGCAGAGATCACCCGCTTGTGTGCGCAAGCTCCTCAGCACGGCCGAGGGCCCGTGGACGATCGACGACGTGGTGAACGAGGAAGGCACGGCATCTGTGTCGGGCTCCGGGGGAGGTACCAGCCGACCGACATGGTGAGAACCACTCCGGCACCGCCGAGCGCGGCGGCGGTGGACGACACTCCCCCGGACGCTGTGGTGGGTCTGATGCAGGGTCTCGTCCGGCGGCGAGACCCTGCATTTCTCGGTGGATCAGCGAATGGCGGGCATCTTGTGGGAGCGGCGGTGGCTCGCCGGCACCATCCACACGTAGGCCGAGCGTTCCAGGGCATCCAGCTCGGGCGACGTGGAGTCGGTTGCGGCCACGCTGACGACGTATGCCCAGTCGCGGGCGTTTCCTGTGCGTACATGCTCAGCGACACGCTTGGCGAGCATCCGACGAGTCTGTCCTACATAGCAGGGCACTCCGAGCGTGCTGATGGCGCAGTAGATTCGAGGGTCGCGAAGACCAGGGCCCTGACCCGCTGCGAGGTCAGCGACGGGGTAGGCGGTCATGGCGGCCGGGTCGGACAGCCCGCGTGAGGTGACCCAGGCCTGCCAGTCCCTGGCTGCGGCGGCGAGCGACGGTGACACGGCGCTCATGCAGATGTCCCGGTCGGGCGGAAGGTGAACATGCCGGCCTGGGCCTGCATGAGGTGGTCGAGGGTCTCCTGCCACGGTGCCATGCCCGTGATGTCCTGACCGACCATCTGTGCCCGCCCGCGCAGCTCGCTGATGGACGCGACGAGCGTGTTGAGCGCTTCGGCGTCGTCAGCGAGGTCCTTGAGCCGTGTCTCCATCTCGTCGCGGGCTCGCGCGACGGGGTCGCCGTCGTTGTCCTGCTCGTCGTCGGGAGAGATCTGGAGCCCCTCGAGCGCCAGATCCACCAGGTCCGCCGTCTGGACTCCACCGACAGAGGCACCGCGGACGTGCCCGTTGGCGTCCAGGGACGCGAAGCTCTTGGCGCCCATGTCGACGGCCGGCAGGGGATCGCTGGACGGCTCGTAGCCCGCGTGGAACCAGTCCGCCGCCAGCGCCAGCTGGATCAAGCCCTTCCGCGTGGCGAGCAGGCCCTTGAACAGCTCGAGGAAGGTGATGCGGCGGACGCTCTTCTTCGCGCCGCCAGAACCGCCTAGGAGCGTGGTGCTGACGCGTCCGTTGGCTACCAGCGCGATCGCACCCACCAGACGCAACTCCGCCTTGGCGTCAGGGTCGCCTTCGAGCGCGAGGGGGACGAGCTCCAGGTAGGAGTCCGGGGAGCGCAGGACGAGTGCATTGTGCGGCAGGTTCGGGTCGAGCACACCCTTGTACGTCCACGCCGAGCCGAGGGGCTTGATCCCGGCCCACGGCCGTGAAAGCGCAGCGGCCAGGATCTCGACAGCGTGGTGCAGGTGGACGGCGCCGTAGGCGCCCTGTCGCCGGATCTGAGCCTTGAACAGGGCGTACTTGTCGTGGAGCAGGAGCTTGCAGATCCGGGCGGCGCGATCCAGCGCGTGCAGGTCGTCGTCGACGTCGATGACCAGTGCGAGCTCATCGTCGGTCAGGACGCCCTGGCGATGCATCGCGTGGAGTATGTCGAGCGTCTGCTTGAAGAACTGGTCGTCGTCGTCCCACTTCTCCTGCCCGGTGTGGATGTCGGCGACCATGCGGTCGATCGCGCCGATCATCTCGCCGTTGACCTCGGTGGGCAGGTACAGGCGGGTCGGCACGACGAGGATCTGGTTCAGGTGGATTGCCCGCTGCCCCAGGCTGGGCGGTTCCTGGCCCCGGGCGGGGAGCTGGTCCGCCTCGTACTCGCGCAGCCACGCGGTGCGGACCGCGTGCTGCGCGGTCTGGAACGCGTCATCGCGGGTCGTTGGCGAGACCCGCACCGTCGGCAGCAGATGGTCGATGATCCGCTCGGAGACCTGCTTCGCAGTCAGCCGCTCGCCGTCGGCGATGCCGAGGCCAAGCATCATGCACGCGGTCCACCGGGTGATGCCGTCCCGGATCAGGACGACGAACTGGTCGGGTGTACCGTCGTCGAAGGTCAGGATCGCGAGGTGCGTGGCCAGTTCCTGTCGAACACCGGTCGCGAGGATCTCTGCGGGCCGCTTGCGCGCACGCAGATCGTGCACGGTGCGGGCGATGTCACCCGACGTGGTGGCCCGGTAGGTGGCCACGTCGGTGAAGCGGTAGCAGGGGATCCCCTCACGGATGGTCGGTGAAGGCCAGAGCGGGTCGCCGGCCCGGGTGACCGACATGCCGCGCGGCTGCGGACCGGGCAGAAGCATCGGCGTGGAGGCCTCGTAGTGCGCCGCGAGAAGCTCACCCTCCGGGGTCGCGACCCGGAAAGCTCCGGCGATCTGTGCATCCGCGGTAGCCGGGTCGTCCGTGGTTCGTGAGATGACTCGCCCAGCCTCACGCGGTGCCGTGAACGCGACGCCGGCGGTGGCCTTGTCGAGCGACCGGCTGAGGAGCTGCCCGGGCCGAGCGCGGACCTTGTGGATCGTCGGGCGCGGCCGGAGTCGTGCCGTGATCTGCATGTCGCCGAGCTCGGCGATGAGCTCGCCCGTAGCAAGGGCCGGACGTTCAGTCTCGCTGATGTCCTCGGTGTCGGCGCCAGGGATCGTGAAGGTGGGGTTGGGTGTCATGGCAGGTAATCGCCCTTCAGGGGTCGTGGAGGGCTCTGCATGACAGAGGCCCTCCCGATGGGAAGGGCCGTAGTGGACCCGTCTGATGACGGGAAGCTCCTGTGTCGCACCATCTGGGTGAGACGCGTCTACGGCTTCGAGCGCGCTCTTCGACGTTCCCCACCCCTCGCCCAGGATCTGCCACCCGCAGGTGAAAGATCGAGAGCACCAGAGCCTGTTCAGCTCGCGCGGCGCCAGGCCGCGACCGGAGGTCCGTACGATCGGCGGCAAGAGAATATCAGGTAGGA
The DNA here is from genome assembly GCF_014137995.1 of Promicromonospora sukumoe. Taxonomy (NCBI): domain Bacteria; kingdom Bacillati; phylum Actinomycetota; class Actinomycetes; order Micrococcales; family Promicromonosporaceae; genus Promicromonospora; species Promicromonospora sukumoe. Next base: position 345,252 of record NZ_JACGWV010000001.1, read on the forward strand.
GTCCGCTTGGCCCGACCGGCGCAGCCTCGGTGTTGTGCCGTGCGTGCGGCGACCTTCCATCGGAACAGTTCTCATCCCCTATGGCGCGAGGAGCAGGGCCAGATCTGGTTGTCTGATCTGGCTTGGTGCTCGGCAAGCTCGCGGGGCTACTCCACGGCTGTGTACTCGTCGTCTGTCGGTTCGCGATCGGGTTCGGCGGGCGGCGCGTCGGGGTCGGCTTCCCAGCGCTTGTAGAAGTCCTGGGCGCCCTGCTTCGTGATCCGCAGGGCCCGGCCGATCTGCTCCCAGGTGGCACCGTCCTTACGCGCGGCCCGCATCGCTTGCCAGCGACCGTCGATCAGGTCCTGGACGACGGCGGCGTTGGCCCCGAGCGCGTAGAGCGCAGGCACCATGGGCATCTCGTCGAGCCGCCGACGTAGGGCAGCGTCGGCGTCCGGATCCGGAAACCTCGGTTGTTCGAGGGCTCGGGTGTGCATGGCCCGCACTTCGTAGGTCTCCCATACCTCGAGGTACTGGCTGGTGAAGGGCCCGGCGGCACGTAGGTACTCCGGCTCTCCGGGAATCTCTCGTGGGTCGACCTCGCGTGTGAGTTCTTCGAGCCGGAGTACGTCGAACTGGAGGTGGTCAGGTGCCATCGCGTCATCGTCCGCCATGCGTCAAGTTCACTTGACGCATGGCGCTCCGTCAAGCCAACTTGGCGAACCGCAGGCAAGTAATGGGGGCAGGGTTTGTCCGCTGCATGATCGCTTCGACGCTCGCCTCCCGGAAACCGGCAGTGTTCGGGCCAGGGTTGGGAACGTCGTCCTTGGGAGGGCGGGCTCAATGGCTGAGCTGCAATGCTTTGCACGCCTAGTGCATGAAGCGATGGCGGGCTGTGCGGATCCGCGTGGAGCGGGTCTTCTCCTCGAGTCGCTGACACGGTGTGGCCATTCAGGACGATCTGGCCACCAATAATAGGTCTTCAATGATCTTTACATCGCTTTACTAATAGCAGAATAGAGGAGAAGAAATCCCGCGACCCATCGCGAGCTGCAAACCTCTTCTCGCAACGGGGTGTCCTGACTCGCGTCACTCTGCTCAGCGGCGTTCAGGCGGCGTGTTCAGTGCTCGATTGATCGCCATGACGAGGCTTGTCGAGAAGTGGGGGCGGTCGTCGACGAACTTCTTGATGCGTGCTTCCACAGCTCGTCGGGCTCGCTTCGCCGGCTTGCGTGAGCGGTAGGCGGAACGTCGGGCTTGCTGGTTGCGGGTAGGGCCTTGCGCATGATGTCACGTCCTGTCTCGTCGACCGTGGCTTGCTGCCCGGCTCGAGGTTCTGGCCGGGCTTGGGTCCCACCGTCCATGACGGCGAGTACCGCAGGACCCCGTGGAGTGCCTGGTTCGCGTGCGGGCCGCCCGTTGTGGGGGCAACCGTGCAATCCGAGGTCGTTACCGGTGATCCGGAGGGACACCGAGAAGACACGACTTTGACGCGGGAGCGCGCAACTCGCATGCGATGTCCGGCAGGAGTCTCTTGCGCGACTGCTGGGTGTCCCGTTCACGCTCCAGCCGTGTCACACCGGTGGCCGCAGAGCGACATGCCCCGCGAGTCGGCCAGGACTTGGGTCCACGGCGCGTACTGGTCCGTCGATGTCAGACACCCTCGCTAGCGTGCGCGAGCAGGCGATGGTCGTCGAGCGTCGAGGTGGGGGAGTCGAGTGGGTATGCGTACAGCACGAGTGGGCCGGGGGCGGCGTCGGCGGGACGTGAGGCAGCTGCTGCAGCTCGGGTTCACCGAGGACGACCTCGCGCGCCTCTTTGTCCTCGAGCAGCGGCGGCTGGCGAAGTGGACCGTGTCGACCTATGAGTTCGGCTTCATGCTCTTCGGGCTCGGCTACGGTGTGGTGCTCGGAGCCGTCGTGTTCCTTGGTCGGTGGTCCTCGTCCGCCGGGCTTCTCGAAGCAGTCCTGGTGGCTCTCGTCTGCGTGGGCCTAGGGGTGTGGGTGGGTGGGCTCGGCGGTGCACGGACGGCGTACTGGGTGATGTGCTTGCTCGACCGCTATCAGTCTTTCGGGGACGCGGCTGCTCGGATCCTGCGATGGATCCGTCCCCCTGTCACTCAGCGGCTGGCGGTCAAGGAGAGGTGCCTGCGGTTGACGCGACGGTGGGCGGCGCAAGGGCGCCGCAACGGTCTGGAGCTGTCCGGGCAGGAGCAGCGGATCCTGGACATCCTCGCCGGCGAGCTCACGCCGACCGCGATCGAGGAGATCCACGACATCGTTCGGGGCTCGTTGCTCGATGCAGCCACCAGCAGCGGTTTCAACCCGAACACCTACGAGGTCGGCAAACTTCGAACGCTGCGGCAAACCCTGCGGCTCGTGGGCGAGGTCGCCGGTGTCATCACCGTCGCATCGGCCGTGGTCGCGTCGGTCCTTGCGGGCTTGGAGTACATCCTGCGCTGAGGCAGCTGATCTGCGCCACGAGTCAGGTGTCGCCCATCCGCGCAACAGTCCCGATGGTCACTGGATACGAACGTGACCCGTCGGCAGAGATGATGGTCATCATGACCACGACCGACCCCGCCGCCGAACCCGACCCCGTCCTCGCCCGCGACATCGACGTCGCGTGCCGCTTGACGGGCGCATTCAATCTGCGGTCGGGGCAGGTTTCCGACACCTACTTCGACAAGTACCTGTTCGAGACCGATCCCGTGCTGCTGGCTCGAGTCGCTCGGCAGATGGTTCCTCTCGTCCCGGACGGGACGGACCTGCTGGGCGGGTTGGAGCTCGGCGGCATTCCCCTGGTGACCGTGTTGTCCTCGCTCACCGGCGTGGGCGCGCTGTTCGTCCGCAAGGACGCCAAGAGCTACGGAACGGCCAAACTCGCCGAAGGCCCGCCCGTCGCTGGACGACGCGTGACACTCGTGGAGGACATCATCACCACCGGTGGAGCAGTCCGCGCCGCGGCACGCGCGCTGCGAGAGCTTGGTGCTGTGGTGGATACCGTCGTGTGCGCGATCGACCGAAGCCCGAGCGACACCAGTCCCCTCGCCGATGTCCATGTGATCGTCCGGTCGGTGCTGACACGCGCCGACCTTGACGATGTGTTCGTGCCCCGCAGGTGAGGACCATGATGTTCCCCGGACATCTGCACCCAGGTAGCCTGGAAAAAGGTGGACATCGAAATTCCCGCGCAACAATGTCGGCTGCTGTCATTGATGATCAAGCGCGGATACGAGATCTAGGGCCTGTCGTGTCTCTTTGACATCGTGCACCCGGACTATGCCGACGCCACGCCGCGCGCACTCGAGTGCAACCGCTACCGAACCACCGAGGCGCTCCTTCGGCCTGGGTTCACCCGTCAGTTCGCCGATGAACCGCTTCCTGCTGGCGCCGACGAGTACCGGGAATCCGGTGCTCACGAAGCGATCGAGGCCTTGTAGGAGCTCGATATTGTGCGCGACAGATTTTCCGAAGCCGATCCCGGGATCGATCAACACCTCTGGGGCGCCGCAGTCCATTGCCTGGTTTGCGGCCCGCAGGAGGTAGGTGAGGACCTCCGAGACGACGTCTTCGTAGTGTGGGCTCACCTGCATCGAGCCGGGCGTTCCCTGCATGTGCATCGCAACCCATGAGACACCGAGCCGACCAGCCAATTCCCCCAACGACGCAGAGACGTCATTTATCATCTTCGCACCATGCTCGACGGCGCTCTTGGCAACAATGGGATGTCTTGTATCAATAGAAACGGTGCCGTACTCCGAGAGGGCTTCCACCACCGGAACCACACGTCGGAGCTCGACCTGCTCTGGCACGGGCAGTGCTCCAGGCCGTGTGGACTCGCCGCCAACGTCGACGATCGCTGCTCCCTGCTCGAACATTTCGCGCCCACGGGCAATGGCCTCACCGTGATCTCGCCAATCGCCCCCATCCGAGAAGGAGTCCGGAGTGACGTTCAAGATCCCCATCACGCTACAGTCCACAGTCACGATGATCTCCTACCCGGTCATGGGCCTGCGCTGCGTACCCTGCTGAGCCGCGACAGGGTGTCTCAGATGACGCGAGGGCGACGAGCCGTGATGCCTTGAGCTCGGTCTCGCTCCACTCCACAGACGGCACCGACCCCCATGTGATCCCTGCTCCTGTGCCGAACCGGAGCAGGCCGTCAGACCACCAGAACGTGCGAATTCCTACCGCGATTGAAGCTCTGCCGTCCGCAACCCACCCCACTGCGCCGCAGTACGGTCCACGTTCCACTGGCTCAAGTTCCGAGATGATCCGGAGCGCGGACGACTTGGGCGCCCCTGACACTGAGCCGGGCGGAAAAGTTCCCTCGAGCAACACACGCCACATCTCGCTCGACGTCGCGACCTTGCGGCGAACCACACCCTGGACTCGCGACACAAGATGAACGAGACCCGGATGGTGCTCGATACCAAGCAGGGACGTCACTTCGACGGTGCCGGGTTCGCAGACGGTGTGCAGATCATTCCGCACGAGGTCGACGATCATGACGTTCTCTGCCCGATCTTTATCAGCGAGCTCTGCAACCGTCGGTGCGGTTCCTTTGATAGGGCTCGAAGATACGACGGTCCCGGACGGAGTCGGATCGATCGACAAGTAGAGTTCTGGCGAGGCGCTGACTACCCATACCGGATCGACCCCTGTAGATGCCGGAACATGTATGGCGGCTGAGTGTGGTGCGGGGTTTCCCTGGGCGAGCAGCTTCGCTAACGCCCACGCATCTGGCTCGGGGTCACCGTGAAGCGGCGCGGAGAGCACGCGGCATATGTTCGCCTGGTACACCTCGCCGGCACGGACGTAGTCGCGGACCCTCGCCACGGCCGCTATGTACTCGGCCCGGTCCATGGACGAGTTCCATGACTCCGGACTGGGACCAGCCCACTCGTGCCGACCAGTGGGTTCTTTAGTCCACGGTGGTTCGCCCGCCGATCTCGACATGCTCTCGAACCGCCACGCCTTGATCGTCCCTTCGAACGTCCCCACCACGAACCAGTTTCCCTCACCGAGCTTTTCCGGGGCAGCGAGCACATCGATGCACTCAAGGACGCCAAAAGCAATGTTGTCGCCGAACGTCGCCCATCCAGAATCAAGCTCTGTGCTCAGGAGGCTCCGTTGCTCCCTCATGGTTTGTCACGGCTCCCGTCCACTGCGGTATCAGCCGTGGCCAGCGTGGCGCGAAGCGAGCGTAGACCCGCAATGAGCAGGTGAGCAGTGATCGCGAGCAGGAGCAGCCGAAGTGCCCCTGCTATGGGATAGGTGGCGCGTATACCTATTAGCGCTGCGGTAAGGCCGCCTGCGGCCGCGCCCAGTGGGATCGTGCCCCAACTTATCAGGCGATACACGCTGTTCACCCGGCCGAACAGCTCGGACGGAACGGACTCCTGGCGAATCGTGACGGTGAGGACGTTCCACTGGACCGACGAGAAACCCACTACGATCAGCAATGCGGCGAGCGATGCGAAGTCGTCCACGAAGCCGATCGCCAGGAAACTGAGACCTGTAGCCGTCAAAGATCCGATGAGTGTGGCACCCTCGCCAACTGATTGAACGATCCGGTTGTTCGCGATGCCCCCGAGAATGCTCCCGGCAGCGATCGCTGTGAGTGCGATGCCGAACATGTGAGCAGGTAGACCAAGCGAGGTGGTCACAACTAGCACAAGAGTGACGGCAGCGAACTGATTACAGAAGTTGTTTGCGCCGAGCAGTACCGCGAGAGTGCGAAGGAGGCGATCGCGTACCAGGTACTTGATCCCCGCGCCGATTTCTTGCCGGAACGTTCCTCGCGACGCTCTTTCGGACGTCGGCACCTGAAGCCGTCCGAGACTGAGAATTGACACGGCATAGGTGACTGCGTTACCGACGACAGGAACGATCGCGGCGACTGAGAATAGAGCGCTGCCGAGAGGTGGGCCCACGAACGACCTGGCGACCGTCTGCGCAGTGTACTGAGCACTGTTTGCCTGCTGAAGCTGTTCCTTCGAAACCATCTGCGGCAGCACCGCCTGGAAAGCGTTCCCCGCCAGAACGTCTGCCGTGCCGATGATGAAGGCCAGGACCACTAGGAGGCCGATCTCCAGTGCGCCTGTCGCCAACAGTACCGCGATGATGGCCACAGCTAGCATCTGAACCGATTGGGTCCATCTGATGATCTGCATACGGTTCCAACGGTCCACCAGCACACCGGCGTGCAAGGAGAAGAGGAGCCACGGCAGGTAGGCTGACGCCGTTACGAGGCCGATTTCGAACGGGTCGCGGGTAAGAGCTAAAGCGAGCAGTGGCGTCGTGGCCGCCATCATGCCGTCGCCGAGCTCATTGGACGTCGTGGCGATCCACAGACGCCAGTATTTTCTTGGGAGGTCCTTGAGTTTTCTGCGTGGTCCCGCCATTGGCACTCCTCTGTAACTGATGAGTGAAGGGATAGTGCCTAGGTAGGGTTAGGGTGCTACGCGTCCGTTGCTGTTGAAGGCCGCGTGGGTCAAGGGCATGAGCTCAGCCCACTGCGCCTCCATCGCCTCCGCCACCATTTCGATCTCGCGTTGCGGGAAGGTGGGGACAGTGGATTCCGCGTGGGTTGTCCGAAGGGACAGAAAGTGCATCAGGGCCCGCGCGTTGCAAGTCGCATACATCGACGAATAGAGGCCCACAGGGAGCGCCGATCGGGCAACTTCTCTCGCGACACCGGCGTCGAGCATTTCGCGGTACGCCTCGTACGCGGTCACATACGAGCGTTCGAGCGCCGTGCGGGTTACTGTGTGCTGATCATCGGTACCGGGCGAAAAGTGGTATCGCCCGGGACGGCCCTCCTGCACGAGGTTGCGTTCCTCGTTCGGCATGTAGAACACCGGCTCGAGCTCACGGTACCGCCCACTCTCCTCGTTGTAGGAGAATCCGACACGGTGACGGTGAAACTCGCGGAAAACGAAAATCGGTGCACTGATGAAGAAGGTCATCGAGTTATGCTCAAACGGAGTCCCGTGACGGTCCCTCATCAGGAAATTGATCAGTCCCTTCGAGCGTTCGGCGTCCGAGTTGACGTCGTCGAGAGATCGATCTCCCAGCGTAGAGACACGTGCCGCGAATGCTACGTCAGAGTCTTGGGCGGAATGGCGGACCAGCTGTGCCGTAATATCGCTGCGGACGCTGATGCTTGCGGACTTTTCGCTTGTGTTCACGGGACTCCTGTTGGTTCCGGTTGAAGTGCTTGGGAAAACGGCGTTCGAGCAGACGTGGGAGCCCTGGACATCTTCTAGGCGAGCCGGCGCCCATGGTAGCGGCAAGGGCGCGGAGCGGGCATGACTAGTCGTGGGATCGTTCCGGCTGCTGCCTAGGTCCGTGCGTGTTGGCGCTGCTTTCGATGCCCCTGTCGGCGGGTGCCGCTACGCCGGCTGTCGTCAGGGCAGCGCGAGCGCGTGGGACTGCGCTGTGGCCTCGTGCAGCGCGGACCACACGTTCCGAGCGGCGACGCGTCCGACGAACACCTCCGTCTGGCGCCAGTCGGGAATCATGCTCACGGGGAAGCTCTCGGGATGACCGAGGCCAGGCCCTGGCGACGGTCCTGCTCGCACGGCGCGTGCGGAACGAGCGTTCAATCGAGCATCTCCCACGATCGGGGAGGGAACCTGTCCAGGCGCCTGGTGTGGCTCTTGCGCGTTGCTCGAGATCTGCCCGGAGCGCACCCCAGGGACTCGGGCGTGTTCGACCATCGTCGCTCGCGTATGCCATCCGCGGCCAGGACGCGCTGTTGGCCAGCCACCGGCCAGCCAAGGCAGGTCAAGTACAAGTCTTGGCTGTCTCCGGATAGTGCCGAATCTACCCCTAGGGCTGGTCTGTGACGGATGCTACAGTCCTGCCTTGGCACCAGCGCGTTTGTCCGCACCTGAGTCGTCGGCGAGAGACAGGTAGAGATGTACGAGCATCCCATGTATCACTGGCCCCCGAAGTCGCGATGGACGCAGGAGCTGCCGGACTCGATGGTGTGGCCAGATTTCAGTGCCTATGTGCACTTCCCGTACTGTCGAAGCATCTGCGACTTCTGCAACTACGAGACGCGACTCATTAACAAGCGTGGCGTCAGTTCGTTCGGCGCAGCAGCTACCGCTGAGATCAGGCAGTTCGGTGAGTGGGCGGACTTCTCTAAGTCTCGCCTGCGTAGTGTGTTCTTCGGAGGCGGTACCGCCTCGCTCATGCCTGGCGACACGATGGCCGCGATCCTGGACGAGTTTCGCGGGATCGGATCCGTCGAGGAGATCCCCGAAGTCACGCTGGAGTGCGAGCCGGGCACGATTCGCTCGGATGCGCTTGCCGCCGCCCGGGTGGCGGGCGTGAACCGCATCAGTGTCTGTGCACAGAGCTTCAATGATGATGAGCTTGCTCGAATAACGAGGAAGCACTCCGTCGCTGACTCGTTGCGTCTCATTGATGACGCGGTCTCGGCAGGCATATCTAATCTGCACCTCGACCTAATGTATGGGCTGCAGGGGCAAAGCGTAGGGGACTGGGAGAAGACGCTTAGGCGCGCGGTCGAGCTGCCGTTCGTTCACGTGTCGGCATACAAGCTCTACGTCTTCAAGTACGGTGCGGTCGACCGGTCAGGACAGGTACCTCGTCCCGATGAGGAGACGCCGGAACAGACGGCGCGCTTCCGCGAGATGCACGATCTGGCGCAGGCGATACTTCACGAGGCGGGGTATGAGCAGTACACGCTCACTGAATGGGCCCGTCCCGGGTACAAGGCGACCTACCTCACTGACACGTTCAGCGGGGGAGCCGTTCTACCGATTGGGCCGTCCTCGTTCGGCCGAGCCAACGACACCGTTTGGCACAACAGTTCCTACGTGCACCAGTACTCACAGCAGGAATCTTGGGCAGCGCGTCGTCGTGGTATTGATCTCAGCCCGGCCGAGGCGTTCAAGCGGAACGTCATACTCGGGCTCTGGCTTCTGGAGGTTGACCTCGAATCACCGGCCGTGCTTCGAGGATCCGGAGGTTCGGCGCAGCTGATGGAGCTCTTGAGACACCAGGCCGACCAGGGCCGCGTCGATTTCGACGGACGACGGGTGAAGCTGCGTCCAGGCCAGCGATTCGACGCCGGGCAGGTCATGCGTGAGCTGTCCGAGCTCGACGCCGAGGCCTGGCTGCGGGACGAGGGAGAGCCTGAGGATCCGAGTAGCAACACCCTCAACCCCAGGATGTCATCACTTGTACGAATCCTTCGAAATGATCCGGCGCTGTACAACGAAGTCGTCGAAACGCCTGACACGACGGTCCGTCGGGTGGCCACAGGAATCGGCGATGATGAAGTGGGTGAACTGATCGCCGCGGTTCGTGGTGACCATCAGGCAGCTTCGCCTGCCATGCGCGAACTCTGGGAGCAGGTCCAGTCCGAGCATGTCTCGCGCAGGCGCGCTCGTGCGAGGCTGTCGGATTGATGCAGAGAACTACGACCACCAGTGGCAGTGACACGCTGCCACTGGTGGTCGACATCCCCCATGCGGGCCGCATCTACCCGTCAGACTTTGAACCACTGGTGGAGCCGAACGCGGTGGCGCTCACCGAGGACCGGCTGGTCGATGTCTTGTTCGCCCCACTCATGGACCACGCGAGATACACGACCGTCTCCCGGGTCGGCCGCTCATACCTCGACGTGAACCGCCCACGCGATGCCGGGTCGGGGGTCTTTCGCCGGAGGACTCTCGATGGACGGAAACTGCAGGCGGACGTCGGCGTTGATGCTGCGCGAAAGCGACTCACACTGTGGGATGCCTACCACAAGAACGTTGATACGGCACGGAGGCGGACGATCGCCCAGCACGGATGGGGCGTCCACCTGAACCTCCACTCGTTCCCATCGACCGACTGGCACACGGCAGGCTGCCCGCCCATGCCATTCGAGATCGAGGTCGGAGACCTGAATGGCAGGACCGGCGGACGCCTGACACGGCATCTGGTGCGGGCTCTCCACGGCGAAGGATTCCGCGTGGGCGTGAACGAGACCTTCAAAGGAGGCGAGATCGTCCGTCGTGGCCGAACGGAGCAAGCCATCGACACGATTCAGCTGGAGGTGCGTCGCGACCTCTACCTACGAGACGACCTCTACCTCGATTGGAGCAAGATGATCTCCTCCCGCAGGAGGCTGATGCGAGCAATCTTCGGTGCGGTGTCTGAAGCGTACGCCCAGCCTTCTCCTCAGAAGGCCGCCTAGTGCGTTCGATCATCGTCATAGGAGCAGTCGCGAACGGACGCGTCGCCGGCCTCAGCGGGAGGATGCCATGGCATGCCCCCGCCGACCTGCGCAGATTCCGGCAACTTACTCTGGGCAAGGCGGTGGTCATGGGCTACCGAACCTGGAAGTCCCTGGACGGGCCGCTTGGCGGCCGGCGGAACATCGTCCTCGCCAGGGAGAGGACTGCTTCGGCGGCCGGGGCTGTCCTCGCGGGTTCGCTAGATGAAGCGCTGGCTGCGGTCGACGACGAGACCGATGTCTGCCTCATCGGGGGAACGGAAGTGTGGTCCGCGGGCCTCGACATAGCTGACTCGCTGCGTCTGACTCACATCGACGCAGACTATCCAGGTGACACGTTCTTCCCGGCGATTGATTTGCGCGTCTGGCACGAGACGGACCGCATCGAGACGCTCTCTGCAGTCGATGGGGTCGATCGGAAGATCTCGTTCATCGACTACGTTCGAGGTGACAGATGAGCGGGCCTGTCGAAAACAATGACATGGCGCTGTCGCTATTTCACCGGTATTCGGATACAAGAGCCAAGACCATCAGTTCTCTCACAGCGCTGTGGGCCGGCCGGCTGGCGGGGACCGAGAATCCGCACATCGTAGATTTCGGTGCAGGTGATGGGCAGCTGCTCGCTCACTGCTTGCGACAGATCGGAACTCGCGCACGGGTAACGGTTGTTGAGCCCGAGGATGAGCTCGCCGCTCGGGCACTGGTGGACCTTCGTGAAAGGGGGCACCAGGCTTCGCGGAGGTCTGACATCAAGGCTGCCGTGAGCGACCGGCCCGCGAACGCGATACTTGCTGCTCACGTCCTCTTCTACGTGACAGATTTGTCCGGATGGATGCACAGCGCGCTGGAAGGACTCGCCCCAGCGGGCTCGGTCAGTATCGTCATGCGAAACCCAGGATGCGACGCTTTCCGACTCCGTGCCCTGGTACGTGCTCGCGAGGGGACACCTCCGCGATTCACCTCGAGCAGCATCGAGAGATTCGCTCGGCAGGCCGCGGTCACCTGTTCAAGCACCGAAATCAAGTCCACACTAGAAATCCCGTGCCAGTCGCCCCCGAAGATTGAGAACGTTCCCGCCGCATCACAGAACGAAGACCTCGCGGCGCTGGTGTGTTGGATGACCGCGCTGCCATTCCACCTGCCGATGGCACCGGGACTGCATCTCGAGCTCAGTGACTACCTGAGCACACGGTGGTCGGACGGAGTGATCAAGCTTGATCTGATCGACGATCTGCTGGAGCTAGCTCGTGACGCATAGGTCAACGGCCGAGGATGTGCTTTCGGAGCGATTTCCCGCCGTAATCTCAGGCGAATACGATCTGGACGCGATCAGGTCGCTGCTCGCTCGCCTAGGCAACCCGCAAGATCGATACCTGAGCGTGCACGTCGCAGGTACCTCGGGGAAATCTACGACCTGCACGTTTACGGAATCGATACTACGCCACTCCGGGATCAGGACGGGGCTGATGGTTTCGCCTCACGTGCTGACTATCCGAGAGCGGTTCCAGATCAATGGCGAGCTGCTGGAGGTCGCGAGCTTCGAGACGCACCTCGAGAACTTCCTATCGCGACTGGACTCGATCGGCGATATGCGGGTCAGCTATTTCGAGGTGACGACAGCCCTAGCGTTCTGGATATTTGAGCGCGAGCAGGTCGAGTGTGCTGTTGTCGAAGTCGGCCTGGGAGGGCTAATCGACCCGACCAACACCATAACGAGGCCCGACAAGATCGGCCTCATCTCTGCGATCAGCTTGGATCACACCGAAATCCTCGGGGACACGGTCGAGGAGATTGCATCCGAAAAGGCCGGAATAGCGCAGCCGGCCAACTGTGTCTACGTCATTGAACAGTCCTCCTCGGTGCTGAGCACGATCGAAAGCGTGGCCGTCGCTCGAGGTGCGGAGGTAAGGATCGTGCCCGTGCAGGGAGAGGCGCGGCTACCTGGCAACTACGATCGGCGGAACCATCTTCTTGCGGCGGCCGGGGCTGCGCACGCACTGGAGCAACTTGGGCGCGCGAGCGACGCTACGCCTGGACCAGTGCTGCCGGCCCCTGTTGGTAGATTCGATTTCGCAGAAGTTGCGCCAGGCTCTGGCCTTCTCGTCGATGGTGCGCACAACCAGGATGAGTTGCGAGCCCTGGGCGCTCGAATAGCGTCAAGCCAGCTGGAAGACTTCCGGATCGCACTAGCGTTTACCGACACGACAGACGAAAAGCTAGCCGGGATGCTGGACGCGATCTCCTCCATGGGGGCACCAATGGCGGTCACTGCCTACCGGTCACGGCTGGGTGGAATGAAGCGCGCGGCCGATCCACTGCGTGTAGGCGCCATTGCGGCCGATCGTGGAATCAGGCTTCACATCGAGCCGTCCGCTCCACTTGCGTTCCAATGGGCGCTCGAAGGCCCCTCGCCTAAGGGCCTCGTGGCGGGCTCACTCTATCTGGCGGCCGAAGCGATTGTCTGGGCGGATGAACGAACGCGAAGGAATGCTTGAGCCGGATCGTTCGAAACGAGGTCCTACGTCGTCGTCGCGAGAACGATGGGGTTGGGCCACCTGGTGGTGGAGTCGGTGACCTCAGAATGGGCCGCTCCTGGGCGGGTCCGGCTTGCGGCATCAATGGCTGAGGCTGCTCGGAGCGCGAGGGCCTGGCACGATTCGACGAGGCTCACCGGCAAGAACTTGCTGGCCGTACGAACTGGACCGGTAGTAGTGAGCCATGCTCCCTTCGAGTCTGGACTTCTCTCGGCAGGGACCGAGGCGATCCTTATGAGCGGCGGAAGAGCGACGCCCGCTGCGACGTAGACCCGAAGATCGTAGTGATAGTGGCGTCCGCTGATCTCGATCTGCGAGGGCTCAAGCCAGGGCTGGACCATCATTGCTGGGTCGGCCACGAAGTTCGACGCTTTCACCCGCAATACGCCTTCGCTGCTCGAGCCTGCCACCGGCTTGGTGATGAGGTACTCATGCCCACCCGGGACGAAACCGTCGATCGACTCTACGTGCGGCACTCCTGCCTCTGCCAGAACCAGCTCCGTCTTCAACTTGTCTACGCAGATCTCGCGGACCGCGCGCGCGTTGACGTTCTGCAATCCTCGCTGAAGGTCGGGAACACGGCCCGACCGATCCCAGACAAGCGCTCGCTCGGGGACCGTCTCAAGCCGGTTGGCGATATGACGAATGTCTGTGACGGTCACTTCGCATATTCCTTGAAGTGACTCGCTGATGAGCCCTATATCCTCCAGGAGGAGCCGGACCCGAGAATCGGACAAGCTCGCGACGTTGGAGGCGACGAGAGGATCGGACGTCGTTCCCTGTTCTATCTCGTAGCCGAGCGGAAGAAATATCTCGACAGACTGGAACCCCGCTGCGAGTCCTCGAATTGCTTCGATTGTCTCGGAGCGGGGCTCCAGTCTCGCAATGCCGACCGGGCGATCATTGATCTCGATCACTCTTGGTGAGCCATCAGCGGTCAACAGTATGTCAACGCCGAGATACTTGGCCGACATCGGTTGGTTCTGTGTCTCAGAGGACAGCGAGAAGCTTGGCCTGGTCCGCGGCCACGTCTGCGTCTTCCGAGAACGTGTTCGTCGCCAGGAACTCCTCGATGCTCGAGATCGCGGCGTCCGAGAGAAGGATTCCCTCGGCATCCAGCGTCGCAACCGGCGACGCCTTGAACGACCCGGCGAGCTCAGGGTGCTCGGTGAGGTGCGATGCGACGGTGGAGAAGGTTGACTTCGAGACTGCCATGTGTTGCTCCTTCGGATTGAAAGAGTAGCCCTTCTTACGGTAAGCAAGGCTAGGGCATCGTGTAGGTGGCAGCAAGGGTGTCAGAGTGGCGCGCACGAGCACCCAGACGAGCAAGGACGCCGACCGCGTCGTCTGTCAGTGCTGGACCGACCGGTGAAGGATCGGACCGACCTCGTGAGGTTGTTTCGTCAGGATCTGCTGGATTCGGTGCGGTCTTGGTGGCATCACGACCACGCCCCACCAGGGATCCGTCGCCCGGCAGGGGCCGGTTGATGCAGCATGCGGCGCATGTGCTCCCGGGGCGGCCATGCGAGAGAGCGCAGCTCCGCCGACCCTGATAGTTCCGTTTCGGGGAACTTCGTAGGGTCATGGTTCAGCCCTGCAACAGCGCTGCGGCCTCGCCCCTGCGTGCTTGGGCTTCGGTTCGGTAACCGTTGGCGTCCAGGACATCGGCGATGGTGTGCAGCACGGTGGCGAGCGATCGTGCTGCGGGCAGGAGGTTCTCGGGCCGGGTGTCGCTGGTGCGCCAGTCGAAGAGACGTGCCGCTTCCTGTGCCGGGGCGAGCGCGTCGGCGGGCTGCCCGGACGCTAGCTGCATGCGGGCCAGGCCTGCCAGGGATTCGGCCAGTGCGGTGAAGGTGTTGTGGTCGGGGTGCTGGCTGACCAGGTCGCGTTCGATGGTGATGGCCTCGCGGTAGGCGTGGTCGGGCTGGGTGGTGTGGCCGGCGTCGCGGTGTGCGGTGGCGGCCTGGCGGAGGGACTTGGCGAGGTCGGGGGTGTGACGTTCGGGGTTGGTCTCGGCGAGCCGGCGACGGACCTCGACCGATTCCTGTGCGGGTGCGATGCCGTCCTGGGGTTGGCCGTTGTTGACCAGGCAGGAGGACAGCTCGGTCAGGGCTCGGGCGAGGAAGACGAGCTCGGCGTCGGGGTTCTCGCGGGCCAGGGCACGGCGGATCTGCACGGTGTGCTGGATCGCGGGTAGTGCCTGGGCGGGCTGGCCGAGCATGTTCTGCGCGATGGCGAGGTTCATCAGTGACCGGGCCAGGTGTGGTGTGGCGCGTTCGGGTTCGCTGCGGGCCAGGTCCTGGTTCAGGTTCACCGACTCTTGCAGCGGGGCAATGGCTTGCTGGGGGAGACCGGCCTCGTGGTACCTGGTGCCGAGGTCGCACAGGGTCCGGGCGAGGTGGGGCAGGTGGGTGGTCCGGTCGCTGCGGGCCAGGCGTTCCTCGATCTCGACGGCCTCGAGCGTCGGGGGCAGCGCGTCATGTGCTCTACCGAGCTCGGACAGGACCACGCCGGCGTAGCGCAGGGAGGCTGCGAGCTGGGCCTCGTGCCGGGCGGGATCTGCGTCTGCTAGTGCACGGCGTGCGTCGACGGCTTCGGAGAGGGGTCCGATGGCCTGGGCCAGGCGCCCGAGCCGGTACAGGCGCATCCCGATGTCGTGCAGGACCCAGGACCTGGCGGCAGTGTCGGCAGGGTCGATCAGGTGCAGGATCCGGTACAGGACGGTCAGGTCGGACTGGGTCAGGACCTCGGAGGGGTAGGGGATGACCGCGGAGACCGACCGCAACAGTTCCAGGTCGTCTGGGAGTGCACCGATCGCGTGGTCCAAGAGGTGCAGGGCGCGGGCACGGACGGCCTGATCGGAGAAGTGATCGGCCACCGACCGGGCCAGGACAGCGACGGCGTGGCGTGCGTTGCGTCCGTCGAGGTCCTCCAGCAGGCTCGCCGTCAGGGTGGGCGACGCGCTGAGCTCGGTGACCAGGTGGAGCTCGGCCATGCGGTCCGGCTGCAGGGTCCCGACCCAGTGCTCGGTGTCGCGGGCCGGGTACAGGTCACGCAACCAGCGCAGCACCTTGACGGTGGCCGCCCCGGGATCGACCCGGGCCAGGAGCCGGCGTGCTTCGGCCTCGTCGGACGGCGGGGCGAGGTAGACGGCGGCCACGACATGGCGCAGCACCTCGACGGTCAGGCCTTCTGGCCCTTCCAGGAGCCCGACCTGGTCGGCGGTGCCGACCCAGTGCCGCTGCTCGTGCCGGAGCAGGTCGGTCAGCACATCGGCAACGTCGACCGCCAACGGTCCCTCGCCGGTGGTGCTGTCCTGTGAGCGTTGCGTGCGCAGAACCGCGACCAGACCTGCCGCGTGCAGGTCCAGGACGCGACCTTGCCCGTGTTCCCCACCGCCGAGCTGGACCTGCGGTGCAGGGATGCCGAGCTGGCCGGCGAACGCGGTCGCAGCCTCGCGGACGATCTGCCGGTCGGTGACGGCCGAGTCGATCTGCACGGGCAGGTCGATCCCGTCGTACGCGTCCTGGAGCATCTCCCGGACATGCGGTTCACCGACCGCCAGGCGTTGCCACCACTCGCCCGCGCTGCGTGCGATGAGCAGCACCCGCACACCGGACGGGTCCGCGGCGACCTGCCGCACCAGGTCATCGAGCTCGTGACGGGTGTCGGCGTAGTCGACGATCAGCAGCACCGGTGCGGTGGTCGAGTCGCGCACCCGTGCCAGGATCGTGGCCTCCTGCTCCTCGCCGACCGCGACACAGTCCCAGCCCTGCCGGGTCATCAGCTCCTTGAGCTCGGCCGCCAGCCGGCTCTTGCCGACACCGCCCGGCCCGGTGACAAGACGCAGGGGAGAACCGTCCTCGAGGCACCAGCGCACCAGCGCCTCCAGCTCACCGGTCCTGCCCTGGAACGGGACGACCTGACGGTCCGGGGTCAGCAGGCTCGCCGGGCCGCCCTCACGCCGCAGCAGCGCGGACGACTCGATCACGGCCCGCCGCGCGGCCTGCCGTGCCTGGCGGGCATGCCACCACCGCGTCACGAACGGAGCGGCCGCCGAGACGCTCCCGGTGAGCACACCCAGGACCAGCAACGGCACGCTGCCCTCCGCGATCGCGAAGACCCCCGCCGCCAGAGCCGCGAACCCGGCCGCCACCAACCACCACCCGGGGCGCAGACGCAACCCATCCATACGACATATCTACGCCAAGCGGACATCAATGGCAATGAAAATGACCACAGATGCATCAATGACAATTAAATGCTTGTGCATGTAGCCTGCTTGGTCAGCGTGTCGGGCGGTCGGTCGTTCTCGCGTAGGGCCATGACCACCTGCTGGTCCATCGCAGTCCTGCTCGCCTGGTGGATCACGGCGAACCTCATGTGCGACCTGACTCATCGGTGTACCAGTCCCCAGCAGTCGACCCTGGCCGTGGTGCGGCACGTCCTGGCCTGGTCGTCAGGCGCCGAGTCGACGAACAAGGGGCCGCCGCCGACGGCTTGCATGGAGATCGCGAATCATGAACGTCGCACGGCGCCCGCCTCGCGTGACGCCGGGGAGGCTCTCATCCGTAGCGATGTCCGCTCTCGGTGTTCCTTGGTGGTCGGCTAGGGCGCGCATCTCTCGACTTGGAACCCAGTGCGAGCCGCCGTAGATCTGGTGACTGTCGCGAGCTGGGGGCTAATCGAAAGGCCGCCTCCTGAGGAGACGGCCTTTCGGAGGCAGCAACCCGGAATGCTATTCGGCACGGTCGTGCCTACTGCCTGGAACCAACCTTATGTGGTCGATCGAGATCTGACCCGTATGGTGGGAGGCGTAGTGAAGCGCGGGACCCAGGTCCGCGGCCGAGGCGGAGCCATCACGTCGAGGTGCTGTCAGAGGAGCACCTCTCGAACGGCGCCTCCTGTCGTCGACGAGAGCAGTCGGAGGGTAGGGACGTAAGAGGGGCGTTGGGTGTCGTCCCATTCGTAGGCGGTGACACGTACGGTGTTGAGGAGAGATCCGACGAGGATCGCCATGGCAAACGGGCCGCGGACCAGCAGGTCGACCGCGGCGTTGGCGTTGGCGCTGGAGAACTCACGGATGCGGTAGGCCGCTTCGGCAGCCAGCTCGCCGGCCCTGGCCGGGTCGAGAGGGCCGTCGGTGATGTGTCGCAGGTGTGTCCATGTGGCCAGGGCGGACTGGTTCTCGTCGACGTATCTCTGGAAGGCGGTGTCGCTGCGTGGGGACATCAGGTCGAGGTAGACCGCGACGCGGGGGCGGCCGGCGAGGCTGTTGAGCTCGTGACTGGCACCGGTTGCTGCGACGGCAAGGGTCGGTGTGTCGGGCATCCGTGCGATGCCGTCACCAGTCCACGCCTGCCCGCGTTGGTCGATCACCTCAAGCTGGCCGATACGCGAAGTTGGCAGCGCCATGCCGAGGGCGAGAGCCACCGTGAGGTGGGCGCCGCCGGTGATTCTGACGCGCTTGGCACCCGCTCGAGTGACGGCGGTCGGGAGGAGCTGGATGACATCGGCGAGATCTGTCAGGCCGTCGCTGCTCGGCAGCCGCTCGTGCGTTGAGGGGCGGACGCGGATGTCGAGTTCACTGCCCGTGCGGTCGTAGACCTGCGGAGTGTTGCGGGTCTGGACCGTGAGGTTGAACGTTGCATCGTTCGACTGGACTGCGGAGCGCCGATGCGCGATGCGGTGGAACACCATGCCCCGTACCAGTGCGATGAGGCCTTCGCGCGTGCTGTCCTTCTGGTCGACGCCTGTGAGGGAAACGGCGCTCTGACCAAGTACGCGGTCGGGTGCGCCGTAGTCGACAGATCCGGAGCCCTTCTGGACGGCGTTGACGATACCGAGGGCGAAGTCGTCGTAGGCCCGGTGCAGGTTGATGAGGCGCGGTGCTTCGACCTCGCGGATGACGCGACTGTGTTCGGCGTCAGGGGTGACGACAAGGACGGCGCCGGAGAGCCCGGAGTCGATGGCCTGCTTGAGACGCTCGTTGGTGTCGCCGGGAGGGAGGTCATCGATGTCACGCCACACGGGGATGCCTGCCGCGCGCAGGAGCCAAGCGAGCTCGGCAGTGGGTTGGGTGCCGTCGCTGTGGCGGTAGGAGATGAAGACCGGATCAGTGTGATCGAACTCGGTTGTTCCGGTCATTGAGGGTCTCCAAGGCCGATAGGCACGGGGGTCACGACGTCACGAGTGATGATCCAGGCGGCAACAAGTGCTTGGCGCTGATCGTCCAGTCCGATGATGACGCTCAGGAAGCGGTCGAAACTCAGGTCCGGGTCTTGCAGGTGGCGAGCGTAGGAGGCCAGGTCGATCGAGCTGGGGGCGGGTGGCGTAGCCGGATGCGTGTGCCACTCGCCTAGCCATTGCGCACGGTCTGCTTCCCACGCACGGGCAGCGAGCTGCGCGGCGTGGTCACTGTCGCGGAGGAACCGGTCGCGGCTGCGTTGCGAGTTTCGTCCTGGGTCACCTGCGACGGTGACTTGGAGGAGGTCGCCGAAATCGTGGCCGAGGAGGATCCCACCGGTTTCGAGGTGACTCGGTCCTGCGGCAACTTCCCTTCGGATGGTGTCCCACGCTGCAGTGGTCACGTGGATCGCGGGACTCATGGGTGACACGTCGTGCAATCGGGGCGCGGGGGAGGAACGCCGGCCCAGTTCACTTGCAGGGCGCGATCGAGGTCGAAGGGGGCCGCCATGTCTCCGGGCGGCCGCAGACCGATGGTGGCGTAGTCATCGGGGAGCCTTTGGGTGTGGTCACCGTGTTGCGCTTCGAGAAGCGTCGCGACCGCCGCCTTTGCCGCGAACTGTCCGACGAGATGCAGATCGGTACCGACAGCGGTCATGGGACGGTGCACGAAGCCGGTGCCGTAGTCGAGCTCCTGAGCTGCCTCCGCGTCAAGGGCTCCTTGGTCGCGAAGACTCTTGCGCAGGCAGAGCAGGCAGCCATGTCGCGGACCGGGGCGGAGCCGGATGACCTCCGCGACGGCCCCGTCGTCCAGTACGCAGGCGAGGATGGCGGGCTTGCCGGCCCGCCGGGCGAGATGACTGACGACACGGCGAGGTGCGATGCCATCGGCGGCGCAGAGAACGAGGTCGACCTCCGCGAAGAGCGAGCGCATGAGGTGCGCATCCTCGACCACGTCCAGGCGATGAGCGTCAACGGACGTTTCCGGCCATCGCTTCTCGAGCACGGCCTTCATCGCGTCGACCTTGTAGCGCCCGACGGCGTCGGGGCCGAGAACGTGGCGAACCATGTTGTGCCAAAGGAACCGATCAGGGTCGACGAGCTCCACGTCGCCGACGCCGTACTGGGCGAGTGCCTGCACCGCGGCCCCACCGATGCTGCCGACACCGATGACGGCGATGTTCGCGCGCTGGAGGTCGGCCACCGGCCACCTGCCATCGAGCTGGCCGAGCCCGAACGCCACAGGTTCGACAGCTAGCGGCACAGGCTTGACGCTGTCGCGGCTGACGAGCCACGCGGCAAAGCGTTGTGCTCCCAGTGCGAGCCATTCCGCGGGGACGTCCGGGTCGTAGGTGACGAGGAGGCCGGTCCTCGTGCCAGGGTCTGACAACGACGGCAGCAACTTCTTGAATTCTGGGTAGGGCGCGTACACGTCGGCGCCTCGTCGCAGCGTGTCGAGGTGGGACTCGTTGATGCCGGAGGCAGGCGTCTTCATCCACTGCCCGGCGAAGACCTTCCCATCCCAGTTAAGGGTCTGGTAGCTCGGCAGAGCGATCTTGAGGCCCACGTTGTTCTTGGCGACTCGTCTGACGACGTACATGTCTTCCGAGGGCAGGTAGTGGAGGTCGAGCTCGCCGACGTTGGTGTCGGCATCTTCGATGCGTCGGGCCGCCTCACGCGGCAGCACGACGAAAGGGTGCTCGGCGTTCATCGTGCGGCCGCCTCTGCGATCAGGTGGTCACGGGCGGGGTCGCTGACGATGCCGTTCGTCGTCATGGACTCGACGACCCCAGCCTTCATGAGCGCGTACTCGATACGCCACCCCGCTGCCTTGAGAAGGAGCTCGACCGGGCTTGTCTCGGGTGTCCAATCGCCCTCGGTCTGCAGCAGGCACAGCGAACCACCGGGCGCGACGTGCCACCTGTGTTGCGTCCGCTCCTCGAGTTCCGGTTCCGGATCGAGCACCCTGACTCGCGGGGGAAGCACCGGGTGGGCGGCCGAGTACGACATCACGACCGATACCCCTTCGGGTGCAAGGCTCCCGAGCCCCTCCGGTATGACACGGTCGAAGGGCCAGATCGGCAGCCGTCCTACCCAACGCCCGTGATGGACCACCTGCCCGCCCGCCAGTTCCGGCGGCTCGTACACGAGGTCTGGGGCGAAGGCCGTGATGTCAGCGAGGTCGCGTTCCAGGATCTGAGGTTCCGCATCCGGCCAGAAGACGGGAGCACGTGACTCGCTCATCCCTGAGGTGTGTCCTTCACCGGGCGCGGCGCGTCCGGCACGACGGGCGGGACGATGCCCGGCTTCCCGGGCACCTGAGGCGCGGACGGAAAACCGTCCCCGAAGACCTCGCCCCACAGGCGGATCGCCCCGGCGTGGTCACCGAGCGCCTGCTTGGACCACGCCTTGCCTGCCGTGGTAGCGGCGTCCCGGAGGCACTGTGCCAGCGTGTCGTAGTCGAGGCTGTTCTGGATGGGACCGCAGATCCCCGCTGGGTCGGTGACCTCGTATCCCTCCTCGATGTAGTTGGCAGCTCGCACGAAGAACTCCTTGGCGGCGGTCGGCTGCATGGTGCCGTCGTAGCGCAGGAACTGGACGGCGAGGACCTCCATGACCAGGGACTTGATCTCGATGCCGCGCTGGTCCTTACCCCACGTCTTGAGCATCCGAACCGTCCCAGGGTATTTGCTCCAGTCCTCGGTGCGCGCAGCAACCTGATCTATCAGGTACTCGGGATTGGCGGGCACCCAGTCCGTGGAGGTCTTCTCCGGGATGAGCAGACCGGTATCGGTCCGGAACGCGGGCATGGCGTCCACCGTGAACTCGTCTGGATCCTCCGGGGCGTCGATGAAGCACTTGACCGCGTGGTTGCCAGGACGAGCGAGGCGGACCAGGCACTCGTGGGTGCCGTTCGTGGCGCCGAGGAGTTCGTTGACCTTGGTACCGGTGTAACTGAGTGCTTCTTCCGCGGAGGCCCCCGGCTTCCCCCATTCCGGGTGGGCCTCGCGGTTGTAGACGATGACGACGTCGACGTCGTTGATGGGCTTCCTGTGCGTCTTGCGTGCGAGGGACCCGGAGATGAAGACCTCATCGACCCCATCCAGCCCTTCGAAAGCACTCTTGAAGACGCTACCTCGCCGGCGTGCTTCCTTCACCGATGCCGGGTCGGCATCCACATAGGACTGATAGCGGCCGAACGCATCGTTGGTGTTCACTGACCCTCGCTCTGCTGATGCCGTAAGTTACCCGGGGCCGCCCCTCCCGAGAACACGTTCGGCATGGCTCCGACATCCGCGACCTTACGTGGGACCACTGACACCGGCTCCTTACCACTGAGCGCGCTGCGCATCCCGGCAAATGTCCGCCACGCAGCGGTTCGTCTGGCAGTTAACGAAGCGGACCACGTAGAGATCACGCCGCGAAGAGGCCGCGCCCGGTCCCTAGGTCGCCCGCTTGCCGTCATGATCGGCCGCGTCGAGCTCGCGGGGCTGCTCCACGGCGCTGTAGCCGTCGTCTGTAGGTTCGAGATAAGGCTCCGCAGGAGGCGCGTCGGGGTCAGCTTCCCCGCGCTTGTAGAAGTCCTGGGCGCCCTGCTTCGTGATCCGCAGGGCCCGGCCGATCTGCTCCCAGGTGGCACCGTCCTTACGCGCGGCCTGCATCGCTTGCCAGCGGCCGTCGATCAGGTCCTGGACGACGGCGGCGTTGGCTCCGAGCGCGTAGAGCGCAGGCACCATGGGCATCTCGTCGAGCCGGCGACGTAGGGCAGCGTCGGCGTCCGGATCCGGAAACCTCGGTTGTTCGAGCGCTCGGGTGTGCATGGCCCGCACTTCGTAGGTCTCCCATACCTCGAGGTACTGGCTGGTGAAGGGCCCGGCGGCACGTAGGTACTCCGGCTCTCCGGGAATCTCTCGCGGGTCGACCTCGCGTGTGAGTTCTTCGAGCCGGAGTACGTCGAACTGGAGGTGGTCAGGTGCCATCGCGTCATCGTCCGCCATGCGTCAAGTT
Organism: Promicromonospora sukumoe; assembly: GCF_014137995.1. Taxonomy (NCBI): domain Bacteria; kingdom Bacillati; phylum Actinomycetota; class Actinomycetes; order Micrococcales; family Promicromonosporaceae; genus Promicromonospora; species Promicromonospora sukumoe. Next base: position 368,222 of record NZ_JACGWV010000001.1, read on the forward strand.
CACTTGACGCATGGCGCTCCGTCAAGCCAGCTTGGCGAACTGCAGACAAGTAGTGGGGGCAGGGTTTGTCCGCTGCGTGGTCGCTTCGACGCTCGCCTCCCGGAAACCGGCAGTGTTCGGGCCAGGGTTGGGAATGTCGTCCTTGGGAGGGCGGGCTCAATGGCTGAGCTGCAATGCTTTGCACGCCTAGTGCATGAAGCGGTGGCGGGCTGTGCGGATCCGCGTCGAGCGGGTCTTCTCCTCGAGGCACTGACACGGTGTGGCCATTCAGGACGATCTGGCCACCAATAACAGGTCTTCAATGATCTTTACATCGCTTTACTAATAGCAGAATAGAGGAGAAGAAATCCCACGATCCCACCCACGTCTACGTCGCGCGGCGTGGGGTGTCCGAGCTGACCAGCACGGTGCTGACCGACGAGCAGGTGCGCGACCTCGTCGAGCGGATGCTCAAGACCTCCGGCCGCCGGCTCGACCTGTCGAGCCCGTTCGTCGACGCGCGCCTGCCGGGCGGGGAGCGCCTGCACGTGGTGATCCCCGACATCACGCGGGCGGCGTGGGCCGTGAACATCCGCAAGCACGTGGTGCGGGCCCGGTCGCTGGCCGACATGGTGCGGCTCGGCTCCCTGACGGCGCAGGCCGCGACCTTCCTCGACGCCGCCGTCCGGGCCGGGCTCAACGTGCTCGTGTCGGGCCAGACGCAGGCGGGCAAGACGACGATGCTCAACGCGCTGGCGGGGTCGATCCCGGGGAACGAGCGCGTCATCTCGGCCGAGGAGGTCTGGGAGCTGCGCCTCCCGGTGCGCGACCACGTGGCGCTGCAGACCCGCCCGGCCAACCTGGAGGGCACCGGCGAGGTGCCGCTGCGCCGTCTGGTCAAGGAGGCCCTCCGGATGCGCCCGGACCGGCTGGTCATCGGCGAGGTCCGTGAGGCCGAGGCGTTCGACCTGCTCATCGCGCTGAACAGCGGCGTGCCCGGGATGTGCACGCTCCACGCGAACACCGCCCGCGAGGCGGTCGCGAAGATGACCACGCTGCCGCTGCTCGCCGGCGAGAACGTGTCCGACCGGTTCGTGGTGCCCACCGTCGCCTCCGCCGTGGACCTCGTGGTGCACCTCGGCCTGACCCGGGCGGCGGACGGCGTGGTGCGGCGCCAGGTCCGCGAGATCGTCGCCGTCACCGGCCGGGTCGAGGAGGGGCGCATCGAGACCGCCGGGATCTTCGACCGGGACGCCGACGGCGACCTGCGCCGCGGCGACGGGATGCCGCCCGGCGAGGACCGGTTCGAGCGCGCCGGGTTCGACGTGCACGCGCTGCTCGCCGACCCGCGAGCGCTGTCGCCGGACGGGGCACCCTGGGGCGGGCCGCCGACGAGCGGCCGCGCGGTGGGCGCGCCGGCGGGCGGCGCACTGGCGGCGGGCGCGCCGCTGACGGCAGATGGCCGGAGCGCGCGCTCCGCCGCCACCGGCCCGTGGGCCGGCGTGAGCACCCGCGCCGGAACGAGCCCCTGGGCGACCCGCTGATGGGTGTCGTGGTGGGCCTGCTCCTGGGCGCCGGCCTGTTCTGCGTGTGGTGGTCGTTCTGGACGCCGACGCCGCGCGCCTCGGGCCGGGTGACCTGGCAGATGCGCACCCGCGACCTGCTGACCCAGGCCGGAGCGCCCTCCGTGACGCCCGCGATGCTCGTGGGCTCCTGCGTGGGGCTCGGCGTCGTGACGCTGCTCGTGGCGCTCGCCCTGACCCGCTCGCCCGCCATCGCGGCCTGCTTCGCCGTGCTCGCCACCCCCGGCCCCGTGGTGCTGGTCCGGGCACGCGCGCGGCACCGGCGTCGGGCGCTGCGGGAGGTGTGGCCCGAGGTCGTGGACCACCTCGCGTCCGGCGTCCGGGCCGGTCTGTCGCTGCCCGAGGCCGTCGCCCAGCTCGCGCACCGCGGCCCCGTCGAGCTGCGGGAGCCGTTCGGCCGCTTCGCCCAGGACTACCGGGCCGGCGGACGCTTCGGCGACGCCCTCGACGCGCTCAAGGAGCGCCTGGCCGACCCGGTGGCCGACCGCATCGTCGAGGCCCTCCGCCTGACCCGCGAGGTCGGCGGCCAGGACCTGGGCCGGCTGCTCCGCACCCTCAGCGGCTTCCTCCGCGAGGACGCCGCGACCCGGGGCGAGCTCGAGGCGCGGCAGAGCTGGACCGTCAACGGCGCCCGCGTGGCGGTCGCCGGACCGTGGGTCGTCCTCGCCCTGCTGTCCACCCGGCCCGAGACGGCCCGCGCCTACGACTCGCCCGCGGGGATCACGGTGCTCGTCACCGGCGGGCTCTGCGCCCTCGTCGCCTACCGGGCGATGCTCCGGATCGGTCGCCTGCCCGCGGAGCGCAGGGTGCTCCGGTGACCGGCTGGGCCGCCGGGGCGCTCGCAGGCCTCGGCGTGGCGCTGGGCGTGCTCGTCGTGCTGTCCCGCCTCCGGGCGCGGGCGGTCAGCCTCGACGAGCGGCTGGCCCCCTACCTGCGCCCACGCGACGCGACCTCGACCCTGTTGCGCGAGGTCAGCCGCACGTCGGCGGTGGTGCGGCTGCTCGGCCTGCACGACATCGGCGCCCGCCTCGAACGGTTCGGCGCTCCCCGGGAGCAGGTCCGACGACGGCTCGACCGGGCCGGTTCCGCCGAGTCCGTCGACCACTTCCGCGCCCGCCAGGTCGTGTGGACGGTCGCCGGGCTTGCGGCCGGGCTCGGCCTCGCGCTGCTGCTCGCTGCGACCCGCGGCGCGGCGGTCGTCCCGCTGGTCGCGCTCGTGATCGTCGCCGGTGGGTGCGGGTACGTGGCGTGCGACCAGGCACTCACGCTGCGGGTCCGGCGGCGCGAGGAACGGCTCCTCGCCGAGCTGCCGACCATCGCGGAGCTGCTCGCCCTGGCCGTCGCGGCGGGGGAGAGCCCGCAGGCCGCCCTCGAACGGGTCGCGTCCACGGCCCGCGGCGAGCTCGCGGGGGAGATCCGGCGCATGATCGCCGAGGTGCGCGCCGGCGCCCCCGTGACCGCGGCCCTCACGGCGCTCGCCGACCGGTCCGGGCTGCCGCCGCTGTCCCGGTTCGCCGAGGGCATCGTCGTCGCCCTGGAACGCGGCACGCCGCTGGCGGACGTGCTCCGCGCGCAGGCCCGCGACGTGCGCGAGGCCGGCCGCCGCTCCCTCCTGGAGGCGGGCGGCCGCAAGGAGATCCTGATGATGGTCCCGGTCGTGTTCCTCGTGCTGCCGGTCACCGTCGTCTTCGCTGTTTTCCCCAGCCTGGCCACCCTCCGGATCGGGCTCTGACCGGGCCCCGCGAGGGGTTCGCCGACGAAAGGAAGCGCTGTGCGCGACGACCGAGGGACCACGACCATGAACCGGACCGACCTGACCGCCGAGACCGGGGCCGCCGGCCTGACCAACGCCGCGACGGACGCCGAACGGGGCGACGTACCCGGTTGGGTGCTCGTCACTCTGATGACTGCCGGATTGGTGGTGGCGCTCTGGGCCGTGGCCGGCCCGCTGCTCGAAGGTGCGTTCCGCCAGGCGATCAGCAGCGTCACGGGCCAGGGGTGAGCACCGGCCGGCAGGAGCACGGCTCCGCGGCGGTCGAGTTCCTGCTGGTGTCGGTGCTGGTCCTGGCGCTGCTGCTCGGGGTGGTCCAGGTGGCGCTGGCTGTCCACGTCCGCTCGCTCGCGATCGACGCGGCCGCCGAGGGCGCCCGCGTGGCGGCCCGCGCGGACCGGACCCCGGCCGACGGCGTCGCCCGCACCCGGGCGCTCCTGGCCGGTGCCCTGACCGGCGACTACGCCCGCGACGTCACGGCGGGACGCGTGACACGCGACGGCGTGGCGGTGACCGAGGTGACGGTCCGCACGCCGCTGCCGGTCGTGGGCCTGCTGGGCCCGGGCGGCACGCTCACGGTGCGCGGCCACGCCCTGGAGGAGGAAGGGTGAGCCGACTGCGCCAGAGAGCCCGGGGAAGTGTTCACGCAGCCGAGGGGGTAACGCTGAGCGCGCACTGCTACGTCTCCGTTACCCCTCCCGCTGCGGTGGTTGTTCCCCGGGCCTCACCCGGGCGACCGCGCCGCGCGGGTCGCAGCGGCGAGGAGGGCTCCGCCATGGTCGAGTTCCTCGGCGTCGCGCTGATCCTGCTGATCCCGCTGGTCTACCTCGTGGTCACGCTCGGCCGCGTGCAGGCCGGCGCGTTCGCCGCCGAGGGCGCGGCGACGAGTGCCGTCCGAGCGCTGGTCACGGCCGAGTCGGCCGCGGCCGGGACCGCCCGGGCCGACGCCGCGGTGCGGATTGCCCTGACGGACCAGGGCTTCGCCGGCGACGAGGGCGCGCTCACCCTGGAGTGCTCGCAGTCCCCGTGCCTGACGCCGGGCGGTGCCGTGGCCGCCGTCGTCCGCGTCGAGGTGCCCCTGCCCCTGCTGCCCGACGCCGTGCGCGGCTGGGTGCCGTTGTCCGTGCCGGTGGAGGCCTCGCGCACGGGAACTGTCGACGAGTACGCCGCCGTGCGGCCGTAGGCCCCAGGTCCGACGGCGGCCCGCACCCGAAGGTGCGAGCCGCCGCCGTGCCGCGGGTGTCAGACCGTCACGTGGTCGAGCACGTCGCCGTGGGCAGCGAGGTGTTGCCGTTCTTGTAGAGCGTGATGCCGAACGAGTTCCCGTTCCCGTTCGGTGTGGCCGTCAGCGTCCCGGTACTGCCGGAGACCGTCGCGTTCCAGGAGTTCTGCAGGCTCTGGCTGCCCTGGGTCTGGATCGACACGCGCCACGTCGAGGTGCCGGAGACCGCGAGCGACACGTTGAACCGGTCGGACCACTCCTGTCCGCGGGTGACCGAGACCGTGCAGCTGCCGGTGGGCGGCGGGGTCGTGGTGCCGCCGTTCAGCGCGTCGAGCGTGGAGGTGTAGGCGGCCTTCTTGTTCCCGTTGCCGTCGAAGAGGAGCGGTGTGCCGCTCGCCCGCCAGGAGTCCGTGTCGCGGACGCCCCACACGCTGATGCCGGTGCAGCGGGCCACGGCGAGGCAGGCCTGGACCACCCGGCGGTAGTTGTCCGCCTGGGCCGAGCCGGAGCCCTCGATGTCGAGCTCGGTGATCTGCACGTCGACGCCCAGTGCCGCGAAGCTCGACAGCGTGGTCTGATAGTTGCTCGGCACCGGGCTCTGGGCGTTGAAGTGGGACTGGAGGCCCACGCAGTCGATCGGCACCCCGCGGGACTTGAAGTCGCGGACCAGGTTGTAGACGGCCTGCGTCTTCGCGTGCGTCCAGTCGTCGGTGTTGTAGTCGTTGTAGCAGAGCTTCGCGTTCGGGTCGGCGGCCCGGGCGGCTCGGAACGCGGCCTCGATCCAGTCGTTCCCGGTGCGCTGCAGGTTCGAGTCGCGGCGGGCACCCGAGGAGCCGTCCGCGAACGCCTCGTTCACCACGTCCCAGGAGTGGATCTGGCCGCGGTAGTGCGTCGCGACCTGCGTGACGTGGTTGAGCATCGCCGACCGCAGCGCGGAGCCGCTCATGTTCTGCATCCAGCCCGGCTGCTGCGAGTGCCAGGCGAGGGTGTGCCCGCGGACCTGCTTGCCGTTGCTCCGGGCCCAGCTCACGATGCGGTCGCCGTTGGTGAAGTTGAACTGGTTCTGGTTCGGCTCGGTGGCGTCGAGCTTCATCTCGTTCTCGGCGGTGACCATGTTGAACTCGCGGTTCGCGATCGTCGTGTACGCCGAATCGGACAGCTTGTTCGCCGCGATCGCCGTGCCGAAGTACCGGCCCGACTCCGTGGCGGCCGCCTGCAGCGTGCTGCCGGCGGCCTGGGCCGTCGTGGCCGCGATGCCTCCGCTGAGCACCACGGCGGTCAGGGTGGTGAGCGCGACGGCTCGCAGCGTGCGCCGTCGGCGCGGTGGGGTGAGCGTTCGGGTCATCGTCGTTGATCCCCTCGTGAAGGACGGGCCGCCGTTGGCCCGTCGGGCATTGAAAAGGATTTCTATCCGGCATGTCGGGTGTCAAGGGGTTTCGCTAAACGTTTTCGAAGATCGGGCCGATCTAAACGATTAGGTACCGCCTGAGGCCGTGACCAGCCACGTCAGGCCTGTCCACAGGCCCGCCGGGCCGGGTCCGCGCGGCCCGCGCACAATGGGCCGATGAGCCCCGCCGACCCCTCCGCAGCGGGGCCCGCCGACCCCTCCGCCGCACCTCGGTCCCGGGCTGGGACGGCGGACCGGGAGCGGGCCGCGGACCGCGAGCAGGCAGCGGACCGGGAGAGCGGCCGGATCATGCTGCTCACCTCGGCCTTCGTCGCGTTCGCGCTGATGCTCGTCGCCGTCGTCGCCTCCGCGAGCGCGGTGCACCTGGACCGCAAGGCGCTCTACGACGTCGCGGACCTCGCCGCGGCGGACGCGGCCGACGCGATGTCCCCGGACTCCTTCTACGCGGGCGTGGGCGCCCCGGCCGACGGTGCCCCGCTCATCCTGTCCGACGCCGCCGTGCGGGCCGCCGTCGAGCGGTACCTCGCCGAGCACCCGCCCGGGCTGCCCGTGGCGGTCACCGGGGCGTCGTCGCCGGACGGCCGCTCGGCGCGGGTGACGCTCGCCGCGTTGTCCCGGCCGCCTCTGCTGCGCTGGTTCACCGACGCGTTCGGCGGCGGGGTCCCGCTCTCGGCGTCGTCGACGGCCCGCGCCTGGTGAGGCGCACTAGGCCGTCCTTGGGAGCGGTGTCGGTGACCCGGGTTAGGTTGTGCCCATGAGCGAGCACGGCACCGGCGCGCGGACCGGCGACGACCAGGGATCCACCGACCAGGGCGGCACCCGCCTGGAGCCGGACCAGGTCTTCGACCTCGCCCGCCAGGGTGCGGACGTGCTGCTGGACCTCGTGGACGCGGGCCTCCCGGTCGAGCTGGCCGACCAGGCGGGCAACACGCTCCTGATGCTCGCCGCGTACCACGGTCACGCGGCCCTCACGGCGGGTCTCGCCGAGCGCGGGGCGGACGTGAACCGGCTGAACGGCAACCACCAGGCCCCGCTCGCGGGCGCCGTCTTCAAGAACGAGCCCGACGTGATCCGGGTGCTGGTCGAGCACGGCGCGGACCCGGATGCCGGTACGCCCAGCGCCCGCGCCACCGCGCAGATGTTCGGCCGCGAGCTGCCCGAACCGGGAGCTCGCTGACCCGGACGGCCGCCGGTGCGAGATTTTCCGGCGTCGGGCACCGGGATGCGCGGGTAACCTTGAACATCGTGGCCACCAACGACTTTCCCGCAGAGATCAAGGCGCTTCGCACGACCCTCGAGTCCATCGAGGCCGTGAGCGACCCCACCGCGCTCGAGGCGAAGATCGCCGAGCTGTCGGAGCAGGCGTCGGCGCCCAACCTGTGGGACGACCCGGAGGAGGGCCAGAAGGTCACCTCCGCGCTGTCGGCGGCCCAGGCGGAGCTCAGCCGCGTGGAGAAGCTCGGCGCGCGCATCGACGACGTCGAGACCCTCGTGGAGCTCGGCAACGAGATGGACGACGCCGACTCGCTGACCGAGGCCGAGGAAGAGGTCGCCAAGATCCGCAAGGACCTCGCGGCCCTCGAGGTGCGGACCCTGCTGAACGGCGAGTACGACTCCCGCGAGGCCGTCGTGACGATCCGCGCGGGCGCCGGTGGCGTGGACGCCGCCGACTTCGCCGAGATGCTCATGCGCATGTACCTGCGCTGGGCCGAGCGGCACGGCTACCCCACCAAGGTGGGCGACACGTCGTACGCGGAGGAGGCGGGCCTCAAGTCCGCGACCTTCGAGGTCAACGTGCCCTACGCCTTCGGCAACCTGTCCGTCGAGGCGGGCACGCACCGCCTGGTGCGCATCTCGCCGTTCGACAACCAGGGCCGCCGCCAGACGTCGTTCGCCGCCGTCGAGGTGATCCCGCTCATCGAGCAGACCGACCACATCGACATCCCGGACTCCGAGCTCAAGATCGACGTGTACCGCTCCTCGGGCCCGGGTGGTCAGTCGGTCAACACGACCGACTCCGCCGTCCGCATGACGCACATCCCCACGGGCGTCGTCGTCGCGATGCAGAACGAGAAGTCGCAGATCCAGAACCGCGCCGCCGCGTACCGCGTGCTCCAGTCGCGCCTGCTCCTGCTCCGCAAGGCGGAGGAGGCCGCGAAGAAGAAGGAGATGGCCGGCGACATCAAGGCGAGCTGGGGCGACCAGATGCGCTCCTACGTGCTCCAGCCCTACCAGATGGTCAAGGACCTGCGCACCGAGCACGAGTCGGGCAACCCGCAGGCCGTGTTCGACGGCGCCATCGACGAGTTCATCGAGGCCGGCATCCGCTGGCGCCGCGGCGGCTCGGGGAACTGACGGCGGGCGGCCAGGACGGCCGCCCGCTCTGGTCCGGGCCGGCGCGCGTCAGGCGTGCGGCACGATGACCGCCCGCCCGGAGAGCTGTCCTGACTCCAGCTTCCGGTACGCCTCGTCAAAGCGGTCGAGCGGGTAGCGCTCGACGTCGGGCACGATCTGCCCCGCCCGGTACATCGCGACGACCTCGTAGAGCTCCTCGATCGTGCCCCAGTAGGTGTTGGTGGTCTCGGCCTCGTACGGGTTGGTGAAGAAGCTCCACTCGGTCACGCCGCCCGCGATCCCGACCACCGTGAGCCGCCCCCGCTGCGCCAGGCACGCCTGCGCCGTCCTGATCGTGGGCGCGGCGCCCACCAGGTCGAAGGCGGCGTCGACGCCGCGGCCGCCGGTGATCTCGCGGATCGCTTCCACCTGGTCCGGCCCGCCCGGTACGGTGACGGCGCCGTTGGCGGCCGCGCGGTCCATGGCGTCCTGCTTCATGTCCGTGGCGATCACGGTGGCGCCGGTGAGCGCCGTCAGGATCTGCACGGCCACCTGCCCCAGCCCGCCCAGGCCCACGACCAGCGCGAACTTGCCGCCGCCCGCCAGCTTCGGCAGCGACAGCTTGATCGCGTGGTAGGGCGTGAGGCCGGCGTCGGCCAGGGGAGCGGCCGCCACCGGGTCGGCGTCGCCCAGCGGCACCAGGTTGCGCGCGGGGGTCACCATGTACTCCGCCATGCCGCCGTCGCGGCCGATCCCCGTGGCCGCCCACGGCATGGTCGCCGCGTTCTCGCAGTAGGTGTCCTGCCCGCGGGAGCAGGCCTTGCAGTGCCCGCAGCCGTTGGGCCCGTACACGAGGAACGCGTCGCCCTTCGAGAACCCGGTGACGCCCGGCCCCAGCTCCTCGATCCACCCGGAGGCCTCGTGGCCCAGCACGAACGGCGGCGCGAAGGAGCCCGGCTGCCCCTCGGCGAACTCCTTGTACAGCGCGACGTCGGAGTGGCACGCCCCGGAGCCGGCGATCTTCAGCAGCACCTCGCCCGGGCCGGGGCTCGGCCGCTCCACCTCCCTGAGGGTCGGGAAGGTCTGGAACTTCTCGAACACGACAGCACGCATCAGCTCACGCTCCTGTTGCCGGGGGCCGGTTCCTCCATGAGAACCCATCGGCCCGGGACCGGCACGGGGACGTGCGCGGCAGTTTGCCGTTTCCGAGTGATTTGCATGGATTTTGCGCGCACCGAGCGCGTACGGGGTGGGTCTCGTCGGCGTGTCTGCCCGACACGCCACGGGATGTGCCACCTAGGGTCGGGCTCGTGATCAGGTTCGAGAACGTGTCGAAGGTCTATGCGCGCGGCGCTCGGCCTGCCCTCGACCAGGTCTCCGTGGACGTCGAGCGTGGCGAGTTCGTGTTCCTCGTGGGGGCCTCGGGCTCGGGCAAGTCGACGTTCCTCTCCCTCGTGCTGCGCGAGCAGCGGCCCACCCGCGGCCGCGTCTACGTGGCGGGGCGCGACGTCGCCAACCTCTCCGGCTGGCGCGTGCCCACCCTGCGCCGCCAGCTCGGCGTGGTGTTCCAGGACTTCCGGCTGCTGCAGAACAAGACCGTCCACGAGAACGTGGCGTTCGCGCTCCAGGTGATCGGCAAGCCGCGGCACGTCATCCGCGACACCGTGCCCGAGGTGCTCGACATGGTCGGCCTCGCGGGCAAGGGCAAGCGGATGCCGACCGAGCTCTCCGGCGGTGAGCAGCAGCGCGCCGCGATCGCGCGCGCCATCGTCAACCGGCCGCAGATCCTGCTGGCCGACGAGCCGACCGGAAACCTCGACCCCACCACCTCGCTGGGCATCATGCGCCTGCTGGACCGCATCAACCGCACCGGGACCACCGTCGTCATGGCCACGCACGACGACGAGATCGTCAACGAGATGCGCCGCCGCGTCGTCGAGCTCTCGGACGGCGTCGTCATCCGCGACGAGGCGCGTGGCGGCTACGGCGAGCGGGAGGCGATCCTGCCCGACGTCGGAGCCTCGCCCGTGCTCGACGCCCCCGGCAGTGGAACCCGCGCGCCCGTCCAGACGGTGCGGGGGTCCTGACCGTGCGCTTCCAGTTCGTGCTCGGCGAGGTCTTCAGCGGCCTGCGCCGGAACACCACCATGGTCGTGGCCGTTGTGCTCGTGACCTTCGTGTCGCTGACCTTCGTGGGTGCCGCGGCCCTGCTCCAGGCGCAGATCGGCAAGCTCAAGGACGACTGGTACGACCTCGTCGAGGTCTCCGTGTTCCTCTGCCCGGAGGGCTCGGTGTCGCCCACCTGCGCCACGGGCGAGGCCACGGACGGCCAGATCGACGCGGTGCGCCAGGTCATCGACACCGAGCTGTCCAGCCAGGTCAGCAAGGTCTACTTCGAGTCGAAGCAGCAGGCGTTCGACGCCTTCAGCGAGCGCTACCCCGACGGCTACCAGGGCACGCAGCTCACCGCCGACGACATGCAGGCCTCCTTGCGGCTCAAACTGACCGACGCCGAGCAGTTCGCCGTCGTCAGCGACGTCCTGTCCGGGCGCGACGGCGTGGAGATTGTCGAGGACCAGCGGGCCGTCTTCGAGCCGCTGTTCCGCACGCTCAACGTCGCCACCCTGCTCGCGGCCGGGCTGGCCGGCGTCATGCTCCTGGCCGCGGTGCTGCTGATCACCACCACGATCAGACTCAGCGCCGTCTCGCGGCGCAAGGAGACCGAGATCATGCGCCTGGTGGGCGCCTCCAACCTGTTCATCCAGCTCCCGTTCCTGCTGGAGGGCGCGCTCGCCGCCGTGCTGGGCTCGCTGCTCGCCGGGGGAGGACTGTGGCTCGCCGTGCGGTTCATGGTCAGCGACTGGCTGGAACGGTCCGTCGACTGGGTCGCCTACGTCTCGGAGGTCGACGTGTTCCGCGTCGCGCCGCTGCTCGTCGTCGTGGCGGTCGCGCTCGCCGCCCTCTCGTCCTTCTTCACGCTGAACCGGTACACGAGGATCTGATGCCCACTCCCCGAAACCTCCAGCCCAGGGTCTCCGTCCGCGGCACCGTCGCCGCGGCGCTCGCGGTCGTGCTCCTGCTCGGGGGCTCGTCCGCCGTCCAGGCCGACGACCTCGACGACCGCCGGGCCGCCGCGGAGCGGCAGCAGGCGGCCAAGGAGAAGGAGCGCGAGAGCCTCGAGTCCGAGCTGGAGCACACGGACACCCAGCTCGCGGACGCGGTGCTGGAGCTGGACCAGGTCGAGGGCCGGCTGCCGGTGGCGGAGGCGGAGCTCGCGGTGGCCGAGGCCGAGCTGCAGCGGGCCGAGCGGGAGGCCGCGATCCTGGCCCAGCGGCTCGCCGACGCCCAGCTCGAGGAGGCGCAGGTCACCCAGAAGCTCCAGGACGGCTCCGGCAAGGTCGACGCCGCGCGCGGCGACATCGCGCAGATGGCCCGGGAGGAGTTCCGGGGGTCCGGCAGCAACTCGACCATCGGGCTGGTGACGGGTGCCCAGAGCACCGAGGAGTTCATCGACGGGTACTCGGTGTCGTCGTCGGCCGCGCGCATCCGGGCGCGCACGCTCGCCGAGCTGCAGGACGCCGAGGCGACGGCGCGCAACCTCCAGGCGCGGCTGACCGCCATCCGCGAGGTCGTCACGGAGCTCAAGCGGCTCGCCGACGAGAACGTGGAGTCCAAGGAGGCGGCCAAGCAGGCCGCCGTCGAGCGCAAGGCCGAGATCGAGCGGCTCATCGCGGAGCAGGAGCGGCTCAAGGCGCGCATCGAGCGGCGCAAGGATGCCGCCCTGGAGAGCATGCAGTCGAACGAGCAGGAGCTCAGCTCCATCGAGTCCGACCTGAAGTCGATCATCCGCAAGCAGCAGGAGCGGGACGAGCGACTGGCCCAGCAGCAGGACGACCGGGGCTCCTCGGGCGGCTCCTCCGGTGGTGGCGGCTCGTCGGGCGGCGAGGGCGGTGGCGGCAACAGCGGCGCCGGGACCATGTCGTTCCTCAGCTACCCGACGGCGAACCCGTTCATCACCTCGCCGTACGGCATGCGCTTCCACCCGGTGCTGAACTACTCCCGCCTGCACGCCGGCACCGACTTCCGCGCCTACTGCGGCACGCCGATCCTGGCCGCCGCCGACGGCACCGTGCTGTACGCGCGCACCCTGGCCGGCCTGGGCAACCAGGTGCTGATCGACCACGGCTACTCGTCGAGCGGGTCCAGCGTGATGAGCAGCTCGAACCACCTGACGTCGTTCGCCGTCTCGGCGGGGCAGCGGGTCTCGCGCGGCCAGCTCATCGGCTACTCGGGCACCACGGGCACGTCCACGGCGTGCCACCTGCACTTCGAGCTCTACATCAACGGCTCGACCGTCGACCCGATGACCTGGCTCTAAAAGCCTGGTCCCGCTGGACCGGGCGCGTAAACTGGGACGTCGCGCCACCCGCAGCGGGTTCCGCGCGCTCGCAGAACCCGGAGGGAGACCATGGCCAAGAAGAACGTCGATGATCCGCGCAAGATCGTGGCGAACAACAAGAAGGCCCGTCACGACTACGTGATCGAGGACGTCTTCGAGGCCGGGCTGGTGCTGTCCGGGACCGAGGTCAAGGCGCTCCGGATGGGCCGTGCGTCCCTGACGGACGGCTACGCCAACATCGACCGTGGCGAGGCCTGGCTCGAGAACGTGCACATCCCCGCCTACTTCCAGGGCACGTGGAACAACCACGCGCCGCGGCGCCGGCGCAAGCTGCTGCTGCACCGCGAGGAGATCGCGCGCCTGGAGTCGAAGTCCCGGGAGAAGGGGCACACCCTCATCCCGCTGTCGCTGTACTTCCTGGACGGCCGCGCCAAGGTAGAGATCGCCCTGGCCCGAGGCAAGAAGGAGTACGACAAGCGCCAGACGCTGCGCGAGCAGCAGGACATGCGGGAGGCGCAGCGGGCGATACGGCAGAAGGAGATGCTCAGCTAGGTCTGAGCCGCCCGTCGGCCCTTGTCCGGCTGTTACGGAAATAACGTTCCCGAACGGGGCGTTGATCAACTACGCTGGAGATGTTCCGCACGGGCCTGGCCCGGACGGGACGAGCAGGACGATTGACAACACCATAGGGGCTGATCGGTTTCGACGGTGGTCGTACTTCGAGGAGAAGCGGGCCGAGGATGCAGGCTTATCTCGTAAACGATGCCTGTAAACCAATAGTTGCCGATAACTCGCGCAACGAGTTCGCCCTCGCCGCCTGAGCGAGCCCGAACTCCGTCGGCCTGGGAGACGCTTCCGTCCCAGTAGCCGGCGTCATCTAGGAAGCCTCTGCTCGTAGCTCTCGTCATCGGGGCTACGGGAACACTTAGATGGCTGGGCCTGTCCGCGAACGTGTCTGCGCGAGCGCGGGGGCCGAGAAAATCCATAGCAGACTGCGCCCGGAGAAGTCCTCGAAAAGCGATACCGGACCCGGGTTCGATTCCCGGCAGCTCCACCCTCCACGAAGCGAGGCGCACCCCACGGGGTGCGCCTCGCTTCGTCATGTCCGGGTCGCGGTCTTCCTCAATCTGCCGGAGCGGGCCTGCGCCGCACCAGCAGCGACACGAGCACCGTCAGTATCCCGACGCCGGCGGCGGCCGTGAACGCCACCTGCATCCCCGCGGCGTCGGGGGACAGGCTGCCCGAAGCCGAGCCCAGGGTGGCGACCGAGACGAAGAGGGCGGTACCCATCGCGCCGGCCACCTGCTGCGTCGCCGACAGGCTCGCGCTGCCGTGCGCATACAGCTCGGCCGGCAGCGATCCCAGTGCTTCTGCCATGAGCGGCGTCAGCATGAGTGACATCCCGAGCATCAGCACCAGGTGGAACCCGATCGCGGCCGGCAGGGGGGTCCCGGGACCCATCATCGAGAACAGCCCCAGGCCGAACGCCATGAGCACCGCTCCCGGGACCACCAGCGGCCGGGCTCCGTGCCGGTCGAACAACGCGCCTACCGGCCGACCGAGCAGGCCGAGCAGGAGCCCTCCCGGCAGCACGGAGAGTCCCGCGACCAGCGGACTCGCGCCGAGCACCGTCTGCAGGTAGAGCGGCAGCAGGACCGATGCGACGCCGATCAGGGTCAACAGCATCAGGACGGTCAGCGCCAGCGCGACGACGAACGGGCGTCGTCCGAAGGGCCGCAGATCGAGCAGTGCCCGGTCGTGCCGTTGCAGCCGCTGCTGGCGGCCCACGAAGAGCGCGAGCGCCGCGAGGCCCGCAAGGACGGTGATCCATGGGGGGACACCGCCACCACTGCCCTTGCCGATCGTCGACAGGCCGTGGACGAGGCCGCCGAACCCGATCGCCGCGAGGAGCACCGACGTGACGTCCAGCGGTGCCGGACGCCTGACGGTGTCGAGGTGCAGCCATCGCGCACCCGCCGCGAGCGCGGCCAAGGACAGCGGGAGGACCAGCCAGAACATCCAGCGCCAGCTGAGCCCGGACAGCACCGCGCCGCCGATCGTCGGACCGATCGCCGGCGCGACGGCGACGACGACGGTGATCGTGCCCATCGTGGCGCCACGGCTCTTCTCGGGGACGAGTCGCAACGACGTCGTCATCAGCAACGGAAGGATCAGCGCGGTGCCGACCGCCTGCACCATGCGTCCGGCGAGCAGGACCTCGAACCCGGGCGCGACACCGGAGATGACGGTCCCCGCGACAAAGATCCACGACGACGCCAGGAACACCTGACGCGGCGTGTACCTGTCGAGCAGGTAGCCGGTCGTCGGGATGACCACGGCCATCGTCAGCAGATAGCCGCTGGTCAACCACTGCACGGTCGTGGCGGGGACGGCGAGCTCGACGCTCAGCTCACGGAGCGCGACGGTGAGGACGGTCTCGCTGAGGATCATCACGAACGCGGCGCTGACCAGGACTCCGATCAGCACGCCGGGGCGGCTCGGTGGCGCGTGCCCGGTCTGGGTCGCTGAGGTGGTCACGCGGGGTCGTCGTCCCGCTTCAGCACGTCGTCCAGGTGCCCGGCGAGCGCCGCGACCGTGGCTCGGTTGTCCGGGTCGGCCATCTCGTGGAGGTCGAAGAGCGCTGCCGAGAGGCGTGACCCGACCAGCCACTCGAAGAGTGCGGGCGACGAGGACCACCGGTGCAGGCGCTCCATGCGGGTGCCGTAGAACGACAGCAGGTCTCTGGCGGTACGGGGGTTCTGGGCCGGCGGCGCGAGGTGGTTGCGGGTGGCGTCGTCGAGGTCGAGCGACTCCAGCTTCGCGATGACGGCGGCGCTGGGCGCGACGAGGCACGGCAGCAGCGGCTGCAGCGTGATGGTGCCCTCGTCGAAGACGGGCCGGGGCTGCTTCTGCGTCAGCCCGTCGGCCGAGCAATCGACGTAGACCGTCCCGTGCGGTGTCGGGATGGTGCCGCCTTCGAGATGTGCACCGGCCGAGTCGATGCGGCGTACGCGCCCCAGCCGCACCACGTCCTCGATCTGTCGCAGCTGGTCGAGCTCGGTGGAGCTGACCGTCGCACAGCGAAAGGCACCAGGCGTGACGGCGGGGTCCCGGCGGAGCACGAGGCCCAGCTCCTCCAGCGCCCCGGTCGCGCCGTCGACCGAGTCGTGCTCGTGCAGTCTCGTCAGCTCCCGGAACTGCGACTCGGCTCCTTCGTGGCTGCGGTTGACCAGCCACGCGTCGCGCGGGGCGATCCAGCGGATGCGGTCCGGGGTGACGCCCTGGTTCAGCAGCCAGAGGCAGGCGTCGAGACCGGTCTTCCCCGCCCCGACGACGGTGAACCGCTCGGGTGCGCCACCGAGCTCCACGAGCCGGTTGACCGGTACGACCGGCGCGCCGTCCTCGACGTCGTAGCCCGGGCGCATCATCGCGGGCACGGTGACGTTCACGTAGGAGGCGTCGACGATCCGCTTCCTGACGACGATCTGTGTGGTGGCGCCGGTGACGAGGGACCGCGCCCGGGCGGTCGCCGGCCGGCCGGCGCGCACGTCGGCGACGTCGTGCATCGGCAGGTAGGTGACGCGGCCCGAGGCCACCAGCACGTCACGCATGATGCGGTCGTAGTAGTCGAGCACCTCGTTGCGCGAGGCGAGGCTCGCGCCGACGGAGTCGCTCGGCATCGCCCGGGAGTGGACCCCGTAGACGTTCGACGGGCCGTGCAGCCTGACGAACGGGTACGACATCGTCCAGTGGCCACCCGGGGCGTGGTTGCGGTCCACGACGGCCATCGTGCCGGTGCTCTCGCTGAGGAGGGCGTCCGCGAAGGCCATACCCGTGGCACCCGCGCCGATGATCAGGTAGTCGACGGTGATCGTCTCAGGAGTCATGTCCACCTCGGTTCTCGTGCGTCGCTGTCAGGGGAGTCGTTCTCTCCCTGCTCGGGTCGCCACCGTAACGCAAAGTGGCAGTGACTGCCAGAACCAACATTTACTGCCGTAAGTAACGCTGTCTGCTATGGTCGGGGCGTGGAGCGACAAGGTCCGAGCCTGCGAGATCGCAAGCGGCAGGTGGTGCGTGCGGAGGTGATGGCAGTGGCCATCGACCTCTTCCTCCGAGACGGATATGAAGCCGTCACCGTGGACCAGATCGCCTCGGCGGCGGGGCTGTCGCCGCGCAGCTTCTTCCGCTACTTCACGGGGAAGGAAGCCGTCTTCACCCACATGATCGACGACACCGGCAGCGGTATCGCCCACCGCCTCGAGGCTCGTCCGTCCGACGAGGGCTCCTGGCTCGCGCTGCGTCGGTCGTTCGACGAGGTGATCCAGATGCTCGACGATCCCGGTCGGTCACTGCCGATGATGCGGCTCATCTACGACACCCCGGTGCTGTACGGCGGCCACCTGCGCAAGCAGGCGCAGTGGAACGAGCTCCTCACCGCCGCGCTCACCGCCCGGCTCGCCACGACACCGTCCGACGACGAGCGACTGCGCGCGGGCGCCCTCGCCGCCGCAGCCGTCTCGTGCTTCGAGTACGCCCGCCTCGAGTGGGTCGCCCGCGACGGCGGACGCTCCGTGGCAGAGCTCCTCGACCTCGCCATGGGCGCCGTCCACCCGTTGCCGGACCGGTAGGGGCCGGCTCAGGATCTCCTCCGGGTGACCGACGACGGCAGCCCCACCGCGTGCGCCCGCTCGCTGCGGTCGCGGATGCCGAGCAGCATCCGCCGGGTCATGAGCAGCGCGACGGGGTCCATCAGCTCTCCGGCCAGCGCACTCAGGCGGCCCGCCAGGCCGGGGGACCGCACCGACCGGCTGCGGACCAGCAGCCGGCAGCGGTCGGGTTCGTCGTCGGCGAGCACGAACGCCCAGGTGGCGTTCCAGGGGTGCTCGGGCGGTCGCTGACGCAGCACCAGGGCGTGGGGCGGTTCGACGACGGCGACGCGGAACGCGTACCCCTCGGGCAGGCCCATCGCCCCGGGCGGGGTGGCCCGGACGACGTCGCCCACCGCCAGGTACTGCCACTCGCCGTGCAGCTCGTCGGCGCTGTGGATGCCCAGGCCGAACAGGTTCTCGAGCCAGTCGTAGCTGTACCAGCCGCCGCGGTCCTGGCCGATCTGCACCAGCCACGGCCAGACTTCGGCGCACGGGGCACCGATGGTGATCGCTCGGGTGGACGCGGAGTCGGCGGCGAGCAGCTCGTCGCCCGGCAGCCTGCTGCCTATCTCCTCCGGTGTCGCGCCCCAGTTCCGGAGCCGGGACCGGCTCGCGACGGTGGCCGCGACCGCCGCCGTCGCCACGGCCGCCGCGGCCAAGGTCCGCCGGTGCGGCGGGCCGCGGCCGGTCCGGTGGCCGCCGTCGGGCGCCTCGCCGGTGAGGCGGTCGTGCTCCATGCACCGACCACACCACGGGCGGCCGCCGGGTCCCCAGGGTCGAACGTCCCGGCGTCATCGGCATTCGTCCCTGACCGGTGGCACACTGGCAGCGGCGCGGACACCGGGGTCCGTGAACTGGAGCGGAAGGGCACCACATGGCCGACTACGCGGACGTCTACCGGCGCAGCCTCACCGACCCGGAAGGGTTCTGGGGCGAGCAGGCGGCGCTGGTCTCGTGGTTCCGCAAGCCCACCCGCGTGCTCGACGCCGAGCACGCGCCCTTCTACCGCTGGTTCCCCGACGGCAGGCTCAACACCTGCTACAACGCCCTGGACCGGCACGTCATCGCGGGCCGCGGCGACCAGGCCGCGCTGATCTACGACAGCCCCGTCTCCGGCACCACGGCGACCATCACCTACGCCACCCTGCTGCAGGACGTCGCGGCGTTCGCCGGCGCCCTGCGCGACCTCGGCGTCGAGCCGGGGGACCGCGTGGTGATCTACCTGCCCATGGTGCCCGAGGCGGTCATCGCGATGCTGGCCTGCGCCCGGCTGGGCGCGGTGCACTCCGTGGTGTTCGGCGGGTTCGCCGCCAACGAGCTGGCCGTCCGGATCGACGACGCGCGGCCCAAGGTCGTGGTGTCGGCGTCCTGCGGCATCGAGCCCGGCCGGATCGTGGAGTACAAGCCGCTGCTGGACCGGGCGCTGGAGCTGGCCGACCATGCGCCGTCGTCGTGCGTGGTGCTCCAGCGGCCGCAGGCCGAGGCGACGCTCGTGGAGGGGCGCGACATCGACTGGGCGACCGCGATGCACGCCGGGCGGACCAACCCCGCGCCGTGCGCGGAGGTCGCGGCCACCGACCCGCTCTACATCCTCTACACCTCGGGCACCACGGGGAAGCCCAAGGGCATCCTGCGCGACAACGGCGGGCACGCCGTCGCTCTGGCCTGGTCCATGCGGAACATCTACGACATCGAGGCCGGCCAGGTCTGGTGGACCGCGTCCGACGTCGGCTGGGTCGTCGGCCACTCCTACATCGTCTACGGGCCGCTGATCGCGGGCGCGACCACCGTGCTCTACGAGGGCAAGCCGGTCGGCACGCCCGACGCCGGCGCGTTCTGGCGCGTGGTCGCCGACCACCAGGTCGAGGGCCTGTTCACGGCGCCGACCGCGATCCGCGCCATCAAGAAGGAGGACCCCGAGGGCATCCTCGTGGCCGCCCACGACACCACCTCCCTGCGGCACCTGTTCCTCGCGGGGGAGCGGCTCGACCCCGGCACCTACGAGTGGGCCGGCCGCATCCTCGGGGTGCCCGTGATCGACCACTGGTGGCAGACCGAGACGGGGTGGGCCGTCGTCGCGAACCTGCGCGGGCTCGACCCGATGCCCACCCGGCCCGGGTCGCCGTCGGTCCCCGTGCCGGGGTTCGACGTGCAGGTGCTGCTGCCGGACGGCTCGGTCGCGGGACCGAACCAGGAGGGGAGCCTCGCGATCCGCCTGCCGCTGCCACCCGGGACCCTGCAGACGCTGTGGCGCGACGACGAGCGATACGTCTCCTCCTACCTCGCGGCCTTCGACGGCTACTACCTGTCCGGCGACGGCGGCTACGTGGACGACGACGGCTACGTCTACGTGATGGGCCGCACCGACGACGTCATCAACGTGGCCGGGCACCGGCTCTCGACCGGGGCGATCGAGGGGGTCCTGGCGGGGCATCCCGCCGTGGCCGAGTGCGCCGTCATCGGGGCCGCCGACCCGCTCAAGGGCCAGGTGCCGCGCGGGCTCGTGGTGCTCAAGGCCGGGGTGGACCCCGAGGGTGTCGCGGCCGAGCTCGTCGCCGCGGTGCGCGACCAGATCGGTCCCGTCGCCGCGTTCAAGGACGTCGAGATCGTCGCCGGGCTGCCCAAGACGCGCTCGGGCAAGATCCTGCGGCGCACCATGCGCCAGCTCGCCGACGGCGAGCACCCCGTGGTGCCGTCCACGATCGAGGACCCGGCGGTGCTGACGGCGCTGGAGCCGGTGCTTCGCCGGGAGTGACGCTGTGCCGCGGGTGCTGGTGCTGACGCTCTGCCGAAGCTGCCGAACGTAGGGTTGGTCGCCGCATGAACGCTCAGAGAGCGACTGGCTCTACGTTCGACGCGGGCCGCCGCGTTGGAAGGGAGGCGCCGCGCTAGGGTGTGCGGCGTGCACTCGCCCGGAGATCCTGGCCTTGTTCCCCTGCCTGCGTCGACGCAGGTGCTGGGCGGTTCGGCGCTGCTCCGGGACGGCGCGCGGGTCCTGGCCGACCCGGCCCTGCGGCCGGCCGCTCGCTGGTGGCGGCGGGTCACGGAGGAGGCCTTCGGGATCGACCTGGTGCCGGTGACCGGCCCTTCCGACGTCGGCGCGGATGAGGGCGCCGGCGACGGTTCCGCCGGGCGGCCCGCCGACGTCGTCCTCGCGCTCGCACCCGACCTGCCCGCCGAGGGCTACCGGATCGAGGTGGACGGTGCGCCGTCGGGCGCCGTCGTACGTGTGGAGGCCGCAGACCTCGCCGGGGCCCACGCCGCGACGCAGACCCTGCGGCAGCTCGCCGGACCGTCCGCGTACCGCCGGGCGCCCGCGGACTACCGGGGCGCGAGCACGCTGCCCGCCCTGCCGGTGGTCCGTATCGAGGACCACCCGCGGTTCGCCTGGCGCGGGGTGCTGCTCGACGTCGCCCGCCACTTCCTGCCCAAGGCGGACGTGCTGCGGTTCGTCGACCTGGCCGCCGCCCACCGGCTGAACGTGCTGCAGCTCCACCTCACGGACGACCAGGGCTGGCGCGTGCAGGTGCACCGCTACCCCGAGCTGACGCGCACCGGCGCGTGGCGCCGCGAGTCCACCGTCGGCACCTGGCGCACGGGTTCGCGCGACGGCCGCCCCCACGGCGGCTTCTACACGCAGGACGACCTGCGCGAGATCGTCGCCTACGCCCGCGACCGCGGGATCACCGTGGTGCCCGAGATCGACGTGCCCGGCCACGTCGAGGCCGCCGTCGCCGCCTACCCGGAGCTCGGCACACGCAAGGACCGCAGCGGGGTGCGCACCACCTGGGGCATCAGCCAGGACGTGCTGGACCCGTCCGAGGGGTCGCTCGCGTTCTTCCGGCACGTGCTGGACGAGGTCCTGGAGATCTTCGACGCGCCGTGGATCGGCCTCGGCGGCGACGAGGTGCCGCCCACCCTCTGGCGCGAGTCGCCGGCCATCGTGGAGCGCGCCCGGTCGCTGGGCCTCTTCGACGCGGCGGGCGCCGTCGACGTCGCGCAGCTCCACGGCTGGTTCGTCGCCCGCCTCGCCGAGCACGTGTCCGCCGCGGGCCGCCGCGCCGTCGTCTGGGACGAGGCGGTCTCGCCGATGCTGCCGCGCGACGTCATCGTCACGTCCTGGCGCGGGTACGCCCAGGGTGCTGCCGCGCTCGCGGCCGGGTACGACGTCGTCATGGCGCCCGAGCAGGTGCTCTACCTGGACCACCGGGCCGGCGAGCACCCGGCGGAGCCGATCCCGGTCGGCTTCCTGCGCACGGTCGAGGACGTCTACTCGTTCGATCCTCTCCCACCCTCGTTGAGTGCGGGCTTTTCGCTGGGTGAGCAGGCCTCGGAGGGGCAGATATCCAGCACTCAACGAAAGCAGGGGCGGCTGCTCGGCGCGCAGGCCCAGGTGTGGACCGAGCACCTGGACAGCGCCCGGCGTGTCGACTACGCGGCGTTCCCGCGGCTGGCCGCGTTCGCCGAGGTCGCCTGGTCGCCGCGGGGCGAACGGGAGCCCGGGTCGGCGGCGTCGAAGGAGTTCCTGGAGCGTCTGGAGCGGCGTCACCTCCCGCGGCTCGACGCGTACGGCGTGGAGTACCGGCCGCTCGCCGGCCCGCACCCCTGGCAGACGCGACCCGGCGTCCAGGGCTACCCGCGGGACCTGGCGGCAGAGACCGCCGTCGGCGGCTGGGCGGGGCTCGGCGGCTGGCGGGAGGACGGCGGCGTCGAGAACCTGCCGGAGCCCGCGCCGGAAGAGGATTCGGCGGGGGAGCGGACGCCGGCGAGCGCGGGTACCTCGGCGGGGGAGCGGACGCCGGAGACCGAGCGGGCCTCGAAGGACACCCGGACCTCGGAGGACGCGCAGGTCCTGGAAGGTGAGCGGACCCCGGAGGGGGACGCGTGACCGGCACCATCCTGGTGCGCGGCGCCCGGCTGCCGCAGCCCGACGGGTCCCTGTCCGAGCCGCTCGACCTCCACGTCGCGCGCGGCAGGATCGCCGCGATCACCCGGGCGGGCACCCGGCCCGGCGGTGGGCGAGACGGCACCGGCACGGGTGACGGCGGAACCGGCCAGGACGCCGTCGGGCTGCCGGACACCGGGCGACCCGGCGACCCGGGCACGCCGACCCTCGACGCCCACGGCCGGGTCGCCCTGCCCGGGTTCGTGGACGCGCACACCCACGCCGAGGCCGCCGTCTTCGACCCGGACGTGCAGCTCGCGATGCTCCGCCAGGGCATCACCACGGTCGTGACCGGGCAGGACGGCGTGTCCTTCGCGCCGTCCGACCGTGCGACCTACGACTGGGCGAGCACGTACTTCGCCGCGATCGACGGCGACCATCCCGTCTTCGCAGGTGGCTCCGTGGGCGACCTGCTGACGACGTACCACCGCACCGTCCCGCTCAACGTGGCGTACCTCGCGCCGCACGGCACCCTGCGGTACGGGGTGCTCGGGGCGGCGCAGCGCGCGGCGTCGGACGAGGAGATCGCGGCCATGGTGCGCCTGCTGGAGCAGGCCCTGGACGACGGCGCCTGCGGCCTCTCGACCGGGCTGGAGTACGTGCCGGCCGCGTACGCCGACGAGCGCGAGCTGGTCGCCCTCGCCAAGGTGGTCGCGGCGCGCGGGCTGCCGCACGTGAGCCACATGCGCGGGTACGAGGACCGGGGCGCCGAGGGGCTGGCGGAGCTCGTGCGGATCGCCCGCGCGTCCGGCGTCGCCACGCACGTCTCGCACCTGCACGGACCCGCGCACGACCTGCTGGAACGTGTCGGAGCGGCGCGTGCCGAGGGGCTCGACCTGACCTACGACTCCTACCCCTACCTGCGCGGATGCTCCATCCTCTCGATGGTCGCGCTGCCCACGTGGCTCCCGCTCGCCGACGCCGCCGCGACCGTCGCCGCCCTCCGAGACCCCGCACTGGCGGGCCGCCTGAGCGACCACTTCGCCGGCCTGACGGACCTCTGGCCCCGCATCACCTTCGCCTCCGTGCCCGGCATGGAGTGGGCCGAGGGCATGACCCTGCCCGACGTCGCCGCCCGGCTCGGGCGCCCGGCCCCCGACACCGTGGTCGAGATCCTGACGACCACCGCGCTGCGCGCGAGCTGCGTGTTCGCGCAGCCGCCCACCAACTCGGCCGAGTCGGTGCGCGCGCTCGCCGGGTACGAGGGCCACCTCGCCGGGTCCGACGCGATCTACTGGGGCGGACGCCCGCACCCGCGCGGCTGGGGAGCCTTCGCGCGGTTCCTCGACGAGCACGTGCGCCGCGGCTCGTGGACCTGGTGGGACGCCGCCCAGCACCTCTCCGCGCGGGCCGCCCGCCGGTTCGGCCTGACCGGGCGCGGGGAGCTGGTGCCCGGAGCCGTCGCGGACCTCGTGCTCGTCGACCCGGGCCGCGTCCGCGACGAGGCAACGTACGAGCAGCCCCGCACCCCGGCGTCGGGCATCGAGGACGTGCTGGTCGCGGGTGTCCCGGTCCTGGCGGCCGGCGCCCTCACGGGCGAGACGCCGGGCCGCGGCCTCCGCCCGGCCCCGTGACCTCGGCTCGCTGGGCCCCGCCCCGTGCGCGACGCCCAAGGCGGGTGACCCCCATCTCCTTCGAGACCTAAGTTTCTTCGCTTTCCGGCTCCGGAAAGCGAAGAAACTTAGGTCTCGAAGGAGAGAAGCATCCGGCCCACAGGGGAGCAGCGGCCGGTTCGAACGGGAGCGGCGGCCCGTCCCGACGGCGGACCAGGTCGTCGGCACCTCGGCCCGCACGGCAGGATGGGGTCGTGCTGCGCATCGACGACCCCTCGTTCTCCTGGCCCCTGCTGACGCTCGACGAGCCCGCCCTCGACCACAACATCGCCACCGTGGCGGGCGCCTTCGCCGCCGCGGGCGTGGACCACGCACCGCACGTCAAGACGCACATGTCCCGCCAGATCTGGGAGCGCCAGGTCGCCGCGGGCGCCTGGGGCGCCACCGTCGCGACCCCCGCCCAGCTCCGGACGGCGCTCGGCTGGGGCCTCCCCGGCGCCGGGCGCCGCGCTTTCCTCGCGAACGAGCTCGTCGACCCCCGCGAGATCGCCTGGCTGCGCACCGCCCTGACCGACGGCACCGCCGACGAGGTCTGGGTCTACGTCGACTCCGACCACGGCGTCGAGCTGCTCGCCGACGGCTTCGCCGGCGCCGCCCCGGAGGCCGCCGCGCGGCTCGGCGTGCTCGTCGAGCTCGGCGTCCCCGGCGGCCGCACCGGTGTGCGCACCGTGGCCGACGCCGTGGCGCTCGCGGGCCGCGTGCACGACGCCGGGCTCCGCCTGGTCGGCGTGGCCGGCTACGAGGGGCCCGTCGCGGGCGGCACCAGCGCCGAGGAGCTGGCCGCCGTCGGCCGGTGGTGCGACGGCCTGCGGGAGGTGGGGGCGCGGGTCGCGGGCCTCGTCGACGGGCCCGTGGTGCTGAGCGCCGGAGGCAGCGCGTTCGCCGACGTCGTCACGCGGCGCCTGGGCGAGCCGCTCCCCGTTCCCGCGGACGACGCCGCGGGCGGCGACGCGGCCGGTGCCGCGACCCTCCCGGCCCGCGTCGTGCTGCGCTCCGGCGCCTACGTGACCCACGACCACGGCCACTACCTGCGCACCGACCCGTGGACCCGCCTGGGCGCCGAGCCCCTGCGCCCCGCGATCACGGTCTGGGCGTCCGTGCTGTCCGCGCCGGAGCCCGGCCTCGTCATCTGCGGCATGGGCCGCCGCGACGTGTCGTTCGACATCGACCTGCCGACGCCGCTCGTCGTGCGCCGGGCCGACGCCGACGGCCGCCTGGGCGAGGCCCGCGAGCTGGCTGGCGTCGTCGTGACCGCCCTCAACGACCAGCACGCCTACCTCTCGCTCGATGCCGACGCGGACGGCACGGCCGACGGCCCGCTCCGCCCCGGCGACGTGGTCGGGTTCGGCATCTCGCACCCGTGCACCACGCTCGACAAGTACCGCACCGCTCTGGTGACCCGCGGCGACGAGGTCGCCGAGCAGGTCACCCTGAGCTTCTGACCCACCACCGAGATACCCGCAAGGAGAACCAGATGACCGCGAAGACCGCCATCTCGACCCCGGACGCCCCGGCGCCCGCGCACACCTTCCACCAGGGCGTGCGCAAGGGGCCGTTCGTGCAGGTCTCGGGCCAGGGCCCCATGGACCCGGCGACGAACGAGTACGTGTTCCAGGGCGACGTCGCCGCGCAGACCACCCGCACGCTCGAGAACGTCCGGGCGATCGTCGAGGCCGGCGGCGCGACGTTCGACGACGTCGTGATGCTCCGGGTCTACCTCACCAAGCGCGAGGACTTCCCGATCATGAACGAGGCCTACGGCGAGTTCGTGACCAAGCACTGCCCGGGTGGCGTGCTGCCGAGCCGCACCACCGTCTTCACGGGGCTGCCCCGCGAGGAGATGCTCGTGGAGATCGACGCGCTCGCGATCACCGACTGACCTGACACGCACCACGGCCCTGACTCACCGCCCGGGAGGCGGCGAGTCAGGGCCGTGGTCGTGCCAGGGGCGGGAAGAGCTACTCCGCCGGGGCCGGCTCCGGGTCGACGGCGGGCGGCGTCGGGCCGGAGCCGGAGCGGGTCTTGGCGACCTGACGGCGGACGCCCACCACCACCAGCAGCACCAGGCCGCCCAGCGCGAGCCACGGGATGATCGCGCCGAGGACCAGCACCACCACGTTGAACGTGCTCACCAGCGCGCTCCACCCCGCCGTCAGGCCCCCGACGAACCCGCCGGGCTTGGCCTGAGCCGCCGGCGTGCCCTCCGCGAGGATCTCGACGTGCAGGGTGGACATCGCCACCTCGTCCGAGAGCCGGCTCCGCTCGGAGACCCGGGAGTCCAGCTCGGCCTGCCGGGTGGCGAGCTCGGCCTCGATCTCGATGAGGTCGGCGGTGCGGTCGGCGTCGGCCATGAGCTCGCGCAGCCGGTCGGTCGAGGTGCGGAGCGCCTCGATCCGGGCGTCGAGGTCCTGCGCGGTGCCGGTGACGTCCACCGTCTCGATGTGCCGGTCGCGCACCTCGCCGAGCTCGTCGAGCGCGTCCAGCGTGGCCGAGACCCGGTCGGCGGGGATGCGGAGCGTCATCGAGGCGCTGCCCAGCTCGTCGTCGGTCTCGGCCCGCTCGTCGCGTGCCTCGACCCGGCCGCCGACCTCCTCCACGAGGCCGGCGATCTGCTCCGCGGAGTCGAACGGGTCGTCCACCACGAGGGTCGCGTCACCCGTGGTGATGAGCTCGCGGTCCACCGCTTCCTCGCGGGCCTCGGCGACGCCGATCGCCCCCGTGGCGGCGTCGGCCGCGCCCTCCACGGCGTCGGGCGCGGCCATCTCGCTGCGCGCCGCGCCGCCGTCGGCGCCGGACTCCGAGCCGGAGGAGTCCCCGGCTCCTCCGCCGGAGCAGGCCGCGAGCGTGACGGCGAGCGTGCCGCCGACGACCGTTGCCAGGAGTGCGTGGACGAGTCGGCGCGCGGGCGGGCCCGCGTCCCCCTGGGCAGACCGGTTGCGCATCATGCGACGAGCGTAGGAGTCCGGAAGTGCCGGAAGCCGCCTCACCTGAGAACTGTGATCCCTTTGTGAACTTGTGGCCCCGGTGACCCGATTTTTCACCGCTTATGCGTGGTTCTTGATCACGTTCCGGTCACGCCGTGCTCCTCTCGCCCAGTTGGGGCAGGCTCGGATTCGTCAGGCAGATGAAGTAATCCGCACAGCCGTACAGGGTGAAGTCCGCCGCCGGGGGTGAAGTGACCCAAGTAACAGTCTTGTTACGGGTCACACCCGGCAATGGACAGGCACTCTGTTAAGGAGGTCTACTAACAAACATGGCGACGGCGACAGAACGCAACGGCACCGGGCGAGGGCTCGGCGCACGTCTGCGCGCGACGTCCAAGGTGCTTCCCGAGCACGCCAGGGCGCACAACCGGTCCCTGGTGCTGCAGCACCTCTTCCACGAGGGGCCCACCTCCCGGGCCGACCTCGCACGAGCCACCTCGCTCACCCGCGTGACCATCTCCGACCTGGTCTCGGTGCTCATCACCGAGGGTCTGGTCGAGGAGCTCGGCACGCGGCCCGGCCAGCGCGTGGGCAAGCCCGCGATCCTGGTCGGACTGCGGACGGACGCCTACCAGATCGTGGCGGTGGACCTCACCGAGCACGGCCACATGCGCGGCGCCGTGCTCAGCCTCACCGGCGAGATCATGGTGCGCCGGCAGCTCGACATCGACGGGCGCACCGGCGACGAGCTCGTCGACCTGCTCACGCGGTTCGTCCGCCGCCTCGTCGCGGCGGCCGGCCACCCCGTGATCGGCGTCGGCGTCGGCTCGCCCGGCATCATCGACCTGGACGGGCGCGTCGTCGAGGCGCCGAACCGCGGCTGGTACGACGTACCGCTCGCCGAGGTCCTGGCCGAGCGGCTCGGCCTCCCCGTGCACGTCGCGAACGACGCCAACACGGCGGCGCTCGGCGAGTTCACCTACGGCGGGGCGACCGGCAGCATGCTGGTGGTCACCGTGGGCGCCGGTGTCGGCGCGGGCGTGGTGGTCGACGGCGTGCGGGTGCACGGCCAGCGCGACGCCGCGGGCGAGATCGGCCACGTCACCGTGGTCGACGACGGCAACGTGTGCGCCTGCGGGCGCCGCGGCTGCCTCGAGACGGTCCTGTCCGTGCCGGCGCTGCGCAGCGCCGTCGAGGGCAAGAGCCCAGAAGATTCCGACGCCGCTCTGGCGTCGGCCGGCCGGGTGCTGGGTGTGACCCTCGCCCCGGTCGTCAGCGCGCTCAACCTCACGGAGGTGCTGCTGAGCGGTCCACGCGACCTGCTCGACGGCCCCCTGCGCGAGGCTGCGCTGGACACCATCCGACAGCGGACCATGCCGGCCATCAACACCGGCCTGCAGCTGCGGATGGCCGCACTCGACGAGGACGTGGTGCTGGCGGGTGCCGCCGTCCTCGTGCTTTCCGCCCAGCTGGGGGTCTCGTGAGCATCAGTGCGCACGTGTGGGCGGAGGGCATCCCATCGAGCTTTCCCTATGTACCGCGACACCTGGTCGTATCCCGGGAGGAACCCACACGTGAACAAGAACCGTCTCGTCGGCGCTGCGGCGTCGGCGATCACCCTGACGCTCGCGCTCAGCGCCTGCGGTAACGCCGGCGGCGCCGCGACCGCCGAGGAGACCGGCCCCGGCGAGGTCCGGGTCTGGCTCGTCGGCACCGACACGCCGCCCGAGGCGCGCGACTACCTCAAGAAGACCTTCGAGGAGGAGAACCCGGGCAGCACGCTCACGATCGAGGAGCAGGCCTGGGACGGCCTGGTCGACAAGTACACGACGGCGCTGTCCGGCTCGGACGCCCCCGACGTGGTCGAGATCGGCAACACCCAGGCCGCCGCGTTCACCTCGGCCGGCTACTTCCGCGAGATCACCGGCGAGGAGTTCGAGACGCTGGGCGGCTCCGACCTGCTCCCCGGCTTCGTCGAGGCCGGCGACTGGGAGGGCAAGCACTACGCGCTGCCGTACTACTCGGGCTCGCGCGTGGTCTTCTACTCGAAGCAGGTCCTGGGCGACACCGCCGCGCCCACGACGCTCGACGAGTACGTCGACACCGCCGTCGACCTGAAGACCGACGACCTGTCCGGCGTCTACTGGCCCGGCCAGGACTGGTACAACGCCCTGCCCTTCATCTGGGAGAACGGCGGCTACGTCGCCGAGCAGGCCGAGGACGGCACGTGGGACGCCGGCTTCTCCTCCGAGGGTGGCCTCGCCGGCCTGGAGCAGATCCAGACCATCATGACCAAGGGCAACAACGCCCCGTCCGACGCGCAGGAGACCGACCTGCAGGTGCCGTTCTGCGAGGGCAAGGTCGCCTTCCTCTCGGCGCCGAGCTGGATCCAGTGGTCCATCAAGGCTCCCGAGAAGCCCGCTGAGCCGGAGGGTGTGCCGGGCTGCGAGAAGACGTACGGCTCGGACCTCGAGGGCCTCGCCCTGCCGGGCAAGGACGGCGGCGCCGCCCAGGTGTTCGCCGGTGGCTCGAACATCGCCATCGCGCAGAAGTCGGCCCGCCCCGACCTCGCGATGAGCGCCTACGAGATCCTGCTCAGCGACGAGTACCAGTCGATCCTCGCCGGGATCGGCCTGTTCCCGGCCAAGACCTCGCTCTTCGAGCAGGTCGACCAGTCGACGTCGATCGGCAAGGCCGCCGCTGAGGCCGCCGCCAACGCGAAGCTCACGCCGGCCTCCCCGAAGTGGGCCGACGTCGAGTCCAAGACGCTGCTGCAGACCGCCTTCTCCCGGATCGCCGCCGGCGACGACGTGAAGACGGTCGCGGAGAAGCTCGACGCGGACATCGAGGAGATCCTCAACAGCTGACCTGGTCAGCACGACCTCCCGTCCCGCCCGGCGCCCACACGGCCCGGGCGGGACGGGACACCACTGCCCGCCTGATGCCCGCGGCTGCTCTTCCAGTGGAGCGGCTGTCGGCCGCCTCAGAGGAAGACAGGACATGAGCTCCACACTTCTCGACGCACCGGCGCCACCGCGCCAAGAGATCCGGCGCAAGCGCCGGCCCCCGTACCTGCCCTGGCTCCTGCTGTCGGCCGCGATGGTCCTCCTCGGCGTGCTGACGGGCTTCCCCCTCGTCCGCCTGGTCGTGATGTCGTTCCAGGAGTACGAGCGGGCCCAGCTGATGGGCCAGCCCGCCGAGTGGGTCGGGTTCGACAACTACGCGACGATCCTGACCGACGTCGACGGCTTCTGGACCGTGCTGGCCCGCAGCTTCGTGCTGATGGTCGTCCTGGTGGTCGTCACGATCGTGCTCGGCATGCTCGTGGCCCTGCTCATGATGCGGGTCGGCAAGGGCCTGCGGCTCCTGGTCTCGGTCGGCCTGCTGCTGGCCTGGGCAATGCCGTCGCTGGCCGCGACCACCGTCTGGGGCTGGCTCTTCGACACGCAGTACGGCGTGGTCAACAACCTGCTCACCAAGATCACCGGGGACCGGTGGTTCGGCTACTCCTGGCTGCTCGACCCGCTGTCCTTCTTCGTGATCGTGACGTGCATCGTCGTGTGGGGCGCCGTGCCGTTCGTCGCGTTCACGCTCTACGCGGGCCTCACGCAGATCCCCGAAGAGGTCATCGAGGCCGCGCAGCTCGACGGCGCCAGCGCGTTCCAGCGCTTCCGGCTCATCCAGCTGCCGTACGTGCGCAGCATCGTCACGGTGCTCGTCGTGCTGTCGATGATCTGGGACCTGAAGCTCTTCACGCAGGTCTTCGTGCTGCAGGACATCGGCGGCGACCGGGAGCTGACCAGCACCATCGGCGTCTACATCTACCAGATGGGTATGGCCCAGGGGCACTACGGCCTGGCGAGCGCGATCGGCGTCATCTTCGTGTTCGTCATGCTGGCCATCGCCTACCCCTATGTGCGGCGCACGCTGCGGGAGGAAGAGCTGTGATCAAGATCCGCAAGCGTTTCGCCGACACCGGGTTCGGCGTGATCGCCGTGTTCGTCTTCGTGCTCTCGGCCTTCCCCGTGTACTGGATGGTCAGCACCTCGTTCCTGCCGAACAACCGCATCCGCGGCGAGAACCTCGCGTTCTTCCCGACGCCGGACGTGTTCACGCTGGACAACTACCGGGCGGCGATCTTCAGCCCGCGGGCGCCGTTCGCGCCCGCCGTGGCGAACTCGATCGGGGTCACGTTCCTGACCCTGGTGATCGTCCTGGTCGTCGGGTTCGTGGCCGCGCTCGCCCTGACCCGGTTCCAGTTCAAGGGCCGTCGCACCTTCATCGTGCTGATCCTCGTCGTCCAGATGATCCCCGGAGAGGCGATGATCATCTCGATGTTCCGGATCATCGACGGCTGGCAGCTCCTCAACACGATCATCGGCCTGACGCTCGTGTACGCGGCGGGAGTGCTGCCGTTCACCATCTGGACGCTGCGCGGATTCGTCAACGGTGTACCCAAGGAGCTGGAGGAGGCGGCGATGATCGACGGGTGCTCCCGTGCCGGCGCGTTCTGGCGGGTCACGTTCCCGCTGCTCGCACCCGGCCTGGTGGCCACCGGCGTGTTCGCCTTTATCCAGGCGTGGAACGAGTTCGTCACGGCGCTGGTGATCATGCAGCGGCCCGAGGCGATGACCCTGCCGCTGTGGCTGCGCACGTTCGTGCAGGCCACGCAGGCCACGAACTGGGGCGCGGTCATGGCGGCGTCGGTGCTCATCGCGATCCCCGCGGTGATCTTCTTCCTCATCGTGCAGGGCCGGATGACCGGCGGGCTGGTCTCCGGCGCGGTGAAGGGCTGATGGGCGGTACAAAGCAGGCCAGGTGGTCCTTCGGCAGGTCGAGCAAGCGAAAGGTCGGGATGGGAAAGGTCGGCAAGCGGCAGGGAGGCGCCCGGTCGGGGACCGGGCGCGCTCCCGGGTACACGGTCGGCCTCGACATCGGCGGCACCAAGATCCTCGGTGCGCTCCTCGACCCGGCGGGTGAGGTGGTCGCCACGGTGCGCCGGTCCACGGTGCACGGCGCCGACGGTCTGGTCGACGGCGCCGCGCGGGCGGTGCGCGACGTCGTCGAGTCCGGCGGGGTGGAGCTCGCGGCCGTGGTCGGCGTCGGGCTTGGCATCCCCGGCATCGTCGACCACGTGTCCGGCACCGTGAAGCACGCGGTCAACCTCGGGGTGCACGACGACGAGCTGCCGCTCGCCGAGCTGCTCTCCGCGGAGCTCGGCGGTGTCGCGGTGGTGGTGGAGAACGACCTCAACGTGGCCGCCGTCGGCGCGGCGCACGTGCTGGAGCGGTCGGGGAGCACGGCCGACGGGCAGGGCGGGGCCGGCGGGTCCGCCGAGCACGAGGACCTCGCGTTCCTCGCGCTGGGTACGGGCCTCGCGTCCGGCCTGGTGCTGGACGGCAAGCTGCGCCGCGGCGCGAGCGGCGCGGCCGGCGAGATCGGGCACATCCCGGTGGACCCGCTGGGGCCGGAGTGCCCGTGCGGGCAGCGCGGCTGCCTGGAGCGGTACGCATCGGGCAAGGCGCTGGAGGCGGCGTGGCCGTCGCGGCACGGCAAGCCGGCTCCGGTGGAGCTGTTCGAGGCGGCGCGCGCCGGCGACGAGGAGGCCATCGCGGTCAAGGACCGGTTCGCGGCCGCGACGGCGTCCGCCGTGCGGCTGCTGGTCCTGACCGCCGACGTACGGCACGTCGTGCTGGGCGGCGGCGTCGCGCTGCTCGGCACCGAGCTGCTGGACGCCGTGCAGGACGCGCTGCGCGAGCAGGCCAAGGTGTCGTCGTTCCTCGGGTCGCTCAAGCTGGCGGAACGGGTCAGGCTGGCGCCGACGCACGTTCCCGTCGCGGCCGTGGGCGCCGCGGTGCTGGGGAGGAGGAGCTGATGGAGGTCGTGATCGCGCCGGCGGACGAGCTGGCGAGGCTGGCGGCGGACGCCGTGGAGGGCCTGCTGCGGGCCGACCCGGAGACGGTGCTCGGGCTGGCCACGGGGTCCTCGCCCCTGGCCGTGTACGACGAGCTGGCCCGCCGGCACAAGGACGGGCTCTCCTTCGCCCGCGCCAGGGCGTTCATGCTCGACGAGTACGTCGGCCTGAGCGCGGACCACCCGGAGCGGTACCGCAACGTGATCGAGAAGGAGATCGCGTCACGCGTGGACCTCGCGCCCGGCGCGGTCCAGGGCCCGGACGGCCTGGCCGAGGACCTGCCCGCGGCGTGCGCCGCGTACGAGCAGGCCATCGCGGACGCCGGGGGCGTGGACCTGCAGATCCTGGGGATCGGCACGGACGGCCACATCGCGTTCAACGAGCCGGGCTCCTCGCTCGCCTCGCGCACCCGGATCAAGACGCTCACGAAGCAGACGCGCGAGGACAACGCGCGGTTCTTCGGCGGGTCGGTCGAGCAGGTCCCGCGGCACTGCCTCACGCAGGGCCTCGCCACGATCATGTCGGCCCGGCACCTGGTGCTGCTGGCGACCGGACGGGCCAAGGCCGAGGCGGTGCACCAGCTCGTGGAGGGCCCGGTCTCGGCGATGTGGCCCGCCACGATCATGCAGCTGCACCCGCACGCCACCGTGCTGGTCGACGACGCCGCGGCCTCCCGCCTGCAGCTCGGCGACTACTACCGGCAGACCTACGCCGACAAGCCCGCCTGGCAGGGCCTGTAGAGCCACGTGTCAGACGCTCAGGTCCCTCGGGTGACCTGAGCGTCTGACACGTCAGAGGGCCCGTCAGAGATAGTTACCCGCGACCGGGGCGGGCTTCCACCGGCCCGACGTCGCCACGTCGGCGACCCGGCCGGTCGTCAGACCGTCGGGGCCGTGCTCCAGGATCGAGCGGCGGGCCACCTCGCGCAGGTCCGCGCCCGTGGCGCCGTCCAGGTACGACGCGACCAGGTCCACGTCGACCGGGGCGTCCGGCGGCAGGAACAGGCGGAGGATCTCCGTGCGCCCTGTCTGGTCCGGCGGCGGCACCTCGATGATGGTGTCGAAGCGGCCGGGCCGCTTCACGGCCGGGTCCAGCGAGTCCGGGTCGTTGGTGGTGCCGACCGTCAGCACGTCGTCCGAGCTGCGCGTCCCGTCCAGGGCGTCGAGGAACTCGGCGAACGAGGTGTCGCCGCGCGACCCCTTGGACGCCACCGAGTCGATCTCCTCCAGCACGACGAGGCACGGGCCGAGCCCGCGGATCTCCTCGTACAGCTCGGTCATCCAGGTGCGCAGCACCTCGGCGGTGACCAGCACGACCGTGAGCGGCCCGGCGAGCTCCGTGGCGATGACCCGGGTGAGCTTGGTCTTGCCGACGCCCGGCTTGCCGGCCAGCAGCAGGCCGCGCGACGTCGTGTGGCCCAGGGCCCGCAGCGCGTCGCGGCGCGTGGTCACGCTGGAGCAGAACAGGTCCACCTCGCGCCACAGCTCGGCGGGCAGCACGACGTCGCCGCGCACCTGGACCGTGTGCTTCACGGGCATCAGGTCGACGGTGCCGTTCCCGGACCTGGCCGACAGCACGCCGCCGCGGTACGGGTGGTCCTCCTCCAGCGTGCGGGCCAGGTCGGCCAGCACCCGCTCGGCGAGCGCCAGCCCGCCCGGCGGGGTGAACGCCGTGATCGTGGGCTGGCCGTAGCGGTAGGCCACCTCGACGGCCACGGCCGTGTCGTAGGCGGACCCGGCGGGGAAGAGCACGGTGGCGACCGACGGCACGCTCACGGAGGTGCCGTTGCCGAGGTCCAGCGCCGCGCGCTGCGGGGCGCCGCCGGGGCCGAACACGGCGACGTCGTCGGGGTGGCGGTCCACCCAGCGCTGGAGCGCGTAGGCGTGCAGCCGCTGCAGGGTGCGCGACATGTCGCGCGAGACGTTGACGAGCGTGCTCTCGTCGGCCTCCCAGCGGCGGGCGAGCCACTCGGCGGACGAGCGGGGTTCCTTGGGGCGGTCCGGGACGGGGCGGCCTAGCATCGCGGCGACGGCGGCGACCGCGCGCCGGGCGGCCTCGTCGTGGTCGCCGAAGTCGGGCCAGACGGGTTCGGGCGCGCCGCGGGGGATGTCGGACAGGGCGGCGGTGGTCAGGGTCTCGGCGAGGTCGGTCGCGGAGGCGGCGCCGTCGTCGGGCAGGGTGAGGCTCCTCTCAGGGCGGGGACGTGACATGCGCACAGTTATATCCGTGGTCACCGACACGACCGCAAGGATTTCCGCGCAAGAGGTGCCCGGGGCGGAGGTCCCGAGGGCGTGCCGACGGCATGGCTGTCGGTGGTCCCGCGTAGACTTGTCCGCATGACCGAACCACTCTCCAGCCCGCAGGACGAGCCCAGTACGCAGGGCGGCACGAGCGTCCTCGAGCGCGAGGAGACCCGGGAGGAGACGGAACCGGGAGACCACGAGCGTTTTGCGCACTATGTGCGCAAGGAGAAGATCATGCAGTCCGCCATGAGCGGCAAGCCCGTGATCGCGCTCTGCGGCAAGGTCTGGGTCCCTGGACGCGACCCGGGCAAGTTCCCGGTGTGTCCCCGGTGCAAGGAGATCTACGACGGTCTCCGTGACCCGCAGGACGGCGGCGAGGGCGACTCCACCAAGTGACGAGCCAGCCGCAGCAGCTGCCCCACACACCGTCGTCTGCGGCCGCTTCGTCGCTCAGCCCTGCCTTTCCACGCCGCGCCCCCTGGGGCACGGCGTCGAGTCTGCGCGCCTGGCAGGCGGAGGCCCTGGAGCAGTACCGCGTGTCGAACCCGCGGGACTTCCTGGCCGTCGCCACCCCGGGCGCGGGCAAGACGACGTTCGCGCTCCGCATCGCCACCGAGCTGCTCGAGCAGGGCATCGTCCGGCGGGTCACCGTCGTGGCGCCCACCGAGCACCTCAAGACCCAGTGGGCCGACGCCGCCGCACGCGTCGGCATCCGCATCGACCCGCAGTTCAAGAACTCGCAGGGCCGGCACGGCTCGCACTACGATGGCGTCGCGCTCACGTACGCGCAGGTCGCGGCCAAGCCGGCGCTGCACCGCGCCCGCACGGAGGCGGCCCGCACCCTGGTGATCCTCGACGAGGTGCACCACGGCGGTGACGCCCTGAGCTGGGGCGACGCCGTCCGCGAGGCCTTCGAGGGCGCCGAGCGCCGCCTGGCGCTCACCGGCACCCCGTTCCGCAGCGACACCTCCGCGATCCCGTTCGTGCAGTACGAGGCCGACGCCGAGGGCATCCGCCGCTCCAAGGCCGACTACACGTACGGCTACGGCGAGGCGCTGCGCGACCACGTCGTGCGCCCCGTGCTCTTCCTGTCGTACGCGGGCGACATGCGCTGGCGCACCAAGATGGGCGACGAGGTCAGCGCCCGTCTCGGCGAGGCCATGACCAAGGACATGACCGGGCAGGCGTGGCGTACCGCGCTGGACCCGGAGGGGCAGTGGATCCCGTCGGTGCTCGCCGCCGCGGACAAGCGCCTCACCGAGGTGCGCCGCACGGTGCCCGACGCCGGCGGTCTGGTCATCGCGACCGACCAGGACAACGCGCGCGCCTACGCCACGCACCTGCAGGAGATCACCGGCAAGCGTCCGATCGTCGTCCTCTCGGACGACGAGGGCGCCTCCGGGCGCATCGAGGAGTACGCGCAGGGCGAGGACCGCTGGATGGTGGCCGTGCGCATGGTGTCGGAGGGCGTGGACGTGCCGCGCCTCGCCGTCGGCGTGTACGCCACCAGCGCCTCGACGCCGCTGTTCTTCGCCCAGGCGATCGGCCGGTTCGTGCGCGCCCGAAAGCGCGGCGAGACGGCGTCGATCTTCCTGCCGAGCGTCGCGCCGCTGCTGAACCTGGCCAACTCGATGGAGCAGGAGCGCGACCACGCGCTCGACCGGCCGCGCACGGCCGAGGAGCAGGGCATCGAGTACGACCCCGAGGCGGCGCTGGTCGCCGAGGCGAACAAGGAGGAGAAGGCGTCGAGCGAGCTGCTCGGGTCCTTCCAGGCGCTGGAGGCGCAGGCCTCGTTCGACCGCGTCCTGTTCGACGGCGGCGAGTTCGGCACGAGCGCCGACCTCGGCTCGGCGGAGGAGCAGGACTTCCTCGGCCTGCCCGGGCTCCTGGAGCCGGACCAGGTGGCGACGCTGCTGCGGCAGCGTCAGGCCGACCACCTCAAGGCGCGCGGCGGCGCCCCCACCGCGCGTGAGGTGCAGAACGAGCGGTCCGAGCAGGAGCACCGGCGCGCGGCCGAGCTGCGCAAGGAGCTGTCCAAGCTCGTCTCCGCGTGGGCCAAGCGCAGCGGGCAGCCGCACGGCATGGTGCACACCGAGCTGCGCCGCAAGTGCGGCGGGCCCGAGGTGCCCCTGGCGACGGCCGACCAGCTCGAGGCGCGCGTGGCACAGGTCCGGCGCTGGTTCGTCGGTCAGAAGTAGACGGGAGCGAGAAGATCCGCATGGTGAGACAAGAGGCCGTCCTGGCCGGATTCGCCCGGCCCAGGCCAGTTCTCTGGCCTACCGTGAGTGCATGACCGACGAGCTTCGGAGCATCGGCGCTCCGCTCACCGACTCGTGGCCTGCCCTCGACAACGTCGTCGGGGAACCGCGGCCGCTCCCCGCAGCACCCCTTCCGGCGGTCCGGCCGTCGGTGGCGCTGCTGACCGACCGCTACGAGCTGACCATGCTCCAGGCGGCCCTGGCCGACGGCACCGCGCACCGGCACTGCGTGTTCGAGGTGTTCACGCGACGCCTGCCCGCGGGCCGGCGCTACGGCGTCCTGGCGGGCACCGGCCGTGTCCTGGAAGCGCTGCCACACTTCGTCTTCGAGGACGCCGAGCTGGCGTACCTGGAGCAGAACGCGGTGGTGGACCGCAGGACGCTGGACTACCTCGCCAACTACCGGTTCACCGGGACCATCCAGGGCTACGTCGAGGGCGAGGTGTTCTTCCCCGGCTCGCCCGTGCTGCAGGTCGAGGGCTCGTTCGCCGAGGCCGTGCTGCTGGAGACGCTGATCCTGTCGATCCTGAACTACGACTCGGCGGTGGCGTCGGCGGCGTCGCGCATGACGAGCGCGGCCGGCAACCGGCCCGTGCTGGAGATGGGCTCCCGCCGGGCGAGCGAGCAGGCGGCCGTCGCGGCCGCCCGCGCCGCCGTGATCGGCGGGTTCGCCGGCACCTCCAACCTCGAGGCCGGCATGCGCTACGGGCTGGACACCATCGGCACCGCCGCGCACGCGTTCACGCTGCTGCACGACAGCGAGCGGGAGGCGTTCGCGTCGCAGGTCGCCTCGCTGGGCGCCGGCACCACGCTGCTTGTCGACACCTACGACGTGAAGCAGGGCGTGGCCACGGCCGTCGAGGTGGCGGGGACCGGGCTCGGTGCCGTGCGGCTCGACTCCGGCGACCTCGGGGGACTGGCGGGCGAGGTGCGTCGCCAGCTCGACTCGCTCGGCGCGCGGGACACCAAGATCGTGGTCACCTCCGACCTCGACGAGTACGCGATCGCTTCGCTGGCCGCCGCGCCGGTGGACGTCTACGGCGTCGGCACGTCGCTCGTGACCGGCTCGGGCGCACCCACCTGCGGCATGGTCTACAAGCTCGTGGCGCGCGCCGACTCGTCGGGCGTGCTGCAGCCGGTGGCCAAGGCCTCGGCGAACAAGGCGTCGGTGGGCGGGCGCAAGGCCGCCGCGCGCCGCTACGGCCGCGACGGGTACGCCATCGAGGAGATCATGGTGACCGGCCCGGACACCGCCGTGGCGGAGTGGACGCCGCAGAGCGACGACCTGCGCCCGCTGCTCGCGCCGCTGGTGGTCGACGGCGCCGTGGACTCGCGCTGGGTGGGCCCGTACGGGGTCGCGAACGCCGCGATCAACCACGGTATGGTGCGCGCCGAGCTGCCGCGGGGCGCCCGCCGGCTGTCCAAGGGCGACCCGGCGATCCCGACCGTCGACCTGCGGCTGGACGACCTTCCCGACTGAGGTCACAGCCAGGCGACAACTTCGTGGGAATCTCGGACAGGGGTGTCCAGTCCGGGGACGAAACAGCCTAGAGTGAGACCTGTGACTTCCACCCAGCTGCCGCTGCTCACGCCCCTGGGGTCAGCCGGGACGGCCGTCGAGGAGGACACCGAAGAGGCGATCTTCGCGGGGATCGCCGACCCGTGGGTGACCATCGTCTGGAACGACCCGGTGAACCTGATGTCATACGTGACGTACGTGTTCGAGAGCTACTTCGGGTACCCCCGCGCCAAGGCG
Source organism: Promicromonospora sukumoe (assembly GCF_014137995.1). Lineage (NCBI taxonomy): Bacteria > Bacillati > Actinomycetota > Actinomycetes > Micrococcales > Promicromonosporaceae > Promicromonospora > Promicromonospora sukumoe. The sequence goes on from NZ_JACGWV010000001.1 coordinate 407,219, forward strand.
GAGCAGCTCATGACCCAGGTGCACAAGAACGGTCGTGCCGTCGTGTCCAGCGGCGGGCGCGAGCGTATGGAGGTGGATGTGCAAGCGATGCACGGGTTCGGGCTGTGGGCGACGCTGCAGGAGTCGGGCGCTCGGGGAGTCGCATGACGCCGTTCCGCGCCATGCGGCGGGGTTACGAGGCTCGGTTCGAACCGGTTGAGCGGGTCGTCCTGGCCAAGGTGGCGCGCGACGTCTCCGCGATGCTCCGCGAGGAGGCGGGCCTGGACCTGTTCGCCGACGGCGACGAGCCGGGTCCCTCCTCGCACCACGCCCCGGGCAAGGGACAGGCCTGGGCCAACGGCCTCCTCGCGCCGGACGAGCTGACCGACGCCGACCTCGCGCGGCTCACCGGCGTGACCGGCGTGGGGCGCATCCCGACGGACCCCGCGGCGCAGCGGCTCCTGCCGGACGCGAGCAAGGACGACGCGGACGTCGCCGACGAGTTCCGCCGGCTCACGCAGAACGACGTCGCCCAGGCGAAGGTGGACCGGCTGGAGGCGTTCGCCGCGCTGCTGGACCTGCCCTCGGGCGACGACGCGCCGTCGACGGTGGGCCGCCACGGCGCGCCGCCCCCGGTGCGGGTGCCGCGCGAGGACGCCGAGCAGTTCGCGGGCGCCCTCACGGACGTGCGGCTCGTGATCGCGGAGCGGCTCGGGCTGAAGACCGACGACCAGGTCATGCAGCTCACCGACGAGATCATGTGGGACCGGCAGGCGGGCCGCGAGATCCCCGTGGCGACCGACGGGCGCGCCGCCCGGCGGTTCTGGTCCGGGGTGTTCGTCGCGGCGGGCTACGCCCAGGAGACGCTCATGGACGTGATGCTCGCGGAGCTCCGCGGGCGCCGTCCGCTCGCCTAGCCCGCCCCACCCCGCGCGACCCACGTGTCAGACGTACAGGTCCCCCGGGGGACCTGTACGTCTGACACGTCAGAGCTCGTAGACCGTTCCCGGTTTCGCGATCTCTACCGGGCCCGCGTACGAGCCGCGGGCCTCGGCCAGGGAGTCCTCCGGGTCGTTCCACACCGGCAGGTGCGTGAGCAGCAGGCGCCGGGCGCCGGCCTCGGTCGCCACCTGACCGGCGCGGTGCCCGGTGAGGTGGATGCCGCGCTCGACGACGTCGTCGCGCCCCTCCAGGAAGGCGGCCTCGCTGAGCAGCAGGTCGACGTCGCGCGCGAGCTCGACCACGGAGGTGCAGGCGTCGGTGTCACCGGTGTACGCGAGCGTCGTCGTGCCGCCGGACGACGACGGGCCCGTGATCCGCACGCCGTACGTCTCGACCGGGTGGAACACCCGGTGCGGCTCGATGGTCAGCGGACCGACCTCGATCCGCTTGTGGTCGGCCCAGGACCGGAAGTCGAAGTCGTTCTCCATGGACTCGCCGTCGCTCAGCCCGTACGACACGGCGACGTGCCGCTCGGCGGTGGACGGCCCGTAGACCGGCAGGGGCTGGTGCCGGCGCCCGGCGCGCAGCGACCCGTGTTCGGGGTGGTAGCGCAGGTAGACGTACAGCCCCGCCAGGTCGGCGCAGTGGTCAGGGTGCAGGTGCGAGATCGACACGGCGTCGAGCGCGTGGGGGTCGACGTGCTGCTGCAGCGCCCCGAAGGCTCCGTTGCCCAGGTCGAGCAGCACGTTCCAGTCGCGCTCCTCGTGGCCCGACGCCGCGGACTCGGCGGCGGTCACCTGCACCAGGTACGACGACGCGGGCGTGGCGGGGCCGGGGAACGAGCCGGCGACCCCCAGGGGGATGAGGCGCATCAGACGGCCTCCACGAGGGAGACCTCGGGGCCGAGGAACCGGCTGGCGAGCTGCCCGAACGGCGCCGGGTCGCCGGTGGTCAGGAACTTGTGCACCGGGGCGCCGGAGTCGGGGGAGCGCTCCAGGTCGTGCGCCACGAGGGTGCGGTACACGTCCTTGGCGGTCTCGTCGGCGCTGGAGACCAGCGTGACCTCCTCGCCCATGACGTACGAGATGGCGCCCGCGAGCAGCGGGTAGTGCGTGCAGCCCAGCACGAGGGTGTCGACGCCGGCCGCCTTGACCGGGTCGAGGTACTCGTGCGCGAACTTCTGCACCTCCGGGCCCGACGTGCGGCCCTCCTCGACGAAGCGCACGAACTCGGGGCACGCCTGGCTCGTGATCGTCAGCCCGGGCGTCACGTGGAACGCGTCGTCGTACGCGCGCGACCGCACCGTGGTGCGCGTGCCGATGACGCCGATCCGGCCCGTGCGGGTGGCGGTCACCGCGGCCCGGGCCGCGGGCAGGATCACCTCGACCACGGGGATGCCGTGCCGCTGCTCGTACCGCTCGCGCGCGTCGCGCATCATGGCCGACGACGCCGTGTTGCACGCGATCACCAGCATCTTCACGCCGTCCGCCACGAGGCGGTCCATGGCGTCCAGGGCCATGGCCCGGACCGCCGCGATCGGCTTGGGGCCGTAGGGGCTGTTCGCGGTGTCGCCGAGGTACCGGACCTGCTCGTTGGGGAGCTGGTCCAGGATGGCGCGCGCGACCGTGAGGCCGCCGAGGCCGGAGTCGAAGATCCCGATGGGCGCGTCGTTCACGGGGTGAAGCCTAGCGACGACATCGTGTCGGAACCGTTACCAGCGCCACGCGCTGTGCGTGACGCGTGACACGTTCCGCCAGGTCAGCGGCGTGCTTTCCGGAGCGCGAAAAGACGGCCGGCCGGGACGGGCCCCACGGGCGGCGGGCCCGGGCCGTCGTCGGGCCGCCGTCGGGCGCGGAGACGTACGGCCTAGGCTGGGCGCATGACCTCCAGCACCGACCAGATCGTGCGCGCCGACGGGCGCGCCACCGACCAGCTCCGCCCCGTGAAGATCACCCGGGGATGGCTCGACGAGGCCGAGGGTTCGGTGCTCGTGGAGTTCGGGCGCACGCGCGTGCTGTGCGTCGCGTCGTTCACCGAGGGCGTGCCGCGCTGGCGCAAGGGCTCGGGCGAGGGCTGGGTCACCGCCGAGTACGCGATGCTGCCGCGCGCCACCAACGAGCGCAGCCAGCGGGAGTCCGTGAAGGGCAAGATCGGCGGCCGCACCCACGAGATCTCGCGCCTGATCGGTCGCTCGCTGCGCGCCGTCGTCGACATGAGCGCGCTCGGCGAGAACTCCATCGTGCTGGACTGCGACGTGCTCCAGGCCGACGGCGGCACCCGGACCGCCGCGATCACCGGCGCCTACGTGGCCCTCGCCGACGCCATCGCGTGGGGCCGCCGCCACGGGCACATCAAGGGCGGCAAGCAGGTGCTCGCCGACTCGGTCGCCGCCGTCTCGGTCGGCATCATCGACGGCACCCCGATGCTCGACCTGCCCTACGTCGAGGACGTGCGCGCCGAGACCGACATGAACGTGGTGGTCACGGGCGGCGGCAAGTTCATCGAGGTGCAGGGCACCGCGGAGCACGCGCCGTTCGACCGCGCCGAGCTCGACGCCCTGCTCGACCTCGCGGTGGGCGGTACGGCCGAGCTCACCAAGATCCAGCAGGAAGCGCTCGCGCAGGAGCTCTGAGCGGGCGCGGCGCGACGGGCGGCGGCTGGCATGATCGGGGCATGACGTCCCTGACCGTGCCGCCCGCCGCCCGAATCGTCCTCGCCACGCACAACGCCAAGAAGGTCCCGGAGCTGCGCGCGATCCTCACCGAGGCGGGTCTGGACCTGCCCGACGGCGGCCTGGTCACCTCGGGCGAGGTCGGCGCCCCGGAGCCGGTCGAGGACGGCGTCACGTTCGCCGAGAACGCGCTCATCAAGGCCCGCGCGGTGTGCGCCGCGACCGGCCTGCCCGCCGTCGCCGACGACTCGGGCCTGGCCGTGGACGTCCTGGGTGGCGCCCCCGGCATCTTCTCGGCCCGCTGGGCCGGCAAGCACGGCGACGACCTCGCCAACCTGGAGCTGCTGCTCGGCCAGCTCGGGGACGTGCGCCCCGAGCACCGGCAGGCCGGGTTCGTGTGCGCCGCCGCGCTGGTCACGCCCGACGGGCGCGAGGAGGTGCGGCTCGGTGAGATGCGGGGCGTGCTCGCCGCCGCGCCGCGCGGCATCAACGGGTTCGGCTACGACCCGATCCTGGTCCCGGACGAGGACCCGCTGTTCGTGGACGTCGTGTCCGACGAGACACCCCGCCGCACCGCCGCGGAGCTGTCCGCGGACGAGAAGAACGCGATCTCCCACCGGGGCAAGGCGTTCCGCGCGCTGGCCCCGCTGGTGGTCGAGCTGCTCCGGGGCTGAGCCGCGCTCGCTCGCGCGCGGCGACCATGCATCTGCTGCCAGAACTGGACTCGGTCTGGCAGCAGGTGCATGGTCTCGGTCGGACCAGGCGCGCGTCAGCTCTCGGCGGCGCGGGCCTGGCCGCGGCGGATGCCCGTCACCAGGCCGCGCCAGCCGAGCATCGTGATCGCCAGGAAGATGGCGGTGACCAGCGCGAACGACCACGCCAGCCCGCCGCCCGAGAGGCCGCGCAGCGCCAGGCCGCCGAGCACGGTGACGGCCCAGATGGTCACGCCGGTGGGCCAGACACGCGACGGGTCGCGCCACGCGCGGGCCACGGCCCAGCCGATCGCGGCGGCCAGGGCGAACGGCCACACCACGCGGCCCAGGGCGGCGACGAGCGACCCGTCGTGCGACGTGATGCCGACGACCGTGAAGACGAGGACGGCGACGGCGTCGGCCACGGCCGCGGGCCAGACCGGGGTTCGAGAAGTGCTCACCAGCGCATCCTAGGCGCCCGCTGCCCGCGGACCCGGCGGCCCGTGGGTCGGCCGGTTGCTAGGCGGGCAGGTTACGCAGGAGGTCCACGTAGCCGCCGAGCGCGGCCCGCACCTCGCCGGGCTCCAGCCCGAACCGCTCCAGCGTGTACCGGTGCGGCGGCAGGTGCCGTGGTGCGTCCAGCGCGGCGGCCAGGTTGGCGTCGTCGTCGGCGCCCCAGCGCGCGCCGAGGCGGTCGAACAGCTCGGGCAGCACGACGCCGGGGTCCCCGGTGAGGCGGTCGTACGACAGGTCGAGCACGACGTCGGGGCCCAGCGCGGCGCGCTGCTCCAGCGCGCGGGACACGCCGCGGGACATGATCGCCAGCCACTCCGGGCCGATCCGGGCCAGGTCGACGGCGTCGGGCCGCCGGTGGATCCGCTGGGCCGACTCGGCCAGGGAACACAGGGAGGCCAACGCGGTCTCGGGGGCGCGGTGCGTCCAGACGAAACGGGCGTCCGGGAACACGTCACGGATCGCGGCCAGGTGGAAGAGGTTCGCCGGGTGCTTGAGCACCCACCGCCGCTCGGGGCGGCCGTACGACAGAAGCTGCAGGGTGTCGCGCAGGAACCGGTAGTCGGGCCGCGCGTCGAACGTCGCGAGCCGGTCGAGGTAGTCCGGCATCGGCACACCGGCGGCGTGCATCTCCGAGTGGGCCCGGATGAACGTGTCCTCCTCCTCGGACGCCGCGTCCATCGGGTGGATCGTGCCCCACGTGTCGCTCAGCCGCGACGTCATCGCGAACTTGCGCCGGGTGCGCCGGACCAGCGCGGCTTCGGTGGCGTCGTCGACGGCGAGGCCGGGGAAGGTCATCTCCCAGAGCCGGGGGCCGCGGTGGGCGGGCGACCTGGACAGCACGTTGTACGCGAGCGTCGTGCCCGTGCGCGGCATGCCCACCACGAACACCGGCGCCGTCACCGGCTGCCCGGCGACCTCCGGGTGCCGCGCGCGCAGGTCGCCCACGACCACGCGGTTGCGGACCCGCAGGCGCACCAGCTCCTGGCCCGCCGCCCAGCCGAGCGGGCTCAGGCCGGGAAAGCCGGCGAACGCGTGCAGGGCCAGCCGCAGGTGGTCGAGGTCCGCGGCGTTCTCGGTGCTCAGCGGCGCTCGACCGCGCGAGGCCTGCGCGACCATCCGGTCGAACACGGCGTCCGGGTCCCGGCGCGTGCGCGTCGCGGGAGCCAGCAGCAGGTTGGTCAGGCGCAGCGCCGGCCGGACGCCGGACGAGGTCGAGGGCACGGTGCTCCAGGGGTCGTGGTGCAGGCCGGGGGTCCGGCACATCCTCGCGCGGGCGGCTCCCGGGCATCAAGCAGACGTGCGGCGGTGCCCGCCGGCTTCGGCGTCGGCAGCGGCCCCCGTAGGCTTGTCGGATGCACCTCGTCGCCCAGGACCTCGGTTTCGCCTACCCCGGGCGGCCCGTCATGGACGGGGTCTCGTTCTCCGTGTCGCCGGGTACGCGGCTCGGCGTCGTCGGCGAGAACGGGTCCGGCAAGTCCACCCTGCTGCACCTCCTGGCCGGCGACCTGCAGCCGAAGTCGGGCGAGGTGCGCCGGCAGGGCAGCGTGGCGCTCGTCGAGCAGGAGCTGCACCCCGAGCCGGGCCAGACCATCGGCGACCTCGTCGCCGGGACGCTCGACGGCCTGCGCACCGCGGCCGCCGAGCTGGAGGCCGCCGCCGCGGCGTTCGACCACGGTTCCGGCGACCTGGCGGTGCTGGAGCGGACCCTGTCGCTCGCCGAGCACCTCGCGGTCTGGGACGCCGACCGCCGCGTCGAGGTGGCGCTCACCCGCCTGGGCGCCCCGCGCGACCCCGCCCGCCGGCTGGACCAGCTCAGCGTGGGCGAGCGGTTCCGGGTCCGGCTGGCCTGCCGCCTCGCCGAGCGCGCCGACCTGCTGCTGCTCGACGAGCCCACCAACCACCTCGACGACTCCGCGATCGAGTTCCTCACGGGCGAGCTCGTCGCGTGGCGCGGCGGCGTCGTGCTCGTGACCCACGACCGCGAGCTGCTCGACGACGTCGCCACCGCGATCCTCGACCTCGACCCGTCCTGGGACGGCAAGCCCGTGCTCTACGGGCAGCCGGGCTACCTGGCCTACCGGTTCGCCAAGACCCAGGCGCTGCACCGGTGGCGCCAGCGCTACCGGGCCGAGCGCAAGCGGGCCGCGGCCCTGGCCGAACGGCTCGACGAGTCCTACGAGGGCCTGTCCGACGAGTGGCGCCCGGGCAAGGGCTCGCAGAAGCACCGCCGCGCCACCCGCGCCCGCATCCACGTCAAGGCCGCCGATCGGCTGGTCCAGAAGCTGGAGGCCGAGGCCATCGAGGTGCCCGCGCCGCCGGTCGAGCTGGGCTTCCCCGACCTGCCCGCCATGTCACCGGGCTGGGACCCCAGCAACCCCGTCGTGGAGGTCCGCTCGCCGCGCGTCGGGCTCCCGGCGGACGACGGCGGTTCGGACGGCCGCATCGCGGACGACGGCGCCGCCCGGCTCGACCTGCCCGGCACGCGGGTCGCGATCCCGCCGTCGGGCCGGCTGCTCGTGGTGGGCCCGAACGGGACCGGCAAGTCGACGCTGCTCGCGGCGCTCGCCGGCACCCTGGAGCTGGACCGGGGGAGCCGCACGGTCGCGCCGGGCGCGCGCATCGGCGTCGTCGGCCAGGAGAGCGAACCGATCACCGGCAAGGCGCGCCTGAAGACCGGGTTCGAGACGTACGCCGACGAGGCGCTCCGGCTGCTCGCGTCCAACGAGCTGGACCCCGACCACGTGGTGCCCGTCGCGGGCCTGGGCCTGCTCAGCGAGGAGGACCTGGACCGGCCGCTGGCCGAGCTGTCCGCGGGTCAGCGCCGCCGGTTCGAGCTGGCGCGGGCGCTGCTGCACGCCCCGCACCTGCTGCTCCTCGACGAGCCGACCAACCACCTGTCGATCGACCTCGTGGACGAGCTGACCCGCGCCCTCCAGGTCACGCCCTGCGCCGTCGTCGTGGCGACGCACGACCGCCGCATGCGCGCGGACCTGGAGGACTGGCCGGTCCTGGACCTGACGTCGACGACCTGACTCCCGTTGCAGCGCTGGGCGACGGCGGCCTATCCTGATACCAGCCCGCCGCGCTAAGCGGAGGGAAGTGAGCCCGAGAGCCAGCCGGACGGCTGTGCGCTCGGGCTTCGCGCATCTCAGACGTCGACCACCTTCGTCACCATCTCCTCGCATCGCGGCCGCCACTCGCCGCCGCGGGCCCACGCCCAGGCGATGGCGTCAGGCAGCGCCAGCAGAGGCTCGCTCGCGGCGCGGTCGTGGCGGTAGTGCAGGGCGTCCTCGGAGCGGTGGGCCTTCGTCACGGCGATCAGAACCCTACGGTCCACCTGGACCATGCTGTCGTCGTGCTCAAGGCAGATGGTGGTCCGCGCGTCCCGGATCGCCCCGGTGACGAGTTCCTGAAGGCAGGCCCTGCGCCGCTCGGCCTCCTTGCGCCGCGGACGGTCGGCGTCGACGGCACGGAAGATCGTCGCCTCGACCGGGAGACGCGAGATGGCCGCGAGGATCTTTCGCCTGCGCGAGTCGCTCTCACGGTGCATGTGCAGCCGCGCCTGGCCCGGCATGGTCAGCGATCTGATCTCGGCCCGTGCCGTCCTGAGATCAGCGCTGCCGAGCGCGACGGCGACGAGAAGGTAGTCACGAGCCTTGGTCTCGTCGACGAACACGTGCCCGCTCAATCGAGCCTCTCCTTGATGGGTCTGGTGGCGGGCTGTTGCGTATACGCAACGGGAACCGACATCTTCGGGTATCAAGGATCAGGCTAGGTGCACTCCTGATGGCGCGCTCGTCCAGACAAGCGCGCCATGCGTGGGAAGTGCGATCCAGGGCCGGCGCAGCGCGCCGGCGCTGCTCAGGGCAGCCGGCCCACGTGGGCCATCGCCTGCTTGATCAGCATGCCCTGGCCGTTCATCATCTCGGCCTGGACGTCGTCGGCGCACGCCTCCTCGGGCGTGAGCCAGGCGAGGTCGAGCGCGTTCTGCTGCGGGCGGCAGTCGCCCGTCACGGGCACCACGTAGGCGAGCGAGACCGCGTGCTGGCGCGGGTCGTGGAACGCGGTGATCCCCGGCGTCGGGAAGTACTCGGCGACGGTGAACGGCTGCGGCGACGGCGGCACCTGCGGCAGCGCGACGGGGCCGAGGTCCTTCTCGATGTGTCGCAGCAGCGCGTCCCGCAGCCGCTCGTGGTACATCACGCGACCCGAGACCAGGGCCCTCGTCATCGCGCCCTGCGGGTTCACGCGCAGCAGCAGCCCGACGGCGACCACGTCACCTGAGTCGTCGACCCGGACCGGCACGGCGTCCACGTACACGAGGGGGAGCTGCGCGCGTACCACGGCGAGGTCCTCGTCGGTCATCCACCCCGAGACAGGGGCGGGCTCGCGGTAGAAATCGTCGGCAGGGTAGTCGGCAGTGTCCGTCACGGGGTCCGTTCTACCAGTTCGGGCGTTGCGGTGCCTGACCCGCCCCGCCCGATCGGTACCCGAATGTGACACGGATCGCCCGACCGCCGCTCCTGGAATAGCAGAGGGTGGGGCTGTGCTTCACCAGGTAGACGCCCAACGAAAGGAAGCGTGACATGGCAACTGTCGACATCACCGACGCCACGTTCGAGAAGACCGTCAGCGACAACGGGATCGTCCTCGTGGACTTCTGGGCCACCTGGTGCCCGCCGTGCAAGATGTTCGGACCTGTCTTCGAGGCATCCTCGGACAAGAACGACGACATCGTGCACGCGAAGATCGACACCGACGCCAACCCCGGCATCTCGGCCGCCGCTCAGGTGACCTCCATCCCGACGCTGATGGCGTTCCGCGACGGTGTGCTCGTCTTCCGCCAGGCCGGCGCCCTGCCCGCCAAGGGCCTCGCCGAGGTCGTCGAGGCCGTCCGTGGCCTCGACATGGACGTGGTCCGCAAGGACATCGCCGCGCAGCAGCAGAACTGACGCGACGGGCGGGCCCGAGGGCCCGCCCGCGGCCGTGACGCCTACTGGCCCAGCGACCCCTCGACGGCCGCGACCAGGTCGGCGGGACTCTGGGTCTCCAGCTTCTCGCCGTCCAGGAAGAACGTGGGCGTGCCGCTGACCCCGAGCGCCCGGCCCTCGTCGAAGTCGCGCTGGACGCGCTCGGCGGTCGCCGGGTCGGCCACTGCGGCGTCGAACTGCTCCAGGTCGAGGCCGAGGTCCCGCGCGAAGCCGCGGAAGACCTCGGCCTGCGAGTCCTGGACCTCGCCCCACTCGGCCTGCGTCTCGTACATGCGCTGGTACATGGGCTCCAGGGCGTCCTGCCCGGCCGCCGCCTCGACCGCGACGGCGGCGTGGACCGAGTTGGCGTGCGCGGGGATCGGGAAGTAGCGGATCACGACGGTGAGCTCCTCGCCGTACTGCTCCTTGAGCTGTTCGACCGTGGGGTAGTAGGCGCGGCAGACCTCGCACTCGAAGTCCAGGAACTCGACGAGCACGGCCTGCTCGTCGGCGGCCTGGTTCAGGACGTGGCTGTCCTCGCGCACGACCTGGGCGTCCCCGGTCGGTGCGTCGGGGCGGGACGTCAGGATGAACACGACGAGCAGGACGACCAGGCCGAGCACCCCGGCCAGGAGCACGATCTGCAGCAGCCGCCGCGGCGTCAGACGCCCGGCGGCTGTCGTGCGCCGGGGAGCCGGGCCTCCGGATCCCGACCTCGCGGAGGCGGATCGGTTGGTCGTGGGTCGCTGGTCGGAAGTTCGCCGGGTCGAGGGACGTGGGCCGGCGGGTCGCTGGGTCATGGGATTCCTCCACGGGTTCGGGCATGCCGGTGGCGCGGGGCGCCCCGGCATCAGGGCGGGTGGGCGCGCGGCCGGTGGCCGCGCGGTGGTTCGCACGGCGGACGACGGCGTCCGCCCGGCGAGCCTGCCTACGTGCGGCTGATGCCCCAGAGCACCGGGTCGTGCCCGAGCGCCCGCGCCAGGGTGTGCGCCTGCGCCACGTGGGCCCCCGCGAGGAGCAGGGGCGGCAGGACGACGCGGTACGCCGCCGGCGCGCACACGGCCGGCTCGGACCCGGTGACGAGCGGTGCGCGCAGGCTCAGCAGGCCGGGCATGTCCGTGCCGTGCTGCCCGCCGTGCGCGGGGCAGTCGTCGGAGGCCGCGGCCACGCCCTTGCCGGAGGGCTGGTCGGCATGGTGCTGGACCGTCACGACGTGCGGCTCCGGCGCCGCGGTGCCCGGGGTGGCGAGGCCCAGCAGCCCGGCCAGCGCGAGCAGCACGACGAGCGCGTACCGCGAGGCGGTCGCGCGCGCTCCGGGCCGGGTCGAGAGGGTCATGTCGGGGCGATCGTAGACGAACCGGCCCGATGCCGGGAGGTCGACGTCGACACTGCTCAGGGTGCGCGAGGGGGGACTCGAACCCCCACGTCCGGAGACACCAGGACCTAAACCTGGCGCGGCTGCCAATTACGCCACTCGCGCGCGGCGCTCAGTCTACGGGCAGGTGAGCGCCCAGGTCAGCGGAACGCGGCGATCCCCGTGATGTGTCGGCCCAGCACGAGCGTGTGCACCTCGTCGGTGCCCTCGTAGGTGCGCACCGACTCCAGGTTGTTGGCGTGCCGCATCGGCGAGTGGTCGAGCGTCACGCCGTTGCCGCCCAGGATCGTGCGCGCGGTCCGGCAGACGTCGATCGCGATGCGGGCGTTGTTCAGCTTGCCGGCCGAGATCATGTGCCCCTGCAGACGTCCGGCGTCCTTGAGCCGGCCCAGGCGCAGCGCCATGAGCTGTGCCTTGGTGATCTCCAGCGCCATGTCGACGAGCTTGGCCTGCGTGAGCTGGAAGCCCGCGACCGGCGTGCCGAACTGCTCGCGCCCCTGCGCGTACGCCAGGGCGGACTCGAAGGCGTCCCGGGCGGCGCCGACGGCGCCCCACACGATGCCGTAGCGGGCCTCGTCGAGGCACGCGAACGGCCCGGCCAGTCCCGGGTGCTCCGGCAGGATCGCGTCCGCGGGCAGGCGCACGCCGTCCAGCGTGACGTCGCACTGCACCGACGCCCGCATCGACAGCTTCGGCTCGATGGGCACCGCGGTGAACCCGGGGGTCGACGTCGGCACGACGAACCCGCGCACCCGGTCCCGTTCGCTCCCGTCGTCCTGCGGCTCTCGGACCTTGGCCCAGATGATCGCGACGTCGGCGAACGAGGCCATGCCGATCCACCGCTTGGCGCCGTCCAGGACCCACTCGCCGCCGGCGTCGCCGCCCTCGGCGCCGGGCTCGAACCTGGCGCGGGTGGTCATGCTCGCCGGGTCGGAGCCGGCCCCGGGCTCGGTGAGCCCGAAGCAGCCCACGACCTCGCCCGTGGCCATCCGCGGCAGCCACCGCTGCTTCTGCGCCTCGGAGCCGTGCTTGTGGATGGCCGACATCGCCAGCGAGCCCTGCACCGAGACGAAGGTGCGGATGCCGGAGTCGCCGGCCTCCAGCTCCTGCGCCGCCAGCCCGTACTCGACGGCGGACCGGCCCGCGCAGCCGTAGCCCTCCAGGTGCATGCCGAGCACCCCGAGCTCGCCCAGCTCGGGGACGAGCTCGCGCGGGAAGTGCGCGTCGGCGAACCACCGCGCGATGTCCGGCCGCACCCGGCGGTCCACGAACTCCCGCACGCGGTCGCGCGTCGCGAGCTCGGTGTCGCTGAGCTCGGCGTCGAGGTCGAGCAGGTCGGCCGGCGATCCCACTAGGAGTCGAGCCCCAGCACCTTGCGGATCCGGGCCACGTGGCCCGTCGCCTTCACGTTGTAGAACGACTCGGCGACCGTCAGGTCCGGGTTCACGACGACCGTGGAGCGGATCACGCCCACGTAGGTCTTGCCGTAGTTCTGCTTCTCGCCCCAGGCGCCGTACGCCTCCAGCGTCGCGTGCTCCTCGTCGGACGCGAGGGGGAAGGTGAGCGCCTCGGACTCGGCGAACTTGGCGAGCTTGGCGACCTTGTCGGGGGAGATGCCCACGACGGCGTAGCCGGCGCCCAGCAGGGACGCCTCCGAGTCGCGGAAGTCGCACGCCTCCTTGGTGCAGCCCGGCGTCGCGGCGGCCGGGTAGAAGTACACGATGACGCCCTTGTCCGTGCTCTTCGCCAGGTCGGCGAGGCGGACGGAGGCGCCGTCGGCGGTCGGGAGAGTGAAGTCGGGAGCCTTGTCCCCGGGCTCGAGGCGAGTCGTCATGCCCGTAACGTTAGCCGCCCTCGGGGCTCCCCGTGCGCCGTGCGCCGGCGGCCTGTGGACAACCCCGTTCGGCAGTCGCGTAGCGTTGTCCTGTGAGCACCTCCGCCGTGACCGACTCCGTGACGAAGCCCGGAAACCTCCCGATCCGCATGCTGCACGACCGGCTGCTGGTCGAGCCCGAGACGGACTCGTCGGAGCGGCAGTCGACGGCGGGTCTCGTGATCCCGGCGACCGCCGTCGGCCCCAAGCGGCTCGCCTGGGCGACGGTCGTGGCCAAGGGGGAGCACGTGCGGCAGGTCGACGTCGGCGACCGCGTCCTGTTCGACCCGGAGGACCGCGCGGAGGTCGACCTGGCCGGCACCGACTACGTGCTCCTGCGCGAGCGCGACGTGCACGGCGTGGCCGAGAGCGACGAGGCCGACGGCTCCACGGGGCTCTACCTCTAGGCCGCTCCCGGATCCTCGCGGCGCGGGCCGGCTGTCGTGCAGTTCACAGGCCGGGCCAGCTCGTTCGGTTACCGATGACGCCGCTGGTCCTGGTAGTGTTTCTTCCCGTTGCGCGCCATTAGCTCAATTGGCAGAGCAGCTGACTCTTAATCAGCGGGTTCTAGGTTCAAGTCCTAGATGGCGCACCAACGCGACGGTTCGACGGCCCCCTCCGGGGGTGCTGGCGGGCACTGTCGCGAGGCGGAGAAAAGTGGTGCGCCGAGGGTCCTGAGCCCTGGTAATCTTTCCGTCGCAGGCGCCATTAGCTCAATTGGCAGAGCAGCTGACTCTTAATCAGCGGGTTCATGGTTCGAGTCCATGATGGCGCACAGCATGCAGAAGGCCCCCACCACGGTGGGGGCCTTCGCCGTTCCCGCTGTGTCTGCCTGAGATCAGGGTCAGAACACCTTCACGGGGAACAGCTCGGTCCGCGCCACCACCCGGTCCCGCTCCTCCGTCAGCGCCGTGCGCCGGGGGTCGGCCAGGTACCCGTCGAGCTCCCGCTGCCCGGCGAACCGGTAGAGCTGCACCTCGTGCGGCCGGCCCCGCCTGCCGTCGGACGACGCGCGCTGCAGCACCGTGCCGCCGTGCTCCGGGACGAGTGCGAGCACCCGGTCCTCGTAGGCCGCCATGGCCGCCTCCTGGCCCGGGTGCGCCCACAGCAGGCAGCACAGCCGGATCTCCTCGTCGTCGTTCGCCACACCTTGAGCCTAGAGCCCTGCCGGTTGACGGGAGAGCCCGGCCGACCCCCGCGGGGTGCCCACAATTTGTCCGGTTGTCGCCTGGTGCACCTGTGGAGTTCACCCGCTCCGGCCAGGTTTGTCCTCCGGGCGTGCTCGGAGCCGTCCACCCCACGGACCTTAGGGAGGACGGCCATGCGGCCAGTCACCAGGAAACAGCGCGGCCGGCAGCAGGCCGCGCTCGTCGCGGCGGTCACGGCCGCGACGCTCGCCCTGACGGGCTGGGCCGCGACGTCGTCGTCGGCCGCGCCCGCGGACACGGACACCGGCACGCCTGCCGCGACCAGGACGGCGCCGCACGCGCCGGAGGCGCCGTCGTCGGGCGCCCCGATTCTCACCCCGGACGAGGGCGAGTTCCTCGAGGGCACCGTGCCCGTCGCGGCCGTGCCCGTCGCGCCCGGCGACGACGTCGAGCGCCTGACCGTCGACGGCACGGACGTCCCCGGCGCCACGGAGACCCTCGGCACGTCGGTGCTCGGCTACACGGTCGGCACCAACTCGACCGAGGCGCGGTACAAGAACCACGTGGTCGTGAACGGCTCGGCGCCCATCTACCTGCCCGACGCCGTGAGCGAGCGCGTCGAGCTGGAGGTGCCCAACGAGTACCTCGTGACCGGCGAGAACACGGTCGAGGTCGTCGTGGGCACCATCAGCTCCGACTGCGGCGTCAACCACGACGACTTCGTGCTCTCGGACCTGACCCTGGAGCCGCTCGGCGAGCTGGCCGACGGCGAGGAGAACGAGTACACCTACTCGTTCGGCGACGGCACCTGCGGCAGCAACACCAGCCTGCTGCTGCGCGCGGAGCTGACCTTCTTCGTCCAGGGCGACCCGCAGGGCACCACCGGCCTGAGCGCCGACCTCGACACCACGACGCTGACCAACGGCGCGCACACGATCGAGGCGCGCACGGCGTCGGGCGACTCGACGAAGCACCGCGTCCGCGTGAACAACGCGCCCGCCGGCGCGCCCCGCCTCACGCCCGTCGACGGCACGCTCGCCAACAGCACCGTCACCGTCACGGGCGCGCGCCCGGCGGACGGCGACGGCGCGACGGCTGAGCTCACGGTCGACGGCGACGCGGTCGAGACCACCGAGACGCTCGGCGCGGGCGACGCGGCCTTCTCCTTCAACGTCGGCTCGAACGCCGTCGACGGCCAGGCCGCGAACCTGCTGGTCGTCAACGGCATCGAGACGCCGATGGGCGGCTCGTACGCGAGCCAGCGCGCCGACGTCGTCATCCCGAACGAGTGGCTGCGCCCCGGCGACAACACGGTCAAGGTCGTCACCGGCACCTTCGCGGGCGACTGCAACCGCGACGACTTCACGATCTCGAACCTCGCGCTGACCCCCGCCGCGGGCACCGCGGCCGGCGTCGGGCTCAAGCCCTCCTACGCGATGGGCGACGGCACCTGCGGCTCCAGCGGCACCGCGCTGCGCGAGGTCACGCTGACCTTCACGGTCGACGCCCCCGCGCGCGGCCTGCGCGCCGACGTGGACACTGCCACCCTGTCCGACGGCGAGCACGAACTCGCGGCGACGTCGACCACGGGGGAGACCGCCACCCGCGCGCTCTTCACCGACAACTCCGGCCCGGCGCTGGTCTCCGCGACCCCCGCGGACGGCGACCGGCTCACCTCCGCCGTGCCGCTCGCCGTTGCCGTGGACGACGCCTCCGGCGTGGTGCAGGGCCCGGACGTCACGCTCGACGGCGACGAGATCGCCGTCGGCGACCCCGTCGGCCCGGGCCTGCCCGCCGGCGACCACACCCTCGTGGTGAAGGCCACGGACGGCCTCGGCAACGAGGTCACCCACGAGATCGCCTTCGTGAGCGCCGGCATCCCGGACGTGCCGACGGACGTCGCCCCGGCGTCGGGCACGAAGGGTGTGGGCCGCACGGCCACGCTCAAGGCGACGGTCGCGGAGCCCGACGGCGGCGACGTCACCGCGCGCTTCTCCGCCGCGGAGATCCTGACCCCGAACCAGGCTTGGCAGGGCCGGGCGGACGCCGTCCCCACGACGCTGAGCGTGCGGGGCGAGAAGAAGCTGAGCACCAAGGCGCTGGAGCCCGGCGACGGGAAGTCGGTGGAGTCCCCGGCCGCGGGCGACGTGACCTACCAGCGGTTCGACGTGCCGGTCCGCGGCAAGGTCGAGGCGCCCGTGCTGCGCTGGGAGGGCACCGCCGACCCGGCGCGTCTGGTCAGCCTGCGGGCCTGGAACCCGGACACCGACGCCTGGGACGTCGTCGCCTCCGCGCGCGGCGCGGCCGAGGGCGGCACCGTCCTGGAGGGCACCGTGAGCCGGGACTACGTGGACCGCGGCAAGGTGCACGCCATGGTCACCGGCGAGGACCCCTTCGCGGACGACCTCGACGCCGGGGACAAGGACCGCTTCGACGACCCGGACGCCTACGACTTCTCGATGGTGCACTACACGGACACGCAGTACCTGACCGAGGGCGCCGTCGAGCAGGAGACCGCCGAGGAGCGGGCCGTCTGGGCGCAGGGCTACAACGGCGTCATGGACTGGATCGTCGACAACGCCGACGAGCGCAAGATCGCCTACGTGGCGCACACCGGCGACATCACCGAGACCAACATCCGGGCGTACCCGCCGGAGCTGGAGGACCAGGTGATCGGCGAGTTCGAGTTCGCGTCCCAGGCGCAGGCCCGGATCGACGCCGCCGGCATCCCGAACGGCGTCGTCGCCGGTAACCACGACAACCAGTCCGGCACCGACCCGACGCTCTACGACCAGTACTTCGGCCCCGACCGGTACGAGGACCTCGAACAGGGCTGGGACGACGCGTCCTACGGCGGCACCATGACGCCGGGCTCGAACGAGAACCACTACGACCTGTTCTCGGCCGGCGGCCTGGACTTCGTCGTCGTCGGCCTGTCCTACGGCGTCACGCGCGACGAGGCCGAGTGGGCCGCGTCGATCTTCGAGCGCTACTCGCACCGCAACGGCATCCTGCTCACGCACGACTACCTGGAGCCCTCCTCGTCGCCCGACGGGCGCGGCGCCAACTTCGGCGGGTCCGACGGGCCGCTGCTCTACAACCTGCTCGTCAAGGACAACCCGAACGTGTTCATGGTGCTCGCCGGGCACCGGCACGGCGTGGGCACCAACGTGCGCCCGCCCGTGGTCGGGGACATCGGCGGCGGCGTGGTCGAGCTGCTCGCGGACTACCAGTTCTACACGGTGTCCGCCGGCCAGCTCGGGCTCGCCGAGATCGGCGGGTACGAGCCGGCCGACCAGCTCCAGTTCGGCGCGTCGTTCTTCCGCATGCTGCAGTTCGACGTCGACCGCGGCGAGGTCTCCATCGACACCTACTCGCCGCTGCTGGGCGAGTTCGGCGCCACGGAGTACGACACCGAGCACCGGTACAACGGGCTCGAGGACAACATGGTGCTGCCGGTCGACCTGACCTCCCGCACCACGTCGTTCAGCACGGAGTCCGTGGTTCTGTACGACCCGGTGGACGAGATCGGCCGGGACCGCGTCGGCTCCGGCGAGGTCGCCTCCGTCCGGTGGACCGGTCTCAAGCCGGACCGCACCTACGCCTGGTTCGTCACCGCCCGCACCTCCGGCGGCGGCACGACGACGGCGTCCCCGGCGTACTTCACCACGGCGCGTCGGTGAGACTGCGCCGTTCGCTGGCCCTGGCGGGGCTGCTCGCGGTCGTGAGCAGCCCCGCCGTGGGGCAGGCCGCCTGGGCGCACGACGCGACCAGCGACGTGTACGCGGAGGTGACTTCGGCGCCGTCGGGCCCGGGTTCTGA
Source organism: Promicromonospora sukumoe (assembly GCF_014137995.1). Classification (NCBI taxonomy): domain Bacteria; kingdom Bacillati; phylum Actinomycetota; class Actinomycetes; order Micrococcales; family Promicromonosporaceae; genus Promicromonospora; species Promicromonospora sukumoe. The sequence goes on from NZ_JACGWV010000001.1 coordinate 425,207, forward strand.
GGGTGGCGGGCCGACGACGGACGTGTCGGCCGTGCTCGACCTCGAGTACGACCTGCTGATGAAGTCCGCCTGGCTGCGGGCCGAGGCGTACGAGGCCACGGACCGGGCGGACCAGCTCGCCCAGCTCGGCGAGCACGAGGCCGAGGTCGACGGGTACGTCACCGACCGCTTCGTGGTCACGTACGACGGCGAGCCCTGCGCCCCCGCGCTGTCCGGCGCCGACGTCGTCGAGCGCGGAGAGCGGGCCTACGCCTCGCTGGCCTACACGTTCGTGTGCGACGGCGAGCCGGAGGGCGTGCACGAGGTGTCCAGCGCCCTGTTCCCGGACGCCGAGTCGTTCGTGCACTCCACCGAGACGATCATCCGGTACTCGCTCGACGAGGAGGACGGCTCGGCGGTGCTCACCACGGCGTCGCCCACCCTGACGACGGGGGAGCACCGGCTGCTCCAGCAGGTGGGGGAGTTCTTCGTGCTGGGCGGCGAGCACCTGCTGTTCGGCGTCGACCACGTGCTGTTCCTGCTGGCGCTGCTGATCGGGGCGCGGCGGCTGCGCGACGTCGTCCTGATGGCGACGGCGTTCACCGTGGCGCACTCCGTGACGTTCCTGCTCGCGGCCCTCGGCGTGGTGTCGGTGCCGGCGATCGTGGTGGAGCCGGTGATCGCGGCGTCGATCGCGGTCGTGGCGGTGGTGGACCTGGTGCTGATCTGGCGGGGTGGGGCCGGGGGCGGGCTCGGGCTCGGGGGGTCGGCGTCGGCCGGTCCGACGTCGGGCACGGTGCGGGACGCGCTGCGGTGGCGGGCGCCGGCCGGTCTTCGTGACGGCGGACTTCGGGACGCCGGTCTCCGGGACGAGCGCGGCGCGTGGGACCGGTGGCGGCTGCCCGTGGTGTTCGTCTTCGGGCTGGTGCACGGCGTCGGGTTCGCGGGCGCGCTCGGCATCGACGCGGCCTGGTCGTGGACGCTGCTGTGGTCGCTGCTGTCGTTCAACGTGGGCATCGAGGCGGTGCAGCTCGGGATCATCGCGGTGGTGTTCCCGTTGCTGGTCCTGCTGCGCGTGCGGGCGCCGAGAACGGCCCGCTGGGTGTTGTTGGTGAGCTGCGCGGCGATAGCGGCGCTGGCCCTCTACTGGGTGGTGGACCGGCTCGCGGGCTGACGCTCTGCGGCTGGCCGGCGGACGCCGGCGGAATTTGAACGTAGGTGTAGTCGCACTCTGAGCGCTCAGAGTGCGACCACACCTACGTTCAGTTGTGCCCGGGAGCCCAGCCGTTCGGCATCAGCGGCCGGTTACGGATGCGCCGACCAGAACGTCTCCAGCTCTGCGTCCAGGGCCGGCGCCACCTGCATCGGCAGCGAGTGCGTCGTGTCCGGCCAGATCTTGACCTGCGCGTCCGGGATGAGCCGCGCCTTGTCGGCCGCCGCCTCGCCCCCGGCCAGCGACGAGTCGCTCGCGATCGCCACGTACACGGGCATCGGCAGCGCCCCCAGCTCGGCGTCGCTCAGCACGCTCGGGCTGGGCAGCCCCGACGAGCTGTAGCTCTCCGAGCCGACGGCGATCATCCGGGCCAGCGGGTCGCCGGGGTCCACCTCGTCGTCCGACACGCCGCCGATCCGGTTCAGCGCGGACTCCCGCCACGACTGGGGGAGGAACGGCAGCGAGACCGGGATGGTCGTGAGGATCACGGAGAGCGGCATCATGCCCAGCGTCATGACGGGCTCCAGCAGCGTGAGGCTCGCCAGCCGGTCCGGGTGCCGCACCGCCACGGCGGCCGCGAGCCCGCCGCCCTGCGAGTGCCCCACGAGGTGAACCCGGTCGAGGTCGAGGTCGGCCAGCGCCTCGTCCACCCAGCGTGCGGCGTCGCCGACGTCGCGCATCGCCACCGTCTGCTCCGACAGTCCCGTGTCGCCGAGCGTGTCGAAGGCGTAGACGGTGCGGTGTTCGACGAGGTCGGGCAGGTTGTCGGCCCACATCGGGGTCGCGGCCGACCGGCCCGGCAGCAGGACCACGGGCGTGGCGTCGGCGTCGTCGGGGTGCACCCAGGCGTAGGCGCGGACCGTGCCGAAGCTCGTGGCGACGTCGTGCGTGGCGGTGGGCTCGGGCAGGCCGGCCATCGCGTCCGTGTACGCGTCGTCGTACGCCTGGCGTGCCTCGGGCGTGCGGAAGTGGCCGACGCCGGGCCCGCCCGCCGCGACGAGCAGCACCAGCCCGCTCGTGGAGACCGCCGCGACGACGGCGAGCAGGACGGTCGGCCACCGACGGCGCCTCGGACCGGTGGTTCGCGTGCTCATCGGGGTTCCTCTCGACGTCGGTGCGTTTTGCAATGCACTCGCATCGTAACAGGTAGCGATGCGACCGCATTGCTATCCTGGGCGCATGCCGAGAGTCGTGGACCATGAGGAGCGCCGCTGGGAGATCGTCTTCGCGCTCTGGCTGGTCATCGCCCAGCAGGGGATCGAGGGCGTCAGCCTGCGCCACGTCGCCGCCGAGGCCGGCGTCTCGATGGGACGCATCCAGCACTACTTCGGCACCAAGGACGCCCTCGTCCTGGCCGGCTGCACCGCGCTCGTCGACCGCGCCTACGGCGGCTACCAGGAGACCGCCGACGCCGCTCCCCGTGAGCGGCTGCTGCACGTCATGAGCCAGCAGATCCCGCGGGACGACGCCGGACGGGTCGGCGTCAGCGTCTGGTACGCCTACGTGGCCAAGTCGATCAACGACGCCGCCGTCCGCCAGGTCCTGGCCGAGGCGCGACGCGGCGCCGAGGACGAGTGCGTGCGGTTGATCGTTGCCGACCGGGATGTGAGTGCCGAGGCCGCGCTGACCCAGGCCCGTCGGCTGCTGGCGCTCGCGGACGGGCTGACGCTGCGGGTGCTGGTCCGGGACCTGGAGCCGGACGAGGCGCTGGGGATGCTGGAGGCCGAGGTCGGTCGGGGGTAGCCGGGGTCGGGCGCCCGGGCGGCCCGGGTGGCCCGAACGCTCCCGGCGTCAGTCGGCGCGATCCGGGCTCCCGAACAGGTCGCCGAACGCCTCGTCGGCCTGCCGTGCGACCTCGACGTCCCGCGCCAGCCGGGCCCCGCGGTCGACCGGCCCGTCCCAGGCGCGGGGGTCCCGGGCGGGACCGTCGAGGAGCCCGCGCCGGATCCAGCCGAGCACGAGCTGCGGCCCGGAGGTACCGCTCCGGGCGGCCATCGCGGTGAGCTGGTCGCCGTCGACGTCGGACAGGTCGACGACGACCCGCCGGCCGTCGAGCTCGACGCGCGCGCAGGAGCCGCGGTCGGTCATGGATGCATCCGATCGGATGAGGCTGATGGCATGGTCACGACGGCCGGCTGGTCTCCGCGTCCGGGAAGGTCGACCAGAAGAACTCGGCGGTGCGCGAGGCGAAGGTCGGGTCGCCGCTGGAGGCGAGCGGGAGGTCGACTGGTTCGTCCCACGAGCGGTCGCGAGGACGCTCGGGCTGCTCGGAAGGCACGGCTCCGGGTGCGATGGCGAGCATCGGTGGCTCCTGACTCTGCTGGGTGAGGCGGCTGCACCCAGCCTGCCCGGTGCGTCCGCAGGCCCGCGCGTCGGGCGGCGAATCAGTGCGGATACGCAACGCCCGCCCGCGACCTCGTACGCTCTTCCCTGTGAGTCAGCCCGTTTCCGCCCAGCCCGACACCGCGCGCCAGGACACCGACACCCCGCTCGACCTCTCGGGGTTCCGGACCAAGCCGGTGTCCTTCGTGCGCCGTTCGGGCCGCCTCACGGACAAGCAGAAGCGGCTGTTGGCCGAGCGCCGCACGGCCTACGTCGTCGACGTGCCGCGCGCCATCGCCCGCACCTCCGTGCACCCCGAGTACGTGCTGGACCCGGCGGCCGTCTTCGGGCGCACGGCCCCGCTGGTCGTGGAGATCGGCTCCGGCCTGGGTGACGCCGTCGTCGCGGCGTCCTCGGCCGATCCCGAGCGCGACTACCTCGCCGTCGAGGTCTACCAGCCCGGGCTGGCGCACACGATCGCCCGCGCCGAGCGGGCCAGCGCGGCGCTGGGGCAGGACGGGCTGCCGAACCTGCGGCTGGTGCAGGCCAACGCGGCCGAGCTGCTGGAGACCACCGTCGCGGCCGGGTCGGTCGACGAGCTCTGGGTGTTCTTCCCCGACCCGTGGCACAAGGCCCGCCACCACAAGCGCCGCCTGGTCACCGCGGAGTTCGCGGCGCTTGCGGCGCGCGTGCTGCGGCCGGGCGGCACGCTCCGCCTCGCGACCGACTGGGCCGAGTACGCCGAGCAGATGGTCGAGGTCCTGGAGGCGGACGAGAACCTCGTCAACGCGCACGGTCCGGGCGTCCTGGCGCCGCGGTTCGAGCGGCGCGTGCTGACCGGGTTCGAGCGCAAGGCGCACGACGCCGGGCGGGACATCGCGGACCTGGAGTACGTGCGCCGCTGACGTCACGCCGACGTCACGCAGGTGTCATGCCGCCGTCGCGGCGACGTCGCGCTGACCTGCCGGTTTCCCGTGGCGAGCGGGTGAAAGCCGTCGCGAATGTAACGACTTGGTCAAGTCATGAAACGCGCCGTCTGAACCGTTTGCCCCGAGCGTGTGAGGTACGGCACATTGGGCCGGGTGCGAGATGCGCACACCGGGCCGCGGCAGAGCGCGCGCCCCCCATGAGCCAATGGAGGCGTCATGAGTGACGTACAGGCCGCAGGGCCTGCCGAAACCGATTACCAACGCGTCGAGCGTTCGGACGAGTTCCAGAGCCTGCGCAGGGCGTTCCGGAACTTCGTCTTCCCGATGACGGCGCTGTTCCTCGTCTGGTACCTCCTGTACGCGCTGATGAGCACGTACGCCCACGAGTTCATGAGCATCCGTGTGGCCGGCACCATCACGGTCGGGCTGGTCTTCGGGCTGCTGCAGTTCGTGTCCACGTTCGTCATCACCACGCTCTACGCGCGGTGGGCCAACGACAAATTCGACGCCCGGGCGCAGGCCCTGCGCGAGGAGATCGAGGGGGGCGAGCTGTGAACGGGACCGTCATGGCAGCGGCGGCCACGAACGTCGGCAACATCTGGGTCAACATCGGCATCTTCGCGGCGTTCGTCGTGGTCACGCTCGTCGTCGTCTTCCGGGTGTCCCGGCAAAACAAAAGCGCCGCGGACTTCTACGCCGGCGGCCGCAACTTCACCGGCACGCAGAACGGCACCGCCATCGCGGGCGACTACCTGTCCGCCGCGAGCTTCCTGGGCATCGCGGGCGCCATCGCCGTCAACGGGTACGACGGCTTCCTCTACTCCATCGGCTTCCTCGTGGCGTGGCTCGTCGCGCTGCTCCTGGTCGCCGAGCTGCTGCGCAACACCGGCAAGTTCACGATGGCCGACGTGCTGTCGTTCCGGCTCAAGCAGCGCCCGATCCGGCTCGCGGCGGCGCTGTCCACGCTCGCCGTCGTCTTCTTCTACCTGCTGGCGCAGATGGCCGGCGCGGGCGGCCTCGTCGCGCTCCTGCTCGGCATCACCGACAAGGCCGGCCAGGGCCTGGTCATCGCTGTCGTCGGCGCGCTGATGATCCTGTACGTGCTGGTGGGCGGCATGAAGGGCACCACCTGGGTGCAGATCATCAAGGCGACGCTGCTCATCGCGGGCGCCGGCGCCATGACCATCTGGGTGCTCGCGCGCTTCGGCTTCAACCTGTCGGCCGTCATGCAGGAGGCCGTCAACATGGCCGGCGAGAACGGCGAGGCGATCCTCGAGCCGGGCCTGCAGTACGGGGCGACGGCGTTGTCGCAGCTCGACTTCCTGTCGCTCGCGCTCGCCCTGGTGCTCGGTACCGCGGGCCTGCCGCACGTGCTGATGCGCTTCTACACGGTGCCGTCGGCCAAGGAGGCCCGCAAGTCCGTGGTCGTGGCGATCTGGCTGATCGGCATCTTCTACCTGTTCACGCTGGTGCTCGGGTACGGCGCGGGCGCGCTGGTTGGCCCCGAGACGATCCTCGCGGCACCCGGCGGGCAGAACTCGGCGGCACCGCTGCTCGCGTTCGAGCTCGGCGGCGAGATCCTGCTCGGCATCATCGCGGCGGTCGCCTTCGCGACGATCCTCGCGGTCGTCGCCGGGCTCACGATCACGGCGGCGGCGAGCTTCTCGCACGACATCTACGCCTCGATCATCAAGAAGGGGCAGGTCTCGCCCGACGGCGAGGTCCGGGTCGCCCGCTGGACGGTGGTCGTGATCGGCATCATCGCGATCATCGGCGGCATCTTCGCCAACGGGCAGAACATCGCGTTCCTCGTGGCGCTGGCGTTCTGCGTCGCGGCGTCGGCCAACCTGCCGACGATCATCTACTCGCTGTTCTGGAAGCGGTTCAACACGTCCGGCGCGCTGTGGAGCATCTACGGCGGCCTCGTCTCGACCGTCGTGCTGATCATCTTCTCGCCGGTCGTCTCCGGGAAGCCCGCGGACCCGGTCACCGGGCTCAGCAAGTCGATGATCAGCGACCCGTCGATCGACTTCCACTGGTTCCCGCTCGACAACCCGGGCATCGTGACGATCCCGCTCGCGTTCGTGCTCGGCATCGTCGGCACCTACCTGAGCAAGGAGCGGTCGCACCCGGAGAAGTACGCCGAGATGGAGGTTCGCTCCCTCACGGGCGCGGGCGCGGAGAAGGCCACCGCCCACTGACCCCACCCCGTCGTTGAGTGCTGGGTATTCGCCCTTTCTCGTGCGCGAGAAGGGCGAATACCCAGCACTCAACGAATACGGGTGGGGCGGGGCGGGCGGGCGAGGGCGTCGTCCAGGGCCGGGGCGAGCGTCGGCCAGCGGAAGGCGAAGCCCGACTCGGTGAGCCGCTCGGGCAGCACCCAGCGGCTCTTGAGCACCAGCTCGGCCTCGTTGCGCAGCACCCACAGCGCCGGCTCCAGCAGCCAGCGGGGCGCCGGGACGCCGACCGGCATCCGGGTCACGCGGCGCAGCTCCGCCATGAGCGTCCGGTTGTCCACCGGGCGCGGCGCGGCGAGGTTCACCGGCCCGGAGATGTCGTCGTGCTCCTCCAGGAACCGGACGGCGCGCAGCACGTCGTCGACATGGATCCACGAGAACTTCTGCCGGCCGCCGCTGCGGTGCACCGGCACGGCGCCACCGGTCGGGTGCTCGCCGATGCCGCGGTAGCGCCGGTGCCGGAACCACCACCCGTCGAGCTGCGGCCCGCCGACGCCGAGCCGCGCCACCCGCGCGAGCATGTCCGACGCCGGGCCACCGAGCACGATCGCCATCCGCAGCGCGACCCGCCGGGTGCCGGGCAGGCGTCCCGCGAAGAGCTCGTGCTCCCAGCTCCGCGCGACGTCCACGGAGAACCCGGCGCCGAGCTCGCCGTCGTCCTCGGTCTGCGGCCGGTCGAGCGCGTACCGGTAGATCGTGGCGGTGCTCGCGTTGAGCCACACGCGCGGCGGGCGGGCCGACGTCGCGACCGCGTCGTGGAGCTGCCGGTTGGTCTCGACCCGTGACCGCAGGATCTCGTCGCGGTTCCGGTCCGTGTACCGGCAGCCCACGCTCTTGCCGGCGAGGTTGACCAGCAGGTCGGCGCCGTCGACCAGGCGCTGCACGGCGGCGACGTCGGACCAGCGGGCGTCGGGGCCGGTGCGGCCGACCCGGACGACGTCGTACCCGCGCGCGGTGAGGTCGTCGACGAGCGCCCGTCCGATGAACCCGGTCCAGCCTGCTACGACGGCCCGCCTCGCCTCGGTCATGCGTCGCAGCGTATCGCCCGCCTTCCCACCCCTGCCTCGTTGAGTGCTGGGTATTCGCCCTTCCGGCGTGCGGAAAAGGGCGAATACCCAGCACTCAACGGAGCGGTCTAGTGGGCCGGCTCCAGGCGGACGACCACCGACTTCGACGCCGGGGTGTTGCTCTGGTCCGCCGTGTGGTCCAGCGGCACCAGCACGTTCGTCTCCGGGAAGTACGCCGCGGCGCAGCCGCGCGCCGTCGGGAACGAGATGGCGCGAAAGCCCTCGGCGCGGCGCTCGCCGACCGAGCCGTCGGGCCCGGGCCACTCGCTGATCAGGTTCACCGTGTCGCCGTCGGCCACACCGCTCGACGCCAGGTCGTCCGGGTGCACGAACACGACGCGCCGCCCGTTCTTCACGCCGCGGTACCGGTCGTCGAGGCCGTAGACCGTGGTGTTGAACTGGTCGTGGGAGCGCACGGTCTGCAGCAGCAGGCGGCCCTCCGGCACCTGGACGATCTCGAGCTCGTTCACCGTGAAGTTCGCCTTGCCCGTCGTCGTCGGGAAGAGGCGGGCGTCGCGGGGCGGGTGGGGCAGCACGAACCCGCCGGGCTCGGCGACCCGGCGGTCGAAGTCCTCGAAGCCCGGGACCACGCGGGAGATCGAGTCGCGGATGCGCGAGTAGTCGGCGGCGAACTCCTCCCACGGCGTCGGGTCCTCCGGGCCCAGCGCGCGGCGGGCCAGGTCGCAGAGGATCGCGGTCTCGCTGCGCAGGGCCTCCGTCACGGGAGCCAGGCGGCCGCGCGACGCGTGCACGACGCTCATGGAGTCCTCGACGGTGACGACCTGCTCGCGCCCGCCCGTCGTGTCGCGCTCGGTGCGGCCGAGGCAGGGCAGCACCAGCGACCGCTTGCCCGGCAGCACGTGCGAGCGGTTCAGCTTGGTCGAGACGTGCACCGTGAGCGGCACCTCGCGCAGCGCGGCCTCGGTGACCGCGCTGTCCGGCGTGGCCGCGGCGAAGTTGCCGCCGACGGCCATGAAGACCTTGAGCTGCCCGTCGCGCAGCGCCCGGACGGTGTCCACGACGTCGAGCCCGTGGGCGCGCGGCGGCTCGAAGTCGAACTCCGTCGCCAACGCGTCCAGGAACAGCTCGGTGGGCCGCTCCCAGATGCCCATGGTGCGGTCGCCCTGCACGTTGCTGTGGCCGCGCACGGGGCAGGCGCCCGCGCCCGGGCGGCCGACGTTGCCGCGCAGCAGCAGGAAGCTGACGACCTCGCGGATCGTCGCGACGGCCTGCTTGTGCTGCGTCAGGCCCATCGCCCAGCACACGATGATGTTGTCGGCGGCCTTGACGTCCTCGACGAACGCCTCGATCTCGGCCCAGTCCAGGCCCGTGGCCCGCTCGACCTCGCCCTGGTCGACGGCGCGCCAGGCGGCCGCCGCCTGCGGGAAGCCCGAGGTGTGCTCGGTGATGAAGGCGTGGTCCAGGACGGGGGCGTGCCCGGCGGTCCGCGCGTCGTCGTCGGCCTCCAGGAGCAGGCGGTTCACGGCCTGGAAGAGCGCCAGGTCGCCGGCCAGCCGGACCTGCAGGAACCGGTCGGCGAGCTTGGTGCCCTGCCCGACGACGCCGCGGACGCGCTGCGGGTTCTTGAAGGTCTGCAGCCCCGCCTCGGGCAGGGGGTTGATCGCGACGATCCGCGCCCCGCGGTCCTTGGCCTCCTCCAGCGCGGTGAGCATGCGGGGGTGGTTCGTCCCGGGATTCTGGCCGACGACGACGATCAGGTCCGCGTGGTCGGTGATGTCCTCCAGCGAGACGCTGCCCTTGCCGATGCCCAGCGTCTCGACCAGCGCGGTGCCCGACGACTCGTGGCACATGTTCGAGCAGTCCGGGAGGTTGTTCGTGCCGAGCTTGCGCGCCAGGAGCTGGTAGAGGAACGCGGCCTCGTTGCTGGTGCGGCCCGAGGTGTAGAACGCCGCCTCGTCCGGCGAGTCCAGCCCGCGCAGCTCGCCCGCGACCAGGTCCAGGGCCTCGTCCCACGACACCGGCCGGTAGTGGTCGGAGCCCTCCTCGCGCAGCATCGGCTCGGTGATCCGGCCCGACTTGCCGAGCCGGTGGTCGGTCCACGTCGCGAGCTCGGAGATCGCGTGCTCGGCGAAGAACGCCGCGTCCGCGCGCTTGCGGGTCGCCTCCTCGGCCACGGCCTTGGCGCCGTTCTCGCAGAACTCCGCCAGGTGCGGCTTGCCGGGCTCGGGCCAGGCGCAGCCGGGGCAGTCGAACCCGCGCTGCTGGTTGAGCAGCGGCAGCGTGCGCAGGCCGCGGCCCACGCCGGCCTCCTCGAAGACGTGGGCCAGGCCGTGCACCACCCCCGGCACGCCCGCGGCCGCCGTCTTGGGCGGGCCGATGCGCAGGCTCTTCTCGGGGGCGTCGGTACGGGCCTCGTCGCTCACGTCTGTCACCCTCCTGACCCTACGCCGGAGTCGACGACCTGTGGGGGCTGCGGACATATCGGTCGCGGAAGGTCCGGCGGAAGGGCCTGCGCAAGGTCCGGCGGAAGGGTCTGGGGAAGCGCCCGCCGGAGGTGCGAGACTGGCGGTATGGGAGTCGTCACCGACCGACGCCGTGTGGTCCGCGTCCGCGAGGGCGTCCGCGCGGCACGCCCGGACACGCTCGCCGTCGAGGAACCGCTCATGGTCCGGCTCGTCGCGCCCGGGACGCCGCTCGGCGCCCCGCGGCCGCTGGGCGGCCCACGGCTCGTGGGGCCCGTGGTCCCGGTGGGCGGCCCGCTGTCCGACGACGGCGCCCCGGCGCGGCCCGGCAGCGAGACCCTGACCGTGACGATGCGGACCCCCGGCGACGACTTCGACCTGGTCGCTGGCTGGCTGGTCTCGGAGGGCGTCGTCGGGGCCGCCGCCGACATCGCCGCGATGCGCCTGTGCCCCGACGAGGACAACACCGTCGAGGTGGCCCTCGCGCGCGGCGTCGAGCCCCCGCGGGCCCGGGCGTTCGCGACGACGAGCGCGTGCGGGGTGTGCGGGTCGGACACCGTGGTCGAGGTACGGGCCGCGCTGCGCTGGCCGGTCGCGGGCGACCCCGTCACGGTCGGCGCCGACGTCATCTCCGCGCTGCCCGACCTGCTGCGCGAGCGCCAGCGTGCGTTCGAGCGGACCGGCGGCCTGCACGCCGCCGGCCTGTTCACGGCCGACGGCGAGCCGCTGTACGTCCGTGAGGACGTGGGCCGGCACAACGCCGTCGACAAGGTCGTGGGCGCGGCCCTGCGCGACGGCGCCCTGCCCGCTGCCGGGACGGTGCTCCAGGTCAGCGGGAGGGCGTCGTTCGAGCTGGTGCAGAAGGCCGCGCGGGCCGGCATCCCGGTGCTGTCCGCGATCTCCGCGCCGTCGACCCTCGCGGTGGACCTGGCCGAGGAGTGCGGCCTGACCCTGCTGGGCTTCGTGCGCGGCGACTCGATGAACGTCTACACGCGGGCGGACCGGCTGCGCTGAGTCAGCACGCGGGGCGCGGACCGACTGCCACCGGCGTCACCGCCGTCACTGGCGCCACCAGCTCTGGAACGTGCTGGAGTTGCAGGAGTTGAGCCGGAAGCCGCTGCCGCTGGAGTCGTCGATGCAGGTGCCGTAGTACTCGTTCTTCAGCCTGCGGGTGCCGTCGGCCCAGTAGGTGATGATCCAGCTCTGCTGCTCCGAGGAGTCGCAGGTCCAGGTGCGGAGCGTGGTCGAGCCGGTCGCCTGGATGCACCGCCCGGTGGCGTGGTTCTGGAACCGCCACGTGCCGTCGTTCCACGGGTGCGCGGTCCACGTCTGGTTGCTGTTCTGGAAGCAGGTCCACGTGCGGAACCCCGCGCTGCTGTCGTCCATGCAGCGGTTGGTCGCCTGGTTCCGGTACCGGAGGACCTCGTCGGCCACCCGGAGGGGAGCGGCGGCCGCCTGGCGGGCCTCCGCCGTCGTGCCTGCGCCGGCGTCGGTGACGCGGGTGCCGGCCTGGGCCGTCTGGGCGCCGCCGAGGGCGCACAGGAGCACCATCAGGAGTCCCGACAGCGCGGCCACGCCGCGTCGTCGGGGGGTCAGTCTCTGAGCTGTCATCGGTTCGTTCCGTCCTGCCCCGCGACCGACGCCCGACCCCGTGCCGAGCGCTGCGCGGAACACCAGGAACTCTGATCCGGGTGTCCCGCGCAGGCTATGACGTTCGATCCTCGGCGAATTCCGGCCGCACCGGCCGAAACAGGCCCGCGCCGTGTATCAGACCGGGCCCCGCCACCTCACCCCGTGAACAGCGGGATCACGCTCCGGACGGTCTGGAACAGCCCGTACGCCAGCGGCACCGTCACCACCAGCCAGGTCAGCACCAGCCGCAGGGTCTGGTTGGGCGGCTGCTCCGCCGTCGGCTCCTGGGTCTGCTCGACCATGGTCACACCTTCCCCTCGACGAGCTCGTCCGGCTGTCCCGGCCGTTCGTGGAACCGCGCCGAGACCGGCCGGACCAGGGCGTTGGCCACGAAGCCGACGGCGAGCACGGCCACCATCGTGAACAGCGCGGGCCGGTAGTCCGCGGCGACCAGCTCACCGGGCGTGCCCTGGGCGTCGAGGAACCCGTTGATGATCAGCGGCCCCGCGATGCCCGCCGCCGACCACGCGGTCAGCAGCCGGCCGTGGATGGCGCCCACCTGGAAGGTGCCGAACAGGTCGCGCAGGTAGGCGGGGATCGTGGCGAACCCGCCGCCGTAGAACGACAGGATCACGGCCGCCACCAGCACGAAGATCACCGTGGACGTGTGCCCGACGGTCGCCAGCAGCACGTACATGATCATCCCGACGCCCAGGTACAGGACGTAGGTGGGCTTGCGGCCGATGTAGTCCGACGTCGAGGACCACACGAACCGGCCCGCCATGTTGAACAGCGAGAGGAACGCGACGAACCCGGCCGCCGTCGCCGGCGCGACCGAGGACATGCCGTCCTCGCGGAAGAAGTCCTGGATCATCGGCGCTGCCTGCTCCAGGATGCCGATGCCTGCCGTCACGTTGCAGAACAGGACGGTCCACAGGAACCAGAACTGCGGGGTCCTGATCGCGTTCGCCGCGGAGACGTTCGCGGTCGAGACCATCGGCTTGGCGGCGACCGCCGCGGCGTCGAACCCCGCGGGCGTCCAGCCGGGCGGCGGCACCTTCACGGTGAACACGCCGAGCATCATCACCAGGAAGTAGGCGATGCCCAGCGTCACGAAGAGCGAGGCGACGGCGCCGCCGGTGGCGACGGAGGTGGGGTCGGACGGGTCGTAGCCGCTGTCGTAGGCCGCCATGAGCTGGCGGGAGAGCGGCGAGGCGATGAGCGCACCGCCGCCGAAGCCCATGATCGCCATGCCCGTGGCGAGGCCCGGCCGGTCGGGGAACCACTTGATCAGCGTGGACACCGGCGAGATGTAGCCGATGCCGAGCCCGATGCCGCCGATGAAGCCGTACCCGAGGTAGACCAGCCAGAGCTGCGACGTCGCGATGCCGAGCGCCCCGACGAGGAAGCCGGAGGCCCAGAAGCAGGCCGAGGCGAACATCGCCGCGCGCGGCCCGGCGCGCTCCACCCACGTGCCCATCACCGCGGCCGAGAGGCCGAGCATCACGATGGCGATGGAGAAGATGACGCCGATCGCGGTGAGGCTCGACTCGAAGTGGGCGACCAGCGCGCTCTTGTAGACGCTCGTGGCGTACGCCTGGCCGATGCACAGATGGATGGCCAGCGCGGCCGGCGGGATGAGCCACCTGCTGTAGCCGGGCTTGGCCACCGTGTGCTCGCGGTCGAGGAACGACAGCGCCATGCGCACCTCCTCGTGCTCAGGGGATCAGGCCGCACGAGGTGCGGTTTCTCCCGTTTGCGTGCGCACGCTACTGGCGTCGGATGCCCGGGTCAATGGTCCGCGCCGCCGCGCCGCGGGGTCTGCGCGGCGGGTGCGTGGGCTCAGTGCTGCGGGCTGCGGACCGCCGCGAGGAACAGGGGGAGGCGCGTCTCCGTGTGCGCGATCCGCAGCAGGTAAGGGCGGTCGACGGTCATGCGGACGGCGGGTTCCTCGGGCATGGCGCTGGTCGTCTCGGCGGCGATCTCGGTGACGGCGGCCGCGACGGTGCCCTCCTCGTCCAGGCTCAGGTAGGCCTGCTGCAGCACCTGGCTCACCCGGAGCTGCTCGGCGGTGCTGATGCCGGACAGGTCCGGGGCGTCGAACAGCCCGCCCAGGCCCGCCTGCTCCAGGGCCGGGGCCAGGTCCAGGGTGGGCGGTTCGAGCTCCAGCGTCGGCATGGCGAGCTCGACCACCTGAGGCGCCGCGTCGTCGAGCGCGGTCGTCAGCGCGGTCAGCGTCCCGGGGTCGACGTCGGCCGGGTCGGTGCCGGCCGGGGGCAGGAGCACGTCCGCGTGGAACGCCTCGGCGTAGGGGAGGCGGACGGCGGCCCAGCCGTCGGCCTCGGCGTAGGCCCACGGGCGCGTGCCGCGCAGCATCTCGGTGGGGGCCGTGCCGTCCGGGCCAGTGAACTCCTGGTCGCCGGTCGACGACTCCTCGAACGGGATCTGCCAGCGCGCCGCCAGCAGGATCGCGTTCTGCAGCACCAGGCGCAGCGACGGGTCGGGCTGGATCGCCGACTCCTCGATCAGGCCGCCCGTGTGGTGGTTCACCCAGGCGTCCAGCACCTTCTTGCCCTCGCCGCCGCCCAGGTCGGTGTGCTGCACCCCGGCGTCGAACCCGGAGGCCAGCGCGTCGAGGTAGTCCTGCTCGACGACGAGCTGGTCGTCCAGCACCGCCTGGTTCGCCAGGTGCAGCACGGGGCGTTCCGGGAGCTCGTCGTCCTGGGCGACGGCGGGGTCGCCGTCGTGCTTCGCCAGCTCGCCCCGCAGGGCGTTGTAGGCCGCGGTGCGGTCCGCGCCCGCCGCCCCGAGCGCGGTGTCGAGGGTCGCCGCCGTCTCGCCGCGGGCGCCCTCGGCCAGCAGCGCCAGCGCGAACGACAGGGACGCGGGGGAGACGAGGGCGTTGTCCTCGGGCTCGGCGGTCGCGCGCAGGGCGAGCAGGCCGAGCTCCTCGGTCGCGGCGACGGCGTCCGGCCCGGCGGTCGCGTCGGCGGGGGCGACGACGACGCGCGCGGCGTCGGAGCGCTCCAGGCCCTCGGCGGCGGCCTCGTCGGTGGCGGGGGCGCAGGCGGTCAGCGCGAGGAAGCATGCTGCGCCGACGGACGCCGCGATCGTTGCGCGACGACGTGCTCTGGTGGGGCCTACGACTGAATCGCGACGATGCACGACGACCTCCCTGTGTGCCTTCGGGTTCGGTCTGTATCTGTCGCGGTGGCGTGCGGTCTTGCAGGGAGGTCTGCCCTGTTCAGGGTCGGCCCACGTACCCCTCCATGGAGTCCACGAGCGACCGGGAGTGCTTGACCATGTAGGCGCTCTGCTGAGGGCTCAGGAACGAGGTGCCGTAGTGGGCGGCGGTCTTCTCGTCGAGGACCTTGCGCAGGCGTACGGAGAGCTCCTTCCCGTCGGGAGCCACCGTGGCCAGGAGATCCGCGGCACGGGAGTGGTCCTGGTCCCTGGCGCACTCGCGGAGCGTCGCCCCGCAGATCGCGTCCGATGCCGCGATGGCGGCCAGCACCGCGAGGCCCGCCGCCACGTGGCGGTCCGCGCTGTCCTCACCCATGACGAGCTCCGCGACGTCCTGGTACTTCCGAGCGGTGGCGGCTCGTACCGTGACGTCGCCGCGGCTCATCGAGCGGGTGCGCGGCGGATGCTTCGGGCTCATGTGGTTCCTCGGAGATAGGTGCGTACGTCGGGTCCGTGCAGGTGTTCGCTGTCGTCCTGGAACGACTGGACGATCGGGTCCCGGGTCTCGACCGCCTCCCGGAGGCGGCCGGGGTCGGTGAGATAGACCTGGATCCACTGGCCGATCCGTGGTTCGAGCGCACGGAGGTCGTCCGCTACGCGCTGGGCAGGTTCGGAGTACGAGTCGGGAACGACGACGAGCACATCGACGTCGGAGTCCAGCCGCGCCTCGCCGCGCGCGACGGAACCGAACAGCGCCACCGACACGGCCCCCGGGTCGTCCGGGAAGTGTTCGGTGACGATGGCTTCCACGAGGCTCCGGAAGGCTCGGCCCGGCTGCAGCGCGCTGAAGGCGCCGTCGACCGCGGGAAAGGCCAGGTGCTCCCGGTTCAGCGTGTAGAGGGTGGCTCGTCCCGCCTGACGGGAGCGCACGATGCCGAACCTGACGAGTCGTTCCAGGGCTCGGCGGACACCCTGGTCCGAACCTGTGCCGGCCAGGCGGTGTATCTGCGCCCCGGTCATGCTCGACGTGGTTCGCCAGAGCACCTGGAGAACTACTGGTTCGAGCGACGTCCCGAAGACGTGCTCGGGGTGGTTCCAGTCCATCGCGCTCCCCAACCGTCCGACTCGTATCAGAACTATTGTTCGCTCATCAGAATAATAGTTGGAAGAAGGGGCGTCCGCCCTGCGAGCCCGGCCTCGCCCCGACCACGTGTCAGACACACAGGTCCCTTGGGTGATCTGTGTGTCTGACACGCGTGGGCGGATGCGACAGATGTCAGTGGCGCCGGGCACAATCTGTCCCGACCACCCGGGTGGGCTCGACGCACGGGGTCTCGACGCACGAAGTGAGGTAGGGGACGTTGGCAAGCATCAACCAGCGCATCGCTGAGGAGCTGGGCGTTCGCGAAGGGCAGGTGACCGCGGCGGTCGACCTGCTCGACGGCGGCGCGACCGTGCCGTTCATCGCCCGCTACCGCAAGGAGGTGACCGGCACCCTCGACGACGCGCAGCTGCGCACCCTCGAGGAGCGGCTGCGGTACCTGCGCGAGCTCGAGGAGCGGCGCGCGGCGATCCTGGCGTCGGTGCAGGAGCAGGGCAAGCTCACGGACGAGCTGCGCGCCCAGATCCTGGCGGCGGAGACGAAGTCGCGTCTGGAGGACATCTACCTCCCGTACAAGCCCAAGCGGCGCACCAAGGCGCAGATCGCGCGCGAGGCCGGCCTGGAGCCGCTCGCCGACGCGCTGATCGGCGACCCGTCGCTCGACCCGACGACGACGGCCGGCCCGTACGTCGACGCCGACAAGGGCGTGGCCGACCCGGCCGCGGCCCTCGACGGCGCCCGCGCGATCCTCGTGGAGCGCATGGGCGAGGACGCCGACCTGATCGGCACGCTGCGCGAGCGGCTGTGGAAGCGCGGGCGCATGCTGTCCGCCGTCCGCGACGGGGCGCAGGACAAGGGCGCCAAGTTCTCGGACTACTTCGAGTTCGCCGAAGCCCTGTCCAGCCTGCCGTCCCACCGGGTCCTCGCCCTCTTCCGCGGGGAGAAGGAGGACGTGCTGGACCTCACGATCGAGCCGGAGGAGGGCATCGAGCAGGGCGTGCCGACGTCGTACGAGGGCACGATCGCGCACCAGTTCGACATCGCCAACCAGGGTCGTCCGGGTGACCGGTGGCTCAACGACACGGTCCGCTGGGCCTGGCGCACCAAGATCCTGGTGCACCTCGGCATCGACGTGCGGCTGCGGCTGCGCTCCGAGGCGGAGGACGAGGCCGTGCGCGTCTTCGCCGCCAACCTGCGCGACCTGCTGCTCGCGGCGCCCGCGGGGACGCGGGCCACGATGGGGCTCGACCCGGGCCTGCGCACGGGCGTCAAGGTCGCCGTCGTCGACGCCACGGGCAAGGTCGTGGAGCACGCGACCATCTACCCGCACCAGCCCGCCAACCGCTGGGACGAGTCGCTGGCCGTGCTGGCCCGGCTGGCCCAGAAGCACAACGTGGACCTGGTGGCGATCGGCAACGGGACGGCATCGCGCGAGACCGAGCGGCTGGCCGCCGACCTCATGAAGAAGGTGCCGGACCTCGGCCTGACCAAGGCCGTCGTGTCCGAGGCGGGCGCGTCCGTGTACTCGGCGTCCGCCTACGCGAGCGCGGAGCTGCCCGACCTGGACGTGTCCATCCGTGGCGCCGTCTCGATCGCGCGCCGCCTGCAGGACCCGCTCGCCGAGCTCGTGAAGATCGACCCCAAATCGATCGGCGTGGGCCAGTACCAGCACGACATCACCGAGACCAAGCTGTCGCGGTCGCTGGACGCCGTCGTGGAGGACTGCGTGAACGGCGTCGGCGTGGACCTGAACACCGCGTCGGTGCCGCTGCTGTCCCGCGTCTCCGGCATCACCTCGACGCTGGCCGAGAACATCGTGGCGCACCGGGACGCCAACGGGCCGTACGCGTCGCGGGCGTCGCTCAAGAACGTGCCGCGCCTGGGCCCCAAGGCGTTCGAGCAGTGCGCGGGCTTCCTCAAGGTGTCGGGCGGCGCCGAGCCGCTGGACGCGTCGTCGGTGCACCCCGAGGCGTACCCGCTGGCGCGGCGCATCGTGACGGCGTCGGGCGCGGACGTGCAGGCGCTCATCGGCAACGGCGGCGCCCTGCGCACGCTGAAGCCCACGCAGTTCGTGGACGAGACGTTCGGTCTGCCGACCGTGACCGACATCTTCGCCGAGCTGGAGAAGCCGGGCCGCGACCCGCGTCCGGCGTTCACCACGGCGTCCTTCGCGGACGGCGTCGAGACCCTCGGCGACCTGGTGCCCGGCATGGTGCTGGAGGGTCAGGTCACCAACGTCGCGGCGTTCGGCGCGTTCGTCGACGTCGGCGTGCACCAGGACGGGCTCGTGCACGTCTCGGCGATGTCCAAGAACTTCGTCAGCGACCCGCGCGAGGTCGTGAAGTCGGGCGACATCGTCAAGGTGAAGGTGATGGACGTCGACCTGCAGCGCAAGCGGGTCTCGCTGACCCTGCGCCTGGACGACGAGATCGGCGTGGCCCCCGGTGGCCGCACGTCGGGCGGCGGGCGTTCCGGCGGGTCGGGTGGCTCCGGGTCCGGCGGCGAGGGCGGTGGCCAGCGCGGCGGTCGCCCGGGTGGCGACGGTCGCGGCCGGGGCGGTCAGGGCCGAGGCCATGGCGGTCAGGGCCAGCGCGGCCAGGGCGGACAGGGCGGCCGCGGCCGCCCGGCCCCGGCAGACACGGCCATGGCGGACGCCCTCCGCCGAGCGGGCCTGGCCTGACGCCCGCTTACCCGCCCCGCCCCGGGGCGGGGATCGGTTGAACGTAGGGTTGGTCGCTGCAAGAGGCGTGATGCGGCGACCAACCCTACGTTCGACCACCACGTGATCTTTGTGCGCCCGAAGCGTGCGAGACTTGGTGCCACATTGTCGTCACCATCGGAGATCAAGTACGCCCCGTGAGCACCAAAGCAGAGGTCACGCCGCGACGGCGTCGGCGCCAGGAGCTGATGAGCACCTCGATCGCCACGGCGCGTCGCCTCCTCGCCGACGGCGGCGTCGAGAGCGTGACGATGCTGGCGGTCAGCCGGGAGGTCGGCATCGCCGGGCCCGCGCTCTACCGCTACTTCCCGAGCCGCGCCGACCTGCTGCGCGCGACGCACCGGGACGTGCTCGACGAGCTGGTGGCCCACGTCCGCGCCGCGACGACCCGCCAGCCGGCCGGCGACCGCGCCGCCGCGCTGCAGGCGCTGACCTACGCCATGTTCGGGTGGTGCGTGGCGCACCCCCGGGAGTTCGACCTGCTGCTCGGCGGCGACCTGCGCCTGGCCGAGGCGGACGCCCCGGTGGGCGACGAGGGCGGCAACGGCACGTTCTACGAGGTGGCGGCCCTGACGTTCACGGCGCTCGCCGGGCAGTGGGCCGACGGCGCGGCCCGCTTCGACGAGCCCGTCCGCCCGGAGCTGGCGCCCGAGCTGGCCGCGCGGCGCGACGTGCTGCTCGCCGCGTACCCGGACGTTCCCCCGGGCGCGCCGCTCGGGCTGCTCGCCGCCGGCCGCGTGGCCTGGCAGCGCACCTTCGGCCTGCTGTGCATGACGGTGTACGGCCACATCACCGAACCCGACGGGCCGGTCCGGCGCGGCTACATCACCGCCCTGCTGGACGACCTGACCGCGCGCAACCTCGCGCTCTTCGGCCTGGGCGTCAGCGCCGCCGCCGTCGTCGACCCGGTCTTCGCGTCCGGTCCCGGGACCGGTGGGCCCGACGCCGGTAGGCCCGATGCTGGAGTGCCCGACGCCGGTGCACCCGCTGCCGGGACGCCCGCGCACGGTCCGGGTCCGGCGCAGGCGGGCCTG
Source organism: Promicromonospora sukumoe (assembly GCF_014137995.1). Classification (NCBI taxonomy): domain Bacteria; kingdom Bacillati; phylum Actinomycetota; class Actinomycetes; order Micrococcales; family Promicromonosporaceae; genus Promicromonospora; species Promicromonospora sukumoe. Next base: position 445,047 of record NZ_JACGWV010000001.1, read on the forward strand.
ACCGGCGTCGGCCGAGCGGAGACGCGGGAGGGCGCATACCCGGCGGCCGCGCACCCCGCGGGCCCGCACCCCGCGGACGGGGAGTCGCCGAGCGCCACGGGCCGCCGCGCCCGCCTGCGCCGCGCGCTGCTGGAGGAGTCGCTGGCCTCGGCCCGCCGCCTGCTGGACGAGCACGGCGCGGACGGCGTCACGATGCAGGCCGTCGCGAAGGACGTCGGGATCGCGGCGCCGGGGCTCTACCGCTACTTCGACGGCCGGCCGGGCCTGCTGCACGCCACCCACCAGGACGTCGTCGACGAGCTGCTGGCCGCCGTCGAGGACGCCAGGTCGCGCCAGCCCGCGGACGACCCGAGCGCGCAGTGCCACGCCGTCGTGCACGCGACGTTCCGCTGGTGCCTCGCCCACCGCAACGAGTACGACCTGCTGATGTCGGGCCGGCTGCGCATCTCCCGCCCGGGCGTCGCGGCGGCCGAGGAGTCCCACGGGTCCGGCCCCGCACCGCTGATGGCGCTGGAGCGCGTCGGCGCCGTGTTCGCGCCGATCGCCCTGGCCTGGTGGCGGGCGGGCTGCCGCGTGATCCCCGACGACGAGCTCCCGCCCGCGCTCGTGCCCCACCTGCGGGCGGCGCGGAAGGCGATGCTCGGCATCCCGGACTTCCCGCCGGACGTGCCGCTCGGTCTGCTGCACGCGATGAACCTGTGCTCGGCTCGGCACTGGGGCCTGCTCACGCTGACGGTCTACGGCCACGTGGGCGATGTCGGCGCGCCCGAGGCCGCGGCGCGCCTCGACGCCCTGGTGCTCGACCTCATGGCGGACGTCCACGAGATCTTCGACCGACCGGTCTCGCCCGACGTCGTGCTCGTACGAGACATCTCGTGACGTTCCGCCCGCGTCCGATAGACCGGTAACGCGGGTCAGGTCCAGGATGGCGACATGAACAACGCACCTGAGACACCCGGCGAGCAGGCGGACGAGACCTACGACGTCATCGTGATCGGTGGCGGGCCCGTGGGCGAGAACGCGGCGGACCGCGCCTCCCGCACCGGCCTGTCCGTCGCCCTCGTCGAGTCCGAGCTCGTGGGCGGTGAGTGCTCGTACTGGGCCTGCATGCCGTCCAAGGTGCTGCTGCGCGCCGGCACCGTGCGCGCGCTGGCGCGCGACACGCCAGGGCTGGCCGACCCGGGCGCGCCCGACGTCGCCGCCGTGCTGGCACGGCGCAACGAGATCACCAGCGACTGGGACGACTCCGGGCAGGTCTCGTGGGTCGAGGGTGCGGGCCTGACGCTCGTGCGCGGGCACGGCCGCCTCGCCGGCGAGCGGCTGGTGGAGGTCACGTTGCCGACGGCGGACGGGGCCGGCGGTTCCTCGGCCAGCGGCGCCGGCGCGGGTGCCGGTTCCGGCTCCGACGACGAGGACGCCGGCGGCGGCCTCGCGGAGGCCGAGACGGGCGAGGCCCCCCGGACCCGGCTGCTGCGCGCCCGGCACGCCGTGATCGCCGCGACCGGCAGCGTGCCCGTGCTGCCCGACACGCCGGGCCTCGCGGCCGCCTCACCGTGGTCCAGCCGTGAGGCGACGGGCGCCGAGGCGATCCCCGAGTCGCTGGTCGTGGTCGGCGGCGGCGTGGTGGGCGTCGAGATGGCGAACGCGTACACGGACCTCGGCGCGCAGGTCACGCTGCTCTCCCGGGGCGGCCTGCTGTCGAACGCCGAGCCGTTCGCGGGCGAGATGGTCGCCGAGTCGCTGCGCGCGGCGGGCGTCGACGTGCGGACCGGCGTCGGTGTCGCCTCGGTGGACCGGCCGGGCACGGGGAGCGACAACGAGCCCGCGGGCCCGGTCACCGTCACGCTGTCCGACGGCGGGACGGTCACCGCTGCCGAGATCCTCGTCGCGACGGGCCGGGTGCCCCGTACGACCGACCTCAACGTGGAGAGCGTGGGCCTGGACGCGTCGAGCCTGGGCCGCGGCGGGGCGCTCGTCGTCAACGAGTCCCTGGAGGTCGTGGGCGTGCCCGGCGGCTGGCTGTACGCGTGCGGCGACGTGACCGGCCGGGCGCCGACCACGCACCAGGGCAAGTACCAGGGGCGCATCGTCGGCGACGTGGTCGCGGCGCGGTACGGCACGGAGGCCGGCGACCGCTCCCCGACGAGCGGTGACCCGGAGCCCGCCGTCGGGCAGGAGGGCAAGCCGTGGTCGCGGTATGCCGCGACCGCCGACCACGGCGCGCGCGTCCAGGTCGTGTTCACGCGGCCGCAGGTGAGCTGGGTGGGGCCGACGGAGCGCGAGGCGCGGGCGGCCGGCATCCCCGTCGAGGCCGTGTCGTACGACCTGTCCTGGATGGCGGGGGCCAGCGTGGACGGCCCGAACTACACGGGCCGCGCCCAGGTGCTCGTCGACACGCAGCGCCGGGTGCTGGTGGGCGCCACGTTCGTGGGGCCCGACGCCGGCGAGATGCTGCACGCCGCGACGATCGCCGTCGTCGGCGAGGTGCCGCTGGACCGCCTCTGGCACGCGGTGCCCGCGTACCCGACGGTCAGCGAGGTCTGGGTCCGCTTCCTGGAGTCCTACGGCCTCTGACCCGGGCCCTCTGCCCCGAGGCCGGGACCCAAGGTCCGGGCCCCCAAACCACTTCGAGACCTAAGTTTCTTCGCTTTGAGCAGGCTCAAAGCGAAGAAACTTAGGTCTCGAAGGTGAGTTGCTAGCCGCGATCCGCAGACCGCACCCGGCGGGTCAGCGCCTGGGCGCGGTCAGCGGGTCGTCACTCCGACGGGGTCAGCGAGCCGTCCGAGCTGAAGACCAGGCCGAGGGTGACCTCGCCCTGCTGCAGCGCCGACTTGGTCAGCGGGCCGCCGGCGTCGAGCGAGCGGAACTCCGCGAACTGCAGGCCGTACGTCTCCTCGAGACCCGGCTGGCAGAACGGGCGCTCCGTGCACTCCGGCGGGCCGCCGAGCACGAGGCCGCCGCAGGTCTCGGCGAGCTCGCTGAGCGTGGTGACGCCGTTCTCGTCGGCGAAGGCCTTGGTCACGGCGAACGCGTTCTGGTCCTGCGCGGGGGACGGCGTCCCGAACACGAGGCCGACCTCCTCGCCCAGGCCGGTGAGGCCCTCGACGGTCGCGTCGAGGTCGCTGCTCGCGACCGGCTCGGCGTCGGCGCCGTTGACGTCCTTGTTGATGAACTCGGTCAGGGTGCCCACGTACTCGGGGATCACCTGGACCTGCTTGCCGTCCTCCAGGGCGGGCAGGTAGGCCTCGCGGTTGCCGATGGTGGTCACCTCGGCGTCGTACCCGGCGGCGTTGAGCACCGTCGCGTAGATGGTGCCGAGCGTGGCGCTCTCGGCGAAGTCCGCGGCGCCGACGACGATCTTGCCGCTGCCGCTCTGCTCGGGGTTGTCCAGGCCGGCGTCGGCGACGAACTCCTCGGCGACCTCCGCGGAGGTGCGGCGGTCGACGTCCACGGCCTTGTTCAGGCCGATGAGGGTGTCGGTGTCGAGGGCGGCGGAGACGGAGTCGAGGAGCGGGATCAGCGTGTCGTCGCCCTCCACCGCCGCCGCGTTGATCGCCGGGATGATGTTGTCGACGGTCTGGAGCTGCTTGTCGTCGTCGAGCACGACGAGCTCGTCGCCGGGCACGGCCTCGCAGGCGGCGAGGCTGGTGCCGCCGGTCGGGCTGCTGCCACCGTCGTTGCCACCGGCGGAACCCGGCTCGCCACAGGCGGTCAGGAACGCGAGGGAGACGACGGCGGCCGCGGCGCCGAGCGCGCGGGGCAAGGACACATGCTTGCGGGGGAACTTCATCGAATGTCTCCGAACGTGGGTGGCGTACATCTGTTCTACGGCTTCGATCTGTACCATTCGACCTCGGCCGGCGGACGATCGCAAGGGATAAACCCTCTCGTGAGAATGTCGTTACATTCGGTCGGGCACTTCGAACTTTATTCCCGGAGAAGGCAGGTCACCCGGCGCGCAGCCGGAGCGGCGCCGGGGTGGCGAGGCGCTGCCCGACGGCGAGCACGGCGTCGATCAGCAGGCACAGCCCGGCGACCACCACGCCGCCCGCGAGCACCTCGCCGTAGCGCTGCGTGCCCATGCCGAGCGCGATGATTTGGCCCAGGCCACCGCCCCCGGCGAGCGCCGCGAGCGGGATGGTCGCGACCACCTGGACGATCGTGACGCGCAGGCCGGCGGAGACCAGGGTGGTGGCGAGCGGCAGCTCGACCTGGAGCAGGATGCGGCCGTCGCTCATGCCCATGCCGCGGGCGGCGTCCTTGGCGTCGGGGTCGGCGCCGCGCACGCCCTCGTAGGTGTTGACGAGCAGCACGGGCACGGCGAAGAAGGCGGCCGCGATGACCGTCGCGGTGTTGCCGAACAGCCCGCCGGCGGCGAGCAGCAGGATGATGCCGAGCGTCGGCAGCGCGCGGGAGGCGTTGGTGAGCCAGACGACGGTGCCCGCGCCGCGGCCGCTGTGCCCCAGCCAGGCGCCGGTCGGGATGGCGACGGCGGCGGCGATGACCACGGCGATCGCCGTCATGACCAGGTGCTCGCCCGCGAGCTCGAGGATGCCGCCGGGCTCGGTCCAGGTCAGGGGGTCGTTGAGCCAGACGATCGCCTGCTGGACGACTCCGGTCGGGGCGCTCATGCGGTCCTCCTGCGCAGCCAGGGGGTCAGGGCTCTGCCGACGGCCCACAGGGCGAGGTCGAGCACGAGCGCGAGCAGGATCGTGGCGAGCGTCGCCGTCATGATCTCGGCCCGGTAGAAGTTGTTGCGGAAGCCCTGGAACATGAGCTGCCCCAGGCCTCCGTAGCCGACGACGACGCCCACGGTCACCAGGGCGACGGTCGACACGGTCGCCAGCCGCAGCCCGGCGATGATGCTCGGCAGCGCGCTCGGCATGGCCACCTGGACCAGCAGGCGGCCGGGCCCGTAGCCCAGGCCGCGGGCGGCGTCGGTGACGGCGGGGTCCACGGTCGAGAGCCCGGCGACCGTGTTGCGCAGGATGATCAGCAGCGCGTAGACCACCAGGCCTACCAGGACCGGCGTGCGCCCGATGCCGAGCAGCGGCGCGAGGATCGCGAACAGCGCCAGGGACGGCACGGTGTACATGACCGCCGCGGTGCCGAGCACCGGCCCGGCCAGCCACCGCGACCGCGAGACCAGGGCGCCGAGCGGGATGGCGATGGCCGCCGAGATCAGGACGGCCTCGATCGTCAGGCCGGCGTGCTCGAGCGTGCGCTGCCAGATCAAGGGCGCGTTGTTGACCACGTACGACCAGGAGAACCATGGGTTGCCGGGCATGGTGAGAACCTATCGTGCTCTTCACCCGGTAGGTTCGAGCACATGGCTTCTCGCACCGTGATCGAGCTCGACTCCGTCCGTAAGTCGTTCGGCAGCGGAACCGTCGCCGTCGAAGGGCTGAGCCTCTCCGTGCGCGAGCACGAGGTCCTGGCGCTCGTCGGGCCGTCGGGCTGCGGCAAGTCCACCACGCTGCGCATGGTCAACCGGCTGGTGGAGCCGACGTCGGGCCGCATCCTGCTCGACGGCGAGGACGTGACCACCACCGACCCCGTGGCCCTGCGCCGCCGCATCGGCTACGTGATCCAGAACGTCGGGCTCTTCCCGCACCGGACCGTCGAGGCGAACATCGCCACCGTGCCGGGCCTGCTCGGCTGGGACCGCCGGCGCACCCGGGCGCGCGTCGCCGAGCTGCTCGACCTCGTGGGCCTGCCCGCCGCCACGTACGCGAAGCGGTACCCGCACGAGCTGTCCGGCGGTGAGCGCCAGCGCATCGGCGTGGCCCGGGCGCTCGCGACCGACCCGCCGGTGCTGCTGATGGACGAGCCGTTCGGCGCCGTCGACCCGGAGTTCCGCCGCCACCTGCAGACCGAGTTCCAGCGCATCCAGCAGGAGACCGGCACCACGGTGATCCTCGTGACGCACGACATCGACGAGGCCGCGCGCCTGGGCGACCGCATCGCCGTGCTGTCCCGCGGCGGCAGGCTGGAGCAGGTCGCGAGCCCGCTCGCGGTGCTGGCCCACCCGGCCTCCGAGCGCGTGCGCGACTTCATCGGCGACGGCGCGGCCTCGCGCATGCTGTCGCTCGCCCGCGTGCAGAGCGCCGACCTGGACGGCGCGGACCGGATCGTGCAGCCGGCCCCCGCCCCCGTGCGGCTGGGCGCGCGCCTCACCGACGCGTTCGAGGCCGTGGCCGCGCTGCCGGCGTCGGCCATGGGTCGGGTGCCGGTCGTGGGGGAGTCGGGCGACGTCGTCGGCTCGCTCACGGCGGACGGGATCCTCGGGGCGCTGCGCCGCGCGGCGGACGCGGCGGCCCAGGAGCCGGCGAACGGTGTGCCGGGCGACGCTGATGGTGCGGCCGGGAGCGGCGGGGCGGGCGCGACGAGCGCGACGGGCGCGACGGCGGACGCCGACGACGCCGCTGTGACCGACGCCGCGTCTTGACCTGCGCGCACGCCGGGACCTCAACGAACGTGTCCGGATAGTCTCGGGGGCGTGACCAACGCACGTGTAGCCCTCGCGACCTGCTCCCAGCTGCCCGACCTCGACAAGGACGACGTGCCGCTGATCGCGGCGCTCGCCGAGCGCGGCGTGACGGCCGAACCCGCCGTGTGGGACGACCCGGCCGTCGACTGGCAGGCCTACGACCTGGTGCTGGTCCGCTCGACCTGGGACTACTCGCCGCGCCACGACGAGTTCCTCGCCTGGGCGCGCTCGCTGCCCAAGGTCGCGAACAGCGCCGACGTCATCGAGTGGAACACCGACAAGCGCTACCTGCGCGAGCTCGAGGCGGCGGGCGTCCCGGTGATCCCGACGATCTGGCTCGACCCCGAGCGGCACCTGTCCAAGCGCGCCGTGCACACCCGCATGCCCGCGTTCGGCGACTTCGTGGTCAAGCCCGTGGTCAGCGCCGGCGCGCAGAACACGGGCCGGTACCAGCCGGTGTCCGCGCAGTCGCGCGGCAAGGCGATCGCGCACGCCATGCGCCTGCTCGACGACGGCCGCTGGGCCATGATCCAGCCCTACGTCACCTCCGTGGACACCACGGGCGAGACCTGCCTCGTCTTCGTCGACGGCGAGCTCACGCACGCCGTCCGCAAGAACGCGCTGCTCACCGGCCCGGCCGAGGAGTCCGGCGAGCTGTACGCCCGCGAGGAGATGGCGGCGTTCGAGGCCACGCCCGACCAGGTCGAGGTGGCCCGGCGGGCGCTCGACGTCGCCCGGGCGGCCACGGGCGCGGACCTCACCTACGCGCGCGTGGACCTCGTCTCGGGCGACGACGGCGTGCCGATGGTCATCGAGCTGGAGCTGACCGAGCCGTCGCTGTGGATGAAGTACGGCACGGGCGTCGAGGGCCGGCTCGCGGACGCGGTGGTCAAGCTCCTGGGCTGACGGTGACCGGCCGGAGGCTGACGGAGGCGGCACCGGTGCCGCCTCCGGCGTCGTCGGGCAACGCGAAAGGGCCCCTCGCCGAAGCGAGGGGCCCTCTTGCGCATGGGGTGAGCGACGGGACTTGAACCCGCGGCCCTCGCGACCACAACGCGATGCTCTACCAGCTGAGCTACGCCCACCATGTCCGCCGATTCGTGGACCGGCGACCGTCGAAAAGCATACATGGTCAGCGGCCGCGGACCGAACTCAAATCTACGGAGCGAGCTGCTTCGTGACGGACGTCTCGGCAACACGCGCCGCTGCGGCGCGGGCGGTCGTGGTGTCGGGGCCGGGCTGCGCGGGGAACAGGACCTCGCGGTAGTAGCGCAGCTCGTCGATCGACTCCAGGATGTCGGCCAGCGCGCGGTGCCCGCCGTCCTTCTTCGGAGAAGCGAAGTAGACGCGCGGGTACCAGCGGCGCGAGAGCTCCTTGATCGAGGACACGTCGATGATCCGGTAGTGCAGGTAGTCCACCAGCTCGACCATGTGCAGGTCGAGGAACGACTTGTCGGTGCCGACGGAGTTGCCGGCCAGCGGAGCCTTGCCCGGCTCGGGCACCCACTCGCGGATGTAGGCCAGGATCTGCTCCTGCGCCTCCTCGAGGGTCAGCCCCTGGTCGAGCTCGTCGAGCAGGCCGGACGTGGTGTGCATGGTGCGGACGAAGTCGTTCATCTGCGCCAGCGCCTCGGCCGGGGGTTTGACGAGGACATCGACACCGGTGCCCAGGACGTTGAGGTCGGAGTCGGTGACGATCGCGGCGACCTCGATCAGCGCGTCTGCGCGCAGGTCGAGGCCGGTCATCTCGCAGTCGATCCAGACGATGCGCTCGTTGGGGTTGGGAAGGCTCACCGACCTAGCCTATTCCGTCCGGTGCCTGGGGCAGTCCGGCGGGGTACACGAAGGCCCTTCCGCGAGGCGACGAGGTCGCTCGGGGAAGGGCCCAGGATGTCCGACGGCGGTCGGGGCGCTGTTGCTCGGCGGGTCGGCCGTGCCGACGGGGCCGGTCGATCGACCGACCGGGTCAGTCGGTCAGATCAGGCGGAAACGCTTGGTGCGCTTGGTCGCGCGCTCGGGGCGCTCACGCAGGGCGCGCTCCTGGGCTTCGGCAACCTCGGCGCGGCGGGCGATCTCGGCGACCTGTGCGCGGCTGATGTAGTAGGCGGTCTCGGCATGCATGTCCGTGGTCCTTCCAGGGGTGGGGAGAGGTGACGGTGGCAGTGGGCGTGCTCCGGCCGGGTCGCGGCGCGGTGCTCCTCAGTGTTTCCGTCGTGTTACATCATCCCTGATTCCGGAAATGCCGCGCAAGGCGGACAGGGGTGACGTGCAGCACCCTGTTCGCAGGTCAGGGGCGATGCGAGGCGTGTTCGGGCGCACAAGAGCGAAGCAGAGCGTGTGCCGCGCACACGCTCTGCTTCGGGATGTCGGAGGCGCCGGTCGCCGGAGGTGCTCCGGCGGACGCCGTACGGGTCATGCGGACCGCACGCGCAGGGCGGGTGCCGATGCGCGGCTGTCGTTCCGGTGTGCGGCGCGGGCCTCGGCCCTGCGTCGCTTCTGCTCCTCGCGGAGCTTGCGGGAACGCCGGTATTCCTCGGCGTCCTTCAGGCGGTCCCGGTGGAGGGACTGCGCCAGGTCGTACTCGGTGTGCACGTGAGTGCCTTTCGTGACGCTGGATTGCCGGTCTCCCGACAGGAGGGTCTGGCCGGACCCTGTCCACCGCCCGGTATGGGACCGGACGGACGTCACCGCGGTGTGCCCTGAGCCTCCCAGGAGACCCCGGTGCCGCGCACGCCTTTTTCCGCGCACGTGTCAGACGTACAGGTCACCCGAGTGACCTGTACGTCTGACACGTGCGGGGAAGTCGCTAAAGGATGCTTGCGCAAGTTCCCTTTAGCGTCCTACGCTCGGCGCATGCCCGAGCAGATGCAGCCAGAGGTCCAGGGGTTCACACGCCCGGTGTCGCCTGACGACGCCGTCATCTCGCAGGCCGACGCCATCAAGGCCATGACCCACCCGTTGCGCATCCGGCTGCTCAGCCTGTTCGCTGCCGGCGTCGAGCTCACCGCCACGCAGTGCGCCGAGCGCACGGGCGAGTCCGTGGCGAGCTGTTCGTTCCACCTGCGCCAGCTCCAGAAGTACGGGCACGTCGAGCGCGCCGAGCCGCACGGCAAGGAGCGACCCTGGCGGGCCGTGAGCAGGGGGTTCAGCGTGCGTCCCGACCTCGCGGACCCGGAGTCGTGGCCCGCCGCCCAGGCGTTCGGCAGCATGTTCGTCGCCGAGCAGTTCGCGGCGCTCCAGCGCTGGCTCGCCGACGCCGGCCGCGACGACCCGGCCTGGATCTACGCCACGACCCAGACACACCAGGAGTACTGGGCGACCCGCGACGAGCTCGACGACCTGTCCCGCCGGCTCGAGGAGATCGCTGCACCGTTCCGCGGCCGCTCCGAGGACCCCGCGAAGCGCCCGCCCGGTGCGCGGCGGGCGCACCTGTTCGGCGCCGTCTGGTCCGACATCCCGGACCCCGAGGGCGAAGACGCATGACCACCACCCTGCCCCCGGCCCACGGCGACGAGACCGCCGCGGCCGACGATGCCACCTCCGGCGTCCGCCCGGCCCCGGGCACCGCTCAGGGCGACCCGTCCGCCGTCGGGCAGGAGGCAGCCGCACCGGCCGTGGTCTCACCACCGGCGCCCGTCGGAGCGACTGCGAGCCTCCCGCCGACACCACCCGCGGACCCGTCCGCCGTCGGGCAGCCGGTCCCCGACGACCCCGCCCGACATCTGCGGACCCCCGTGTTCCGCACCCTCGTGGTGGGCTGGACGCTCGCCAACGTGGCCGACTCCCTGCTCACGCTGCTCATGGCCGTGTGGGTCGCTGACCTGACCGGCAGCGCCGCCCTGGGCGGCGTGACGTTCGCGGTCCTCGGACTGCCCGCCCTCGCATCGCCCTTCCTCGGGTACCTCGCGGACCGGGTGTCGCGCCGCCGCATGCTCGTGGTCGCCTACGTGGTGGGCGCGCTCGGGCTGGTGCCCCTGTTCTGGGTCACCGCGCCGGGCCAGGTCTGGGTGATCTTCGCGTCCACGCTGGTCTACTCGGCGGTCGCGTACGTGACGGGCGCCTGCCAGTCGGGCCTGCTCAAGGACCTGCTGCCCGACGAGGCCCTCGGGCACGCGAACGGCCGCCTCTCCATGATCGACCAGGTCTTCCGGGTGGCCCTGCCGGTGGTCGGCGCGGCCGTGTACGCGCTGGCCGGCGTGGTGCCGCTGGTCGCCGTCGCGATCGGCGGGTTCGTGGGCGCGGCGATCGTGCTCGGGTTCGTGCGGGTCGTCGAGTCGCGGTTCGAGGACTCCACGGGCGAGTCGTACCTGGCGGCGACGACGGCGGGGTTCCGGCACCTGTTCGGCACCCAGCCGCTGGGCGGGATGACATGGAACGCGGTGATCGTCTTCGCGTCGGTCGGCCTCGTGAACGCCGTCGTCTTCGCCGTGCTCGACGGGCTGGGGCTGCCCGCGGCCTGGCTCGGGCCGATCACCGTGCTGCAGGGTGTGGCCGGGTTCGTCGCCGGGGCGGTCACGCCGCGGCTCATGCTCCGGTACGGGCGGCCGCGCGTCTACGCCCTCGGGGTCCTGGCCGTGGGCGTGTCCCTCGTGCCGTTCGCGTTCCAGTGGGTCATCCCGGCGGTCGCGGCCCAGGCGCTGCTCGGCTTCGGCGTGACGGCCGCGGTCATCGCATGGGTCACCGAGCGTCAGGTCGTGACCCCCGACCGGCTCCAGGGCCGGGTCGCCGCGGCAGGGCACCTCGTGAACAACCTGCCGGGCACTCTCGTGACGGCGCTCGGCGCGGGGCTGCTGGCGTTCGTCGACTACCGGCTGCTGGTGCTCGTCAACGTCGTCGTGGTGGTCGGCGCCGGCCTGGTCGCGCTCCGCCTCCGCCGCGCCGACGCCCCCGCCTCGGAGGCCTAGGTCGCTCTCTCCTTCGAGACCTAAGTTTCTTCGCTTTGAGGAGCTCGAAAGCGAAGAAACTTAGGTCTCGAAGGAGAAGGCGACCCGAGGGTCCGACGCGAAGGCGTCTGACATGTCCGGGCCGACAGAAGAGAAAGTCAGGCCTCGCCCGGGAGGGCCTTGCGGACCACCAGGCGGGTCCACGCGCCGATGAAGACCCGGTCGTTCTCCTCGATCTCGCGCCGGACGCCCTGCGTGAGCGGGGTGTCCGGCAGCGGGTCGCCCGCCGCCGCGACGAAGGTGCCGTTCGACGAGCCCAGGTCCTCGACCCACCAGCGCTGACCGTCCGTCGAGAGCTGGCAGTGCCGCCGGGAGACGCCCGGGTCGCTGCCGCAGTCGATGTCGGGCCGGATGCCGCGCGACTTCGACGGCCGCCCCACCAGCAGGCTGCGCTGCCGCAGCGTGACCAGGCCGGGCAGCCCCGCGGACGGCATCGGGTCCTCGGGCCGCTCGTGCGCGTACCAGTCGGGGTCCACCCAGATCTCGGCCACCCAGGTGTCGTCACCCGGGACGGGCGGCGCGGCGAGGCCACCACCCTCCGCCGACGGCCCGGGCACCGCCCCACCGGCCGACGGCGCGGGCACCCCGGCCGACGGCGCCGGAGTACCGGCCGACGGCGCAGCAGACCCCACCGACCCGGCACCCGCCGGCACCGACCCCGCCGAAGCAGGCACGGACCCGACCGACGCCGACCCCGGACCGGGGTCGCCCGCGGGAGCAGACCCGGCAGGCGCAGACCCGCCCGGAGCAGAGCCGTTCCCCGGCTGCGTCGCGCCCAGGTCGCCGAGGTCCAGGCCCGACGTCGCCCCGGGCGGGGGCGGCGGGGCCGGCGTCCCGGTCGTGAAGTCGTACCCGCAGTTCTCGCAGAACAGGGAGTCGGCGGGGGACACGTCGCCGCAGTTCGGGCAGGTCACCGGTCCGGCGGCGGCCCCGCCGGCGGCAGCGCCACCAGAAACCGCACCACCAGAAGCGGCCGCACCGGTCCCGCTCGCAGGCCCCGGGTCGGCCGAGGCCGCCGGGATCGGCGTGCCGCAGACGTCGCAGTAGTCCGTGGACTGGCTGGTGTGTCCCTCCGGGCAGACGACGGTCATGCGCGCCGGACCCGGGTCGTCTTGGTGGAGGCGGTGTCGAGTGCCATCTCGTCCAGCTTGGCGGTGTTCCGCTTGAGCCGCACGGTGCCCTCCTCCTCGTTCTCGACCTCCACGATCTTGCGCAGCCGCGACGTGGCCTCGTCGTTGCCGGTCTCGGCGGCGAGCTGCACGGCGCGGCCGAGCTTGACGGTCGCCGTCGCCTCGTCGCCCGAGGCCTTGGCCGCCAGGCCCTCCTGGATGGCGGAGGCGAGCTCCGCCTGGCCCGTGTAGTGCGCGACCTCGGGGCTGATCCGGGCGGTGAGCGTGGAGTCATCCGACCACTTGGCCTTGACCAGGCCCGACGCCTGCACCTCGCCGCCCACCGCGACCTGGACGCGCGCGGCGAGCTGCTCCGAGCCCACGGGCTTGGCCGCCACGCGGACCGCCACGTGGTAGTCGCGGGTCTCGTCGGCCCACGCGCCCGTGGGGAACCCGCTGGTCAGCGGGTTGACCTCGGTGCGGCGGCTCGTCAGGTCGTCGACCTCGGGGGCCACCTGCTTGACGAACAGCACCTGGGAGCCCTGCGGCGCCCAGACGCGCAGGTCCACGTCGGCGACGCCGCGGGCCATGGACTTGCGCACGAGGGCCGCGAAGTCCTCGGCGATGTCCTCCGGGCGCGCGATGAGGTCCACGGTGCCGAGCAGCGCCGTCGAGATCTTGCGCAGCTCCTCGACCACCCAGCGGTCGCCCACGCCGCGGGCGTCGCACTGGAAGTGGCCCGTGACGTCGGTGATCATCCGGTCCAGGTGCATCGACGGCTCGGACTCGTTCTTGCCGTCGGTCAGCAGGATCAGGTGTTTCTGCGCCGCGGGCACTGTGGCGAACAGGTCGTCGGCGAGCCGCAGCCACGTCGAGATGGCCGTGCCGCCGCTCGCCGACATGGTCGAGATGGCGCGCTTGGCCTCGTTGCGGGCGCCGGGCTCCATGGCGACCATCGGCACGCGCGCGTTGGGGTACGGGAAGATCCGGGTGGCCACGTGCGAGCCGCCGATGATCGCGAACAGCGTGCCGTCCGGGATCTGGTCCACGGCGACCGCTGCGGCGTGCTTGGCGGCCTCCATGTTGCGGCCCTGCATGGACCCGGACGTGTCGACGGCGACGATCTCGGCGACCTGGCCCCCGCCCACGCCGTCGGCGGTCCCGCTCAGGGATGCGGCGGCGCCCGCGCCGGCAGCGCCCGCCCCGGTGCAGGTCACGGACACGATGGCGTGCACGTCGGTGCCGCCGTCGGACAGGAACTCGTTCTGGAAGACCTCGGCGGAGAACTCGGCCACGGTGGCTCCTCTCGGTTACGGCAGGTTAACGCTGCTCGGTGACAGTCGGGTCGATCCGCGCGAGCGCGGCGGTGATGTTGTCCCGCCCGCCCTGGGCGTTGGCCCAGCGGACGAGGGCCGACGCGGCGGCGTGGGGCTCGCCGCAGCCGGCGAACTTGCGCACGAGCTCACCCATCTCGTGGGCGCCGGAGCAGTAGTTCCACAGGCCGTCGGAGCAGACCAGCAGCCAGCCGGGCCCCGACGGGACGGTCGCGGCGCAGCGCGCGTCGGTGTCGGCGGCGTCGGGCCCGAGCCACCGCGTGATGGCGTGCGCCTGGGGCGAGGTCTCCGCCTGGGCGCGCGGCACGCCGGCGGCGATCATCTCCTGCGCCCACGAGTCGTCCACGCTGAGCTGCTCCGCGGGCCCGGCGTCCGGCAGCCAGTAGACGCGCGAGTCGCCCAGCCAGCCGGCCACGATCAGGTCGCGGTCCACGACGGCGGCCACGAAGGTGCACGACGGCGGGTCGTCCGCCACGTCGGTGCCCTTGGTCGCGGCGAGCTGCTCCGCCGCGCCCCGCACGGCCTGGCCCGCCGCGCGCGACGCCGCGACCATGGCGTCGGTCCAGCCGGCGATGCGCCGGCTGGTCGCGCCCGCGACCGAGCTCGACCCCTCGGGGCCGTAGGCGACCAGCACCTCCCGGGCGGCGCGGCTCGCGGCGAGCGAGGCGACGTCGGAGTCCGGGGCGCTGGAGACGCCGTCGCACACCACCAGGGCCGCGAAGTCCTGGCTCGCGGCCAGCGCCATCGCGTCCTCGTTGCGGGAGTGCCGGATGCCGCGGTCGCAGACACCGGCGACCCAGGTGGCCGGACGCTCCTCGAAGTGGTCGCGCTCGGACTGGCCGGGGGTGCCGCAGTCGGCGCAGTAGCCGTCGTCGGCGATGACGCCGCCGCAGGCCGCGCACCGGCGCCGGCCGCCGGCCTCGCCCGTCGCCGGGTCGAGGTCCAGCACGGTGGGTGCCACGTCGAGGGTCACCTCGGACGGCAGCGACGGGTCGCTCGCCCCGGCGCCCAGCGCGGTGCCGCAGTTCTCGCAGAATCGGGCGCGGGGCGCCGCGGTCTCGCCGCAGCTCGGGCAGCGCACGAGGACGCTGTCGTCGGCACTCATGTCTGGGTGGATCTCCTTGCTCTTGTCAGGGCTCCCGCCCCGTCTATCGCCACGTCCACTGCCGTACGGAGTTTGCCCGGTCGACGAGCGCCACGCGCTCCGAGCGCTCGTCGGTGAGGTGGGCGAGGTTGCGCAGGGCGAGCTCCAGCCGGTCCCGCAGCTCCCGCTCCTCGGCGGCCACCCCGGCCACGCGCACCGTCGGCACGGGGCCGTCGCTCAGCACCAGGTCGAGCGCCTCGTCGAGGGCGTCGACGGTGACCTCGGCCTTGGGCCGCGCGGGGATGTGGGCGGCGTCGAGCCCGGCGACGGCGTCGGCCAGGTCGAGCAGGGTGCGGTGCGCGGAGACGAGCAGCCGGGCCCGCTGCAGCCGGGCGTCCGGGAACGAGCCACGCGTGGGGCCCACCAGCTCCAGCGCGTCGAGGGCGCCGTCGAGGTCGCCGCCGCCGGAGCGCACGCGGGCGAGGCCGAACGCGGCGGCCCCGGTGTAGTTGGCGTCGGCCCGCGCGATGGTGCCGTAGAGCTGCTCGGCGACGCCGGGCTCGCCCGACAGCTCGCAGACCGTGGCCAGCGCCAGCTTGGGCGCCGGCTCGCCGGGGATCTGACCGTAGACGGCGTTGAACGACGCCCGCGCCGCCGCCGCGTTGGCCGTCGACAGGTGCCCGAGGCCCTCCATCCAGGCCGCGCGCCACTCCCAGGGGTCCTCCTCCAGGATCTGCGCGACGGTGGTGCGCAGCAGCGCGCCGTCGCCCGCCTCGATGGCGGCGCGCGCGACGGCGAGGCGCACCTCGACGGTGTGCTCGGCGGGCCCGGCCAGCGCCTTGATGCGCTCGGCGGGGTCCGCGACGTTGACGCCGGACAGCCAGGACGCCATCGGGTCGGACGAGTCGACCTTGAGCAGGGGCAGCTCGTTCCAGTCCAGGGCGCCGTCCGCGCCGTCGAGCGGCGGCACGCCGAACAGCAGCGACTCGGCGGACGTCGTGGCGGTGTAGCCCGGGCCCTTGTCCGTGGCGACGACCTCGCGCAGCACGCCCAGGAGCTGGACCCGGGCCTCGTCCACGGAGGCGAACCGGTCGGCGGGCGCGGGGGCGCACGCCTTGGCGAGCCAGCGGTAGAAGGAGTCGTACTTCTGGAAGACGGGGGTGTCCGCGACCGGCGGGAACGACGCCTGGTAGACGGTCGTGTTGCCGCGGAAGTCCAGCACCAGGGACGCGAGCGTGCGGCCGAGCGTGAAGATGTCGGACGCGACGGACGGCCCGACCTCCGGCACCTCGGGCGCCTGGTAGCCGACCGTGCCGTAGATGGCGGAGGTGAGGTCGTCGACCCGGCGCACGCCGCCCATGTCGATCAGCTTGACGCCGTCGCCCTGGGCGATGATGTTGTCCGGCTTGAAGTCGCAGTACAGCAGGTCGTGGTCGTGCAGGTAGCTGAACGCCGGCAGCACCTCGAGGATGTAGGCGATGGCCTGGTCCACGGGCAGCGGGCGGGGCTTGCCGCCGTCCTGCTCGCGGCGGTCCTTGAGCACGTCCTTGAGCGAGCGGCCGCCCACGAACTCCATGACGGTGTAGCCCAGGCCCTCGTGCAGCACGAAGTTGAAGATCTCGACGATCAGCGGGTGCTCGACCTCGGCCAGGTACTGGCGCTCGGCGACGGCGGCCTCGTACGCCTCCTTGTCGCCCGCGTTGAGCAGGCCCTTGAGCACTACCCAGCGGCCGCTGACGTTGCGGTCCCGCGCCAGGTAGATCCAGCCGAGGCCACCGTGCGCGAGGCAGCCCACGACCTCGTACTGCCGGGCCACGAGGTCGCCGGCCTTGAGCGCGGGCGCGAAGTCGTACCGCGCGCCGCAGTGCCCGCAGAACCCGGCGATGCGGCCGGGCACTCCGTCCCGGGCGCGGCCCACGGGCTGCCCGCAGGTGGGGCAGTACCGCTTGGACTCCGCGAGCTCGGGCGTCTCCATGACGGCCTGCAGCGGGTCGGCCACGGGCGTGTGCGGCACGGTGGTCAGGCCGGCCCCGAGCCGGTGCCCGCGCAGGCGGGTCGAGCCGGTGCCGACGCGGCGCGTCTGGCTGGTGCCGCCCGTCACGCGCGCGGAGCCCAGGGCCGTGGACGCGAGGCGCGACGAGCTGGTGCGCCCGGTCGACGGCTCGGCGGCGCTCGGCAGCGAGCCCGCGGAGCGGACCGTCGCGGCGTCGAGGTCGCCGTCGGCCCAGGACGCGGCGACGGCGGCTAGCCCGTCGCCGTCGGGGTTGCCCCCGGCCGGCGTGCCGCACACGTTGCAGTAGCCGTCCTCGATGGTGCCGGTGCAGCCCGGCTCGGCGCAGGCCTGTTCAGTCATCGGTGTCCCTCCGGGAGATCGCGCACGAGCACCTCGAGCTGCTCGGTGAAGTGCCGGGCCAGGACCAGGTCGCAGGGGGTCGCGTCGAGCGCCTCGCGCGCCTCGTCCTCGCCCGCCTTCACGGTGGACGACGACGCCCGCCCGTTGCCCTGGGCCTTCGTCATCAGGTTCTTGACGCGGTAGCGCAGCTCGGCGCGCTCCCGCAGGGGTGCGGTGTAGGCGTCCTCGACCTTCTCCATGGCGCGCTCGACGGCGCCCAGCCGCTGGACGTACGTCGTGAGCCGGTCCTGCTCGTCGGGGACCTCGCCGAGGCGGTGCACGTCCGGGATCGCGAGGTGCGGCGGGTCGGCGACCTCCCGGCGGCAGCGGTCGGCGACCTGGGCGATCCGGGGCGCGCGGTCCGCCAGGGTGGCGCGCAGCTCGACGGCGCGCTGCCGGTCCTTGGCCAGCGACCGGCTTCGCGCCGCGTGCACGATGAGGTCCCGCTCGGTGCGCGCGACCTCGTCCTCGAGCGACCCGAGGGGGCCCGTCACGTCGGCGCCGCGGGCGGCGTCGGCCTTGAGCCGCGCGTGCCGGTCGCGCAGGCGCGCGACGGCGGCGTCGTCCTCCGTCGTGGCCGTCGCGCGGGCGGCGTCCTCGGCGCGGACGATCCCGGCGGACAGCGCCCGGAAGCGCGCGGTGACGTCGGCGGCGTGCGGGTCGAAGGACAGCCGGGTGGCGAGCTGGTCGGCCTGCGCGTCGCAGAGGCGCGCGGCGTCGACCAGGGACAGGAGCGACGTGGCGGGGTCGCCGCCGAGGCGGCCCCAGACGAGCTGCGACATGCGCTCGCGCGCCACGGTGTCGGCCCGGCCGGAGTCCCAGACCTCGACCAGCTCGTCCGTGCGCGTGCGCACGGCCTGCCACAGCGTCAGGGCGAGCACGACGTCGGCCGTGACGGCGTCCGCGCCGGACTGCCGGGCCGCCGCGTCCAGGCGGTCCAGGTCGGCGCGGCGCACGTCCAGCCACGCCTGCAGGTCGGTCAGGTACGCCAGGAGCGCGGCCGGCTCGGCCGCCACCCCCAGCGCGCCAGGCGGCGCCGGGGCGCGCTGCGTCCGGCTCACGGCGTCCGTCCGTACACGGGCTCGGGAGCGGACGGCGCGTCGCCGAGCGCGTCGCCCAGCCACCTGTCGTAGGACTGCTCCCACTGCCCGTCCGCGACCATCTCCTCCAGCACCCCGTTGACGAACCGCACCATGTCCGCGTCGCCGGACGGGATGCCGACGCCGTAGGGCTCGTCGCTCACGGCGTCGCCCACGACCTTGGCGTACGGGTCCTGCGCGGCGAAGCCGGCCAGGACGGTGTCGTCACCGGTGATGGCGTCCACGGCGCCCTGCTGGAACAGGACCAGGCACGTGGTGTGCGTGGCGGCGGGCACCGCCTCGACGCCCTCCCACTGCTGCAGCCGCTCCAGCGTCGTGGTGCCCTCGGGCGCGCACACGCGCTGGCCCGCCAGGTCGTCGATGCCGCGCACGTCCGACGTCGACGGCACCAGCAGCTTCTGGCCCGCGTGGTAGTACTCCGCCGAGAACGCGATGTTCTCCCACCGGTCGCAGTTGATCGTGAACGCGCGCGTCACGATGTCCACGTCGCCGTCCTCCAGGACGGTCTCGCGGTCGCCCGACGTGATGACCCGGAACTGGATCTTGTCCGGGTCGCCCAGGATCGCGTCGGCGACCTGCCGGGCCACGTCGATGTCGAAGCCCTCGATGTCCCCCGTGAACGGGTTGCGCGAGCCCATCAGCAGCGTGTCCGCCGAGACGCCGACCCGCAGAGCGCCGCGGTCGCGGATCTCGGCCATCGTGGAGCCGGAGGTGACCCGCGGGCTGCCGTCCGGCTCGATCGACGCGACCGCCGGCAGGCCGTCGCTGCAGTCCTCCGCCGGGGCGGTGGCCGTGC
This sequence comes from Promicromonospora sukumoe, assembly GCF_014137995.1. Classification (NCBI taxonomy): domain Bacteria; kingdom Bacillati; phylum Actinomycetota; class Actinomycetes; order Micrococcales; family Promicromonosporaceae; genus Promicromonospora; species Promicromonospora sukumoe. The sequence goes on from NZ_JACGWV010000001.1 coordinate 464,295, forward strand.
CCGACGTCGTCCCACCCTGCTGGGCCGAGCCCTGGGCGGACTGCTGCGCGGAGTCCTGCGTGGACTCCTGGGCCGACTGCTGGGCCGACGAGCCGGCCCCGGCCGCGCCCGTCAGGAGCTGGGTCGAGGACTGGGGCGCGCACGCCGCCGTCGTGCCCACCAGGGCCAGCGCCACCAGCGCGGTGACGATCGGTCTGCGGGCTGCACGCGTGCTCATCGGTACTCCTTCAGGCGGACGTTCATCCCGGCGGCCGCGGCCACGGCTCCGGCGACCCCCAGCACGAGGGCGACCCAGGCCGCGATCTGCGCGGTCGTCGCCGCGGAGGCGAGCCGGTCCACCGCCTGGGTGCTCGTTGTCTGGACGTCGGCGTGGGCGGCGTCGGAGAACGCGGTGAAGGCCGCGCCCGCCGAGTCGTCGGCCGTGGACGTCGCCGCGGCGACGGCGTCGTCCCACTGCCCGTCGTCGTCCAGGGCGCGGATCTCGGCGTGCTTCTCGTCCCACGCGTCCAGCAGGGACAGCGGGTCGTTGCGGGTGCCCGCGGCGTCGTCCGCCTCGTTCAGCAGGTCGCGCGCCTGGGTGACCGAGGTCTGGTACGAGTCCTCGAACTCGGCGCCCGAACCCCGCTTGATCAGCGTGAACGACTCCATCGACTTGGCGTCGGTCGCCAGCGACAGGGCCTGCGACGTGGCGACCGTGGCCGCGTACGGGCCGCTCGCCACCGACCGGGCCACGCCGTTGCCGCCCAGCACGGCGGCCGTCGCCACGATGCCGCCCACCAGCAGGGCGACGGTCGCGGCCGCCAGACCCATGTTCAGGCGGCGGTGCGTGCGGCGGGCGAGCCAGAGCTGCACGGCGGCCAGCGCCACCAGACCCAGCAGCACGAACAGCAGCAGCGCCTGGGACAGGGAGACCGACGTCAGGTCGGAGTCGACCCGCTGCGACGTCGATACCGCCACGTCGTCGAGCGTGGGCAGCACCTCGTCGCGCAGCGCCGACGAGGCCTGGTCCAGGTAGGCGGCGCCGACCGGGAAGCCCTGCCGGTTGTTCGCGCGGGCCGACTCGACCAGGCCCGCGTACCGCTGCACCGAGTCGGACACCGTGGCCAGGTCGTCCGTCTCGGCCGCGCCCTGCGCGGTCGCGGCCAGCGCCGGCAGCGACTGCGCTGCCTCCGACACGCTCGCCTCGTAGGCCTCGCGCGCCTCCGCGGGCTCCAGCCCGCCGACGAGGAACGAGTTGGTCGCCGTCGCGTCGGCGGACACCAGGTCGTTGCGCAGCTCCTGCGTGCCGACGAGCTGCGCGGCGTCGCGCTGCGCGTCCCGCAGCGCGGCCGACTGGCTGTTGCCCGCCAGGAACCCGGTGATCGCCAGCAGCAGGCAGGCCACGACGGCGACGGCGGTGGCCAGCGCGAGGCGGCCCGGGGTGGTCGCGAGCTCCGCGGCGAGGCGGTCCCGGACCGACCTGCGGGCCGGACCCTCGTCCGGGGCGCCGGCGGGCGTGCCCGGGTCGGCCTGCGGCGGGCTCGTGGTGGTCGGTGGTGCGGTCACAGGCCGGCCTCGCTGTCTGTCCCGATGTCCACGACGTCCTCCAGGTCTTCCGGGACCAGCGTGCGCAGCTGGTCCACCGTCGGTCGTTCAACGTCCCGCAGGCGCCAGGCGTGCCGGGCGATCGCGGAGTCGAGCACGTTGCGTGCCCAGCGGCCGTTGCCGAAGCCCTCGCCGCGGTGCTGGTCGGCCGCGAGGCGGTCGAAGCGGTCCAGGGCGGCCGGCTCCGGCTCGAAGTCGGCGGCGCGGGACATGGCCTCGAAGATCCGCCGCAGCTCGTCGGCCGAGTAGTCCTCGAACGTGATGGTCCGCGCGAACCGGCTCTCCAGCCCGGGGTTCGTGCCGATGAACCGGGCCATGGGGCCGGGGTAGCCCGCCACGATCACCACGAGGTCGTCGCGGTGGTCCTCCATGTCCTTGACCAGGGTGTCCACGGCCTCGCGGCCGTACTGGTCCTCGGCCAGCGCGTAGGCCTCGTCGATGAAGAGCACGCCGCCCAGGGCGCGCTGCACCACCGCCGTCGTCTTCTCGGCGGTCTGGCCCAGGTAGCCCGCCACCAGCTCGGACCGGTCCACCTCCACGAGGTGGCCCTTCTCCAGCAGCCCCAGCGCGCGGTAGATGCCGGCCACGAGCCGGCCCACGGTCGTCTTGCCCGTGCCCGGGTTGCCGGTGAACACGAGGTGGCGCGTCAGCGTGGGGGAGGTGAGCCCGGCCTCGGCCCGCAGGCGCTCGATACGCAACAGCTCGGTCTGGCGGTGGATCTCGTCCTTGACCCGGCCCAGGCCGATGAGCCGGTCGAGCTCCGCGAGGAGCTCCTCCAGGGTCTTCTCGGGCTCCTTGCCCTCGGTCGGCTCGGCCGGGGCTCCCGCGTCCTGCGCCGTGGCGGTCGCTCCCGCTCCTGCCGGGTCGGAGCCCGCGGCCGACGGCGCCGGCCCGGTGGGCGGCGTCGTCGTCGGGAGGGGCGTCGCGGGCTCGCCGAACAGTGTCGGGAGGCCGGGCGGGTAGGCGGCCGACGGCGCCTGGTCGCGGCCCGCCGCCGCGCTGCGGTGGACGGCCTTGGTGCCCTCCGCGGCGGCGATCGCGCTGATGCTCGGGTCGCCCAGGGAGGCGGCCGCGTCGACGACGGCGGCCAGCGCGTCGGCGTAGCCGGCGGCCTGCTGCGGCGCGGTCGCGATGAGGCCGGCGAGCAGGTCGGTCGGGGCGGAGCGCCAGCGGCGGGCGCTCACGGCGGCGTCGAAGAACGGCTGCAGCGTGGCCGACGTCGGGCGGGCGGAGCCGCTCGCCGCCGCGCCACCGGAGGCGGTGGCCGCGAGCCAGTCCGCCGGGGCGCCCGGGGACGACTCAGCCACGGCGGCGGCCAGCCGCTCGCCCTCGGCCCGGGCGGCGGGGCCGTCGACGCCCGCGGCGGTGCCGGCCCGGGCGAGGGCGTCGAGCGCGGCGGTCAGCGCCGTCGTCGTCACGGGGCCTCCAGCGGGGCCGGGCCCGACGCCGTGCCAGGACCCGCCGTACCCGGGCCGGGCAGCGGCTGGCCCGGCAGGGCCTGGCCCGTGCCGGCGCTCGGGAGGGTGAGCCCGCCCGAGCCGCCGAACTTCTCCTCCAGGAACCGGCCGTGCGCGACGAGCGCCACGGCGTCGGCGCGGGAGACGGCGTCGGAGATCTTGTCGAGCGTGGCGCCCAGCAGGTCGAGCTGGTCGCACAGGATCAGCAGCGACGTCTTGCCGCGGTCCACGACGCGCCGGTCGGCGAAGTCGCGGGGCAGGCGCAGGTAGGCGTCCACGGCCTCGGGCAGGTAGCTCGTCGCCGTCGCGACCACGGTGTGCGCCTGCTGGGAGCCGGCGCCGAGCCGGTCCAGCCGGGGCACCATCTCGTGCACGGTCTCGGCGACGCGCTGCACCCGGGCGGTCACGGCGGCGGGAGCCTTGCCCGACGCGCGGGCCAGCACCGCGTCGACGGAGGTGACGATCTGCTCCGTCGTCGGCGGTGCCGGGATGGCGAGAGGCTGCTCCTCCTCGGTGCGTCCGCCGCCGAAGATCCGCTGCCACCAGCCCATACGTTCCCCCGTGCCTGTGGCCGTCACCGGGTGCCGAGGTCGAGAGAACCGCTCGCCACGCCGTCGGTGTTCGTGCGTCGCGCCCGCTCGACGTACTCGGACGCCTTGGTCGTCTCCGTCTGCAGCACCCCGATGGTCTGCGACATCGAGTCCAGGGCCCGCGTCTTGAAGTCGCTGATGGAGTCCATCGTCGCGTAGATGTTCGCGAACGCGGACTGGAGCTGCTCGATGCCGACGGTCGAGCTCGCGGCCTGCTCCTGGATGGTCGCCGACTGGTCGGCGAGCATCTTGGACGTCGAGGCGATCATGTTCGACGTCGTGGTGTTCAGGGCGCCGATCTGGTCGAGGACCAGCTTCTGGTTCGCCAGCGCCTGCGCCACGATGACGGCGGTGCGCAGCGCGGAGACCGTGGTGGTGGTCGCGCGGTCGACGCCCTTGGTGAGCTCGATGTTGTTCTTGATGATGATGTCGATCGCGAGGTAGCCCTGGATCGAGACGGCGAGCTGGGTGAGCAGGTCCTGGTGCTTCTGGCGCACGTAGAACAGGACGTCCTCGGACAGCGCCTTGGCCCGCTCCGGCTCGGCGATCTGCAGCTCGGCGATCTTCGCGGAGAGCTGGGCGTCGAGGCGCTCGGCCACGTAGATGTACTGGTTCAGCCGGGACATCGTGTCCCAGAGGTTCTGCTTCTCCAGGTTGAGCGCGGCGTTGTCCTTGCGCAGCTCGTCCTGGCCGTTGTAGAGCGCCTGGATGATGGCGTTGAGCTGGCCCTGGGCGGACTCGTAGCGGCGGAAGTAGTCCTGGATCTTGTCGCCGAACGGGATGACGCCGAGGATCTTGCGGCCCACGCTCGCCTCGGACGGGTCGAGGTCCTCGACGGTGCGGCGCAGCTCCAGGAGGGTCTGGCCCACCTTCGAGCCGTCGGCGAGGCCGCCCTCCTTCAGGGCCCGGACGGGCGTGGCCAGCAGGCGGTTGCTGGAGTCGGCGGCCTGCCGGATGTCCTGGTCGCCCATGGTGCGCACGTCGTCGGCGCGCTTGGCGAACTCGGGTGAGCGGGTGTCTGTGCCGAGCAGGCCGTCCAGGTACGTGCTGACCTTCTGGTCGAGCGCGGGCGCGACCGCGGGGTCCACCTTGGGCGCCATCTTGGGGGCCTGCGTCGCCGCGACGGGCTGCACGGGGTCGGGCGCGCTGAGCACGAGCGGCTCTGCGGGCGCGGGGGGTTGAAGCGGCATCGGCTCGGTCATCGGTGCTCCTCGAGATAGGGCGTCCGAACGCGGCGAGTATATGCCGCGGGCTACCGTCGGCGAGGGGCGGAAGCGCTGCTCGGCGGGGTGAGAACGAGGGGGCCGCCGGGAGAGTTCCCGGCGTCGCGGGTGACTCTTCCGAGGCGCTGCCGGCGACGCTTCCGGAGCGCCGCCGGTGACTCTTCCGGACGGCCCGCGAGGAGGCGTATCGCAGGTATTCGCTGCGCCGCGGCGGCGCGCGGCGTACGTTGCTCCGGTGCCCCCCGAGACGTCCCTGTGGCCGGAGCAGCGGCGGTCCCGCCGGTCCGCCCGGTCGCGCCGTCGTGCCCCCGCCGGACGCCGCCACGGGCGCCGTCGACGGCGCCACCCGGCGGTGCTGTTCGTCCTGGCCGTCGTGCTGGGCGTGACGGCGTCGTCGGGCACCGCCTGGGCGCTCGGGATGCTCGACCCGGGCACGGTGGCGGCGGTGCCGGCGACCGTCCTGAGCGACGTCCGCGAGCGGGCGGCCGGGCACACCACGGAGACCGTCGCGCGGACCGCCGTCGCGGACAGCACGGTCCTGGCCGCGGAGCTGGAGACCGAGGTGCGGTCCGCGCGCGCCCTGCTGCGCGGCGGCGACGACACGGCCGCGGGCCGGGCCGAGCGTGCGGAGCTGCGCGCGGCGATCGAGGAGGCGGAGCGGGTGGCGACGGCGCTGGCCGCGGTGACGTGGTCGCCGTCGGGCACGCACGAGGAGGCCGCCGCGCTGCGGGAGCAGGCCGCCGTCCTGCGCGACGAGGCGCGCGCGGCCGGTGCCGCGCTGCGGAAGGCGACCGAGGCGGTGGCCGCGTCCGGGCGGGAGCGCCGCGAGGGCGTCCAGGCGGCGGGCGGCGCCTCCGCCGCCCCGACGGACCGGACGACGGGTGCCGCGACGACCGACCTCGGCACCGGGACCGGCCCCGACGGCGTCACCGCGTCCGCCGGGCCCACGGGCACCTGCCCCGAGCCGGACCAGGTGTGGTCGGCCGACAACGGGCGGCTGGGGCCGGCCCAGCTCGCCCAGCTCCCGTTCGCGCCGGGGCACGCCGTGCGCTCGGACGTCGTGAGCGGGCTGACCGACCTGAACGCGGCGTTCGCCGCCGAGTTCGGCGTGAACCTGACGGTCAACTCCTCCTACCGCACCTACGCCGAGCAGGAGGCGCTGTACGACCCGGCGTCGAAGACCGCCGCGCCGCCCGGCTGCTCCAACCACGGCACGGGCCTCGCGGTCGACCTGGGCGGCGGCGCGGAAACCTTCGGGTCGGCGCAGTACCAGTGGCTCCAGGCCAACGGCGAGGCCTACGGCTGGGTGCACCCGCCGTTCGCGGAGCCCACCGGGCGCAACCCGGAGCCCTGGCACTGGCAGTCGGTCCTGGCGCCGAACAGCTACTGAGGCTGCCGGCCCGCGCGCGGACGGAGCGCGGACCGGGCGCCGGCGTCGTCGTATGCCCGGTATGTACCGGGTGTGGCGCGCCTCACCCGAGCCCGGACCACGGAATATGCCCGCCCGGCCCCGGGGTTTGGGAGCATGAACGAAGTCGTTCGGACACCCTTCCAGACAGGATGCACCCGTAGCCATGCCCTCGCGCCGGTTCTCCCGCCCGCGTGCCGCCGTCGTCGTCACGGCCGCCGTCGCCCTTCTGCTCGCCGCCTGCTCGCCCGGGGGAGGGACCAGCAGCGAACCGTCCGGCGAGCCCGTCACGGGCGGCACCCTGACCTACGCGTCGGGCGACGCCGAGCCGTCCTGCCTCGACCCGCACGTCGGCGGCAACTACCCGCAGGCGCTCATCGCCACCCAGTACCTGGAGTCGCTCGTCTCGCTGGACGAGGACGGCGAGGTGGTCCCGTGGCTCGCCACCGAGTGGGACGCCAGCGACGACGGCCTGGAGTGGGAGTTCACGCTCCGCGACGACGTGACGTTCACCGACGGCACCCCGTTCGACGCCGAGGCCGTCGCCGCGAACATCGCGCACGTGCAGGACCCGGCCACGGCGTCGTCGACCGGGTACCTCGCGCTGGCGAAGATCAAGGACGTCGTCGCCGTCGACGACCACCTGGTCCGGTTCGAGATGAGCGCCCCCGACTCCGCGCTGCTGGAGTCGCTGTCGCAGGTGTGGGTCGCGATGGAGTCGCCCACGGCCCTGGAGCGCAGCCAGGAGGACAACTGCGCGGCGCCCGTCGGCACCGGGCCGTTCGTCGTCGACACCTGGGAGCGCCAGGACTCGGTGACCCTCGTCCGCAACGACGACTACAACTCGCCGCCCGCCGACGTCGCCGAGGCGACCGAGGGCAGCGACCTGCCGTACCTCGACTCGATCGTGTGGCGGTTCATCCCCGACTCCGCGAGCCGCTACGCCGCCCTGCAGTCCGGTGAGGTGCAGGTCATCGACAACGCCCAGCCGGACACGATCAAGTCGGCCGAGTCGGACGACGCGATCGAGGAGCTGGACGCACCCCGTCCCGGCGCGTCCAACCGCATCGAGCTCAACTCCGGCAAGGCCCCGTTCGACGACGAGCGCGTGCGCGAGGCGTTCATCCGCTCCGTGAACGTCGACGACGGCATCCAGAGCCTCTTCTTCGGCACCGCCGAGCGTTCGTACTCGCCGCTGTCCAGCGTCGAGCCGCTGGGCCTGAGCCTGCCCGACCTGTTCGCCGTCGACACCGACGGCGCGAGCACGCTGCTCGACGACGCCGGCTGGGACGAGCGCGACGCCGACGGCTACCGCGTCAAGGACGGCGAGCGCCTCACCCTCGACTTCCCGGTGAGCACCAACCAGTCGATCCCGGCCGAGCAGTCCCTGTTCGAGCAGGTCCAGGCCGACGCGAAGACCGAGGGCTTCGAGATCAAGCTCCAGCCGCTGGACCTGTCGAGCTGGTACGGCGTGCTCGCCGAGAACGAGTACGACCTGGTCAGCGCCCCGTACACGAAGGTCGGCCCGGACGTGCTGCGCATCCTGTACCACTCCGACTCGATCACGCCGGCGCCCAGCGGGTACTTCGCGAACCTCGCGCAGGTGGACGACGCCGACCTCGACGAGCTGCTGACCCAGGCCTCCGCCACGAGCGACGCCGGCGAGCGGGCCAGCCTCTACGAGGAGGCCCAGCGGATCATCCTGGAGGGCTACTACATCCTGCCGCTGTACGACCAGCAGAACCACTTCCTGCGGTCGTCGGCCGTGCAGGGGCTGCGCGCGATGCCGACGGTGTCGACGCCCACCTTCGCCGGGGCCTGGCTGGTGCCTTGACCCTTCCGGTCCCCACCACCGGGGCGCGCAGGAAGCCGGTGCCGGGCAACCGGCACTGGCTGCTCCTGCGCGCCGGCGGGGTCCTCTTCGTGCTCTGGGCGGCCGCGACGATCACGTTCTTCGCGCTCCGGCTCGTGCCCGGCGACCCCGCGGAGGCGATCCTCGGCGGCCCCGGCTCGCAGGCCGGGCCCGAGGCCCTTGCGCAGGTGCGCCGCGAGTACGGGCTCGACCAGCCGCTCGTGGTGCAGTACCTGACCTACCTCGGGCGGCTGCTGACGGGCGACCTCGGGCAGTCGTACTCGCTGCACAAGCCGGTGCTGACCGCGATCGGCGAGCAGTTCGGCGCCACGCTCACGCTCGCCCTGGTCTCGCTCGCCCTCGCGTGGGCGCTCGCCACGGGTCTGGCGGCGTGGAGCGTGCGCGGCGGACGGGTCGCGTGGGCGATCGGCTCCGGGCTGGAGCTGGTCGCCGCCGCCGTGCCGCACTTCTGGCTCGCGACCGTGCTCATCCTGTTCTTCAGCCTGACCCTCGGCATCCTGCCGCCCGTCAGCGTGCCCGGGCCGCTGGGCATCGTGCTGCCCGCGCTCACCATGGCCATCCCGCTCGCCGGGTTCCTCGGCCAGGTCATGCGCGAGTCCCTGCTCACCGCCATGGAGTCGCCGTTCGTCACCACGGCCCGGGCCCGCGGCGAGAGCGAGGTGCGCATCTTCTGGCGGCACACCCTGCGGCACGCCGCCATCCCCGCCGTCGGGCTGTCCGGCTGGGCGTTCGGGTCGCTGATCAGCGGCGCCGTCGTGGTGGAGTCGGTGTTCGCCCGGCAGGGTCTCGGGCGCAGCCTGCTGTCCGCCGTCCAGCTCCGCGACGTGACGCTCGTGACCGGGATCGTGCTGGTGGTGGCGCTCGCGTACACGGTGATGACGCTGGTGACCGATCTCGCGGACCGGGTCATCGACCCGCGGACCCGGGGGGTGGGGGAATGAGCCTGACTTTCCGGGGCGCCGGGTCGCGGCGTGCGGGCGGGTTCCGGTCCCGGTTCTCGGTCGCGGAGGCGCTGGCCGCGGTGTTCCTGCTGCTGCTCGTGGTCGCCGCGCTCTGGCCGAGCCTGCTCGCGCCCGGCGACCCGCTCGCCGTCTCGCACGCCGACGCCTTCCAGCCCCCGTCGTTCGCGCATCTCTTCGGCACCGACGAGTCCGGCCGGGACATCTATACGCGCGTGGTGCACGGCGCCTCGGAGTCGCTGCTGATCGGTGTGCTCGCCACCGCGATCGGCATCGGGCTGGCGATCGTGCTGGGCTTCGTGGCCGGACTCGGGCCGCGCTGGCTCGACTTCGGCACCACCCGCGTGGTCGAGGTGCTGTTCGCGTTCCCCGGCCTGCTGCTGGCGCTGCTGTTCATCGTGGTCACCGGGCCGGGCGTGCTGAGCTCGACCATCGCCGTCGGGCTGGCGACCGCGCCCGGGTACGCGCGCATCATCCGCTCCCAGGTGCGCCGCACGGCGTCGGCGGAGTTCATCGAGGCCGCGCGCGTGCTGGGCCGCGGCCGGCTGTGGATCACCGTGCGCCACATCCTGCCGAACGTGACGGCCGCGCTGTTCGTGCTCGCCACGCTCGGGCTGGGGCAGGCGATCATCTGGGTGTCGTCGCTGAGCTACCTCGGCCTGGGCGCCGTGCCGCCCGCCGCCGAGTGGGGCGCGATGCTCGCCGCGGGGCGCACCTACATCGCCAACTTCTGGTGGATGACGTTCTTCCCCGGGCTCGCGATCGTCGCCAGCGCCGCCGCCGCGACCGTGATCGGGCGGGGCATCCAGAAGCGGAACAGGAGTGCTTCGTGAGTGTGGTGACGCCTGGTCCCGTGGGGGAGCCCGTGCTGGACGTGCGGGATCTTGTCGTGTCGTTCGGCGGGCGGCGGGTCGTCGACGGCGTGAGCCTCCAGGTCGCGGCGGGCGAGTGCGTGGCGATCGTCGGCGAGTCCGGCTCGGGCAAGAGCGTGACCGCGCGCAGCGTCGTCGGCCTGGCGGGGGACGGGGCGCGGGTCTCGGCCGGGCTGTTGTCGGTCGCGGGGCAGGACGTGCTGTCCCTGTCCGGGCGGCGCCTGCGCCGGCTGCGCGGCGGCACCGTCGGGCTCATCGCGCAGGACGCCCTGGTCTCGCTCGACCCGCTGCGCCCCGTCGGCCGGGAGATCGGCGACACGCTCGCCCTGCACACCGACCTCGACGCCGCCGCGCGCCGCGTCCGCACCGTCGAGCTCCTGGAACGGGTCGGCCTGCCCGACGCCGAGCTCCGGGCCGGTCAGCGACCCGGCCAGCTCTCGGGCGGGCAGCGGCAGCGTGCCCTGATCGCCGCCGGCATCGCGGCCGACCCGCGGCTCGTCATCGCCGACGAGCCCACCACCGCGCTCGACCAGCCCGTCCAGGCCGGAGTGCTCCGGCTGCTGGGGCAGCTGCGCGACGAGGGCACCGGCGTGCTGCTCATCAGCCACGACCTGTCGGTGGTGCTCGGTATTGCCGACCGGTTGCTCGTGATGACCGACGGCGTCGTCGTCGAGGAGGGCACGCCCGCCGAGGTGTTCGAGCGCCCCCGGCACCCGTACACGCGCAAGCTGGTCGCCGCGGTGCCGGCGGGCCGGCCGCGGGGGGAGTCGCTGACCGGGGGTGCGGGTGCCGGTGCGGCGCCGGTGGGCGCTGTCGGCGATGCCGCGTCGTCGCCCGGGGGCGCCGCCGCGCCGTCGTCGGCCCCCGCCGTCGTCGCGCCGTCGGCCGCGGGTAGTGAACGTAGAGATAGTCGCTCTCTGAGCGCCGATAAAGCGACTGTCTCTACGTTCGATCTGACCGACGCCGACGGCGACGCACAGGGCGTGCTGGTCGAGGCGCGGGGGCTGTCGCGGGTGTTTCATGTCGGCGGGCGGGAGATCGTCGCCGCCGACGACGTGTCGTTCTCCCTGCGGGCGGGCCGCACCCTAGGGCTGGTCGGGGAGTCGGGGTCGGGCAAGTCGACCACCGCGCGGCTCCTGCTCGGCCTGGAGCATCCCGACGCCGGCGAGGTCACGCTGCTCGGCGAGCCGTGGAGCCCGCTCCCCGAGGCCCGACGGCGGCCGCGCCGCTCGCTGATCGGCGCGGTGTTCCAGGACGCCCTCAGCTCGTTCGACCCGCGCTGGACGGTCGGCGCCGTCCTCGCCGACGCCGTCACCCACGGCCGGTCGGTCCGGCCCGGACCCGTGCGCGCGGAGATCTCGGCGCTCCTCGACACCGTGGGCCTCGACCCGGCGCTCGCCGCCCGCCGACCCCTGCACCTGTCGGGCGGGCAGCGGCAGCGCGTCGCCGTCGCACGGGCACTCGCCGCCGAGCCCCGGGTGCTGGTCCTCGACGAGCCGGTCTCGGCGCTCGACGTCTCGGTCCAGGCCCAGGTGCTCGACCTGCTTGACCGGCTCCAGCGGGAACGCGACCTCGCATACCTGCTGATCACGCACGACCTCGGCGTCGCGCTGCACATGAGCGACGACCTCGCCGTCATGCAGGAAGGCCGCATCGTCGAGCAGGGCCCGGCGTCGAGCGTCTTCGACGACCCGGAGCACCCCTACGCCCGGCTGCTCCGCGACGCCGTCCGGATCTAGGCCGCTGCCGCGAGCGTGGCCCGGTGCCCCGGCCGACCTCCGGGGGAATGATGTGCGCCCCGAACAGGTAACACTGAGTTTCCATCGCTAGCTCAGCATTACCCACCTGTGGGCACAACGTCCGCCCGGACCAGTCCGGACACCACCGCGAGATATGGGGAACCGTCGTCGGCGCGCGGGTGCACTCCCGGGCCGGCCCCCGGGGAACTGCTCCCCGGCTACGCCGATGAGTTTCGCGGGCGGACGACGTCCACCTCGGTGGAGTCCGGCCCGACGGGGCCGCCGAGACTGGAGGACTGCGATGCCGCGATACCTGATCTCGTTCGACGACGGTGCGATGACGTTCCCGCGGGAGGACCTGCCCGCCGTGGCCGAGGCCTCGCACGCGGTCGTGCAGGCGGCCAAGGATGCTGGCGTCTGGATCTTCGGCGCGGGACTGGAGCGACAGCGGGCGTCGGTCGTCGGGACCGACGGCGCTGTGACCGACGGACCGTTCCCGGAGACCAAGGCCGTGATCGGCGGGTTCTCGATCCTGGAGGTGGCTTCGCGCGACGAGGCCCTGAAGTGGGCCGCCCGGATCGCGGAGGGCTGTCGCTGCGCCCAGGAGGTCCGAGAGCTCATGTACGACCCGGAGTCTTGACGCCGGGCCCCCGCCAAACGTCGTCGGCCGCATTCCCCTTCGAGACCTAGGTTTCTTCGCTTTCAGCCACCGGAAAGCGAAGAAACCTAGGTCTCGAAGGGGACCCGCAGAGGCGGGTCAAGGTCGAGCGACCTTCTCCAGCAATCGGAGGAGGCCGACGACGTGGCTGAGCGCGTGCCACGCGGGGGTCGCGTCCGCTTCCGCGACGAATCCTCGGATCTCGTCGAGGTCATCGCTGATCTGTCCGACGCTGAGATCGCGTGGCTCGCCCCGCAGATCGAAGGCGGCGCCGACCGGAAGGTGCCAGTAGTGGTCGTGCTCCACCGGAACCTGATTGCCGTGCTCGGCCACGAAGGCGTCCAGCGCGAGCTCGATCGCCGCCCGGAGCTCCGCGACCTGGAAGGCGTCGTCCGAGCCGGCCTGCTCCGGGTGTTCGTTGCTCGTCTCCGCGCTCATCGACAACCCGTCATGCGGTCATCCTGCCGAACTGGTCGAGGTCGGTCGACACGAATTCCCGGAGCCGTCAGACGGCGAGCGCGCGGACCGTGTCGATCGTGTCGGCCTCCGCCGCGGTCTTGTCGTCGCGGTAGCGCAGCACCCGCGCGAAGCGCAGCGCGAGGCCGCCCCGGTAGCGGGTCGAGCGCTGGAGGCCGTCGAACGCGATCTCGACCACCTGCTCGGGGCGCACCGTCACGACCCAGCCGTTGTCCTCGACCTCCAGCTCGCGGAAGCGCTCGGTCTGCCACTGCAGCATCTCGTCGGTCATGCCCTTGAACGTCTTGCCCAGCATCACGAAGCCGCCCTCCGGGTCCCGCGCGCCCAGGTGGATGTTGGACAGCCAGCCCTGGCGGCGGCCCGAACCACGCTCGACCGCCAGCACCACGAGGTCCAGGGTCTTGCGGGGCTTGACCTTGACCCAGCCGGCGCCGCGTCGTCCGGCCGCGTACGGCGTGTCCAGGGACTTGACCACCACGCCCTCCTGGCCCTCGCGGAGCGCGCCCGCGAAGAACTCGGCTGCCGCCTCCGGGTCGGACGTCCGCAGGCGGCGCACCGTGTGCGCCCCCGCGACCTCGTCCAGCACCGTCAGGCGTTCGCGCAGCGGGGCGTCGAGCAGGTCGCGCCCGTCGGCGTGCAGCACGTCGAAGAAGAACGGGGTGAGCTGGAACTGGTCGGCCAGCGCCTCCTCCGCCGACGTCGCCCGTCCCGGGCCGCGCGCCGACCCCCGCCCCGGCTCGTGCGTCGCCGACCGCGACGCCGTCTCCTGGAACGGCCGCGGCACACCGTCCGGACCGACGCCGAGCGCCTCGCCGTCCAGCACCAGCCGGTCCGACGGCAGCGCGCGCACCGCCTCGACGATCTCCGGCACGCGCTCCGTGATGTCGTCCAGGGACCGCGTCACCACCCGCACCTCGTCGCCGAGCCGGTGCACCTGGATGCGGATGCCGTCGAGCTTCACGTCCACGCACAGCTCGACGGGCTCGTCGCCGGAGCCGAGCTTCTCGAACGCCGCCGCGATGTCCGGCGCCGAGGCGGCCAGCATCGGCCGCACCGGCCGCCCGACCTCCAGCGTGAAGTCCGCCAGCGCGGCGAGCGGGTCGTCCGCGAGAAGGGCGGCGCTCGCGACCGGTCCCGTGGCGCCACGCAGCATGACGGCGCGGCGGACGGCGTCGGCGGGGGTGCCCGCGGCCTCCGCGACGGCGTCGACCACCACCGAGTCGAGCGCCCCCTGCCGCAGCTCGCCCGCGACCAGTCCGCGCAGGAACGCCTGCTCCCGCTCGGTCGCGGCGCCGAAGAGCTCCGCGGCCGCCGTCGACCGGGCCTGCGCGGAACCCGGGCCCTCCAGCGCGGCCATCGCGTCGAACGCGGCGTCGACGTCGCGCACCGTGAGCGTGCTGTCCACGGCCGGCGGCGGCAGGTCGCGCAGCGCGGCGTAGCCGAGGCCCGTCCGGCGCTGACGCAGCGCCCCGGCGAGATAGGCGACGACGATCTCGAGGTCGCCGGCCCGGCCTGGGGCGTCGGCCGGGTCTGAGGTGACGGCTTCCGACGGCGCCGCTCCGCCCACGCCGTCTGCGCCGTCCGCCGTCCGGCGCAGCAGGTCGGCGATGGCCGCCCGCTTGGCCAGGCGCGAGCGCGTGGCGGCGACGGCGTCGGACGTGGCGGCGACCTCGGCGAGAAGCATGCTCCATCTTGACCCGCCGCCCGCTCAGCCGCGGCCCCAGGTGTCGACCACAGCAGCTGCTGCCACGCCGGGCGCGATCCTGGCAGCAACCGCTGTGGTCAACACGGGGGGCGTCACCGGGAAGTGACGCTCAGCCCAGCGGCCAGGCCGCCACCGCCTCCTCCACCGCTGTGCGGGTCGGGGCCGCCACGCCCGGCACCAGCTCGTACGGCGCCTCGCCCGACTTGGGCGCGCGCCGCCAGGTGCCGATCAGCCGTCCGTCCAGGAGCACTGCCGGCCGGAAGATGCCGTTGGTGAACGGGACGACCGTCCGCATCGCCTCGGCGTCCGCGACCAGCTCGCGGTCCTGGTAGCCCAGCACGATCTCGTCGAACCCCGGCGCGAGCACCACGCCGCCGGGCTCGTCGAGCCCGAGATCGAGCCCGGCGTCGCCCCCGAGCACCCCGCCCCCGACGAGCATGACCCGCCCGTCCACCGTGACCTCGGCGAGCGCGTCCGGCTCGGCCTCGCGCAGCGCGGCCACGGCGGCGCGCACGGGCGTCTTGGGCAGGCCGAGCCACCAGGCCAGGTCGTCGACCGTGGCCGGTCCGCGGCTCGTGAAGTACGACCGGGCGATGCGGCGCAGGGCGGCGTCGGGCTGCTCGGCGGGGACGGCGACCGGCGTCGCGACCATGCGCTGCTGCGCCCCCGCGAACGGTCCCCAGTGCAGCACCCCGCGCAGCGCCAGGGTGACGATCAGGTGGTACCCGCGCTGCCCCTCGATGGGCACGCCGGCCTGCTGCCACAGGTCGATCATCTCGGCGCGCGTAATCCCCTCCGACGCCGCGAGCAGCTCCCGGGTGAGCGCCTCCGCGCGGTCCACGAGCGCGTCGTCGAGGCCCTCGGCCTCGCGGACCCGGCGGCCCAGGTGCGTCACGCGCTCGCCCGTCAGCGAGACGAGCCCGGCCAGGTCGCGCGGCGTGGTCGCGAAGATGGTGCCGCGCTGCGTCCAGCCGCGCACGAGCTCGCCGCCGTCGAACGCGGCGCGCACGTCGTCGAGGGTGGTGCCTGACCGCGACCGGACGGCGATCGCGCGCAGCACGGCGGGCAGGTCCTGACCCTGCAGCGCGACCATCCGGCGCACGACGTCGACCGGCGACGCGGCGGCCTGTCCGCCGTCGGGCAGCGCGAGGCCCTGCGTACGCAGGCGCAGCCGGCGCGCGGCGTCGGGGGAAAGGGCGGTCGTTCCGGAGGGCATGCGGGAAGGCTACGACGCGCCCCTGACACTCACCGGTCCGTGGTCCGCAGTGTCGTGCCGGCTCGCCAGGCCGCACCAGTGACGCCCTGTCATGGTCTGCCCTGCGCTTTGTCACGGGTAATCGGTGACACGGCTGCACTGGCGGTCGCGGTCGCGGACGGGTGGGATCGGGGGATGACCTCGACACCAGCGTTCGATCCTGAGGGACCCGAGCCGGCCCGGCAGGGCACGACCAGGCAGGTCCCGGCCCGGAACGGCAAGGTGATGCGTGTCTCCGTGCTGACGATCGCCGTGGCGCTCCTGGCGGCCACGCTGGCGCCGGGCACGGCGTCGTCCGCGCCCGCTCCGGCGGCCTGGCCGACGACGGCGGTGTCCCCGGCCGGGCAACCGACGACGGCGACGTCTCCGGAACCGACGCTGACCTGGGGCGACTGCCCGGAGGCCGTGGCCGCGCCCGGGCTGGAGTGCGCCACGATCGACGTGCCGCTGGACTACGCCGAGCCGGACGGGCGCACCATCGAGGTCGCGGTCTCGCGGCTGGCGAGCACCAACCCGCAGGAGCGTCGCGGGGTGCTGCTGACCAACACCGGCGGGCCGGGCGGCGAGGGCCTGTCCTACCCGGCGGGCCTGCGCGACGTGCTCAAGCTGCCGCAGGCGCTGCTGGACCAGTACGACGTGATCGGCATGGACCCGCGCGGCGTCGGGCACAGCACGCCTGTGACCTGCGGCCTCTCGCCCCTGGACCAGCCGACCAACATCCCGATGTACGCCCGGGGCGCGGCCGACGTCCGAGCCGAGGCGAAGCGCGTGGCGGCGGTGGCCGAGAAGTGCGGGGCCTCCCCGACGGCGGACGTGCTGCCGCACGTCACGACGGCCAACACCGCCCGCGACATGGACCGCATCCGCGTGGCGCTGGGCGAGTCGACGATCTCCTACTTCGGCATCTCGTACGGCACCTACCTCGGCTCGGTCTACACCTCGCTGTTCCCGGAGCACAGCGACCGGTTCCTGCTCGACAGCGCGACCGGGCCCGGCGGCTGGGACGCCTCGTTCTCCCGGCTGTTCGGGCAGGGCGTCGAGGACCGGTTCCCGGACTTCGCCCGCTTCGCCGCCGCACGTCCGGAGTACGGCCTCGGCGAGACGCCCCGCCAGGTGCGGGCCAAGTACTTCGAGCTGGCCGCGCGCCTGGACAAGACGCCGAGCCCCGACGGCTACACCGGCGCGGCCTTCCGCTTCGCGACCTTCGCCGCCCTCTACTACGACTCCAGCCTGCCCGGGCTCGCCGAGACGTGGCAGGCGCTCGACCAGGGTGAGCCGGTTCCGGTTCCGGGTGCTGTTACTGCGCCCGCGCCGGCCGATCCGGGCATCCCGGGGGAGCAGGCCACCCCGGGCGAACAGGCCGCGCCGTCGTCCGAGGCTGCCGGAATCCCGGCGGACAACTACGTGGCCAGCCAGCTCCACGTGATCTGCAACGACTCCGACTGGCCGGAGCAGCTCTGGCGGTACCAGGTCAACGTCGCGATCGACCGGGTCCGCTACCCGATGTTCGGCGCGGCAGGGGCGAACGTCACACCGTGCGCGTACTGGCCGTCGGAGCCGGTCGAACCCCAGGTCGAGATCACCGACGAGGGGCCGTCGAACGTGCTCATCCTGCAGAACCTGCGCGACCAGGCGACGCCGCTGGCCGGAGCCCGGGACCTGCGCGACGCGTTCGGGGACCGGGCCCGCATGGTGACCGCCGACCAGGGCGGCCACCTGTCCTACCTGCGGCTGGGCAACGACTGCGCCGACGACATCGCCACGGAGTTCCTGCTCACGGGCGTGCTTCCCGCGGACGACGTCGCCTGCGGGGCGCTGTGACGCCGCTATTTGCCATGGTCAAGACCGGCCCGGCCTAGGCTAAACTCGGCTCGCTTGCCTCCGTAGCTCAGCTGGATAGAGCGGGTCACTTCTAATGACTAGGTCGCGGGTTCGAATCCTGCCGGGGGCACTGATCTGCTGTCGTCGGGCGTCGGGCGTTTATTCCGACAGCCTGCACAAATCCGTTGTTTCTGCGTATCTACCAGCCTCTACGGCTTGGCAGAACGATCTTGACCTATCAGGATGAAGCCGTGACTCCAGGAACACGCTCCGCTGTGCTCGGCCGTCGGGGTGGTGTGGACCCGAACGTTGCGGAGCAGCTCGGCTTCACGGTGCACGACGTCGTGCGCGACCTGCGCCGCGACGTCGCCGCGGCGACCCTGCCCCTGCCGGTCGACGGCACCGAGGAGGCCGAGGCGTCCCGGGAACGCCTCCTCGCGCAGCTCGACGAGCACCTCCTGCCGCGCCTCGCCGAGCTCTCCAGCCCCGCCGTCGTCGTGCTCGCGGGGTCCACGGGAGCGGGCAAGTCCACGCTCTTCAACAGCCTGCTCGGCGAGGAGGTGTCCGAGGCCGGCGTGCTGCGGCCCACCACCCGCGAGCCCGTCGTGGGCGTGCACCCGCGCGACGTCGACACGCTCACCGCGGGGCCCGTCACCGAGCTGGCCCGGCTGGTCAAGCACGAGGGCGTGCCGCGCGGCACCGCGCTGATGGACGCCCCCGACCTCGACTCCCTCCTCAAGGAGAACCGCTCCACGGCCCACCAGCTCCTGGAGGCGGCCGACCTCTGGCTCTTCGTCACCACGGCGGCGCGCTACGGCGACGCCCTGCCGTGGCAGGCCCTGGACCGCGCCAAGGAGCGCGGGGCGAGCGTCGCGATGGTGCTCAACCGGGTGCCCAAGGAGAACCTGACGACCATCCGGGCGGACCTCAACGCGCGCATGAAGGAGCGCGGCATGAAGGACGTGCCGCTGTTCGTCGTGCCCGACGTCGGGCCGCACGAGGGGCTGCTCGACCCGAAGCTGGTGGCGCCCATCCAGCGCTGGCTCAACCTGATGGCCGGCCCCGAGCGCTCGCGGACCGTCATCCTGCGCACCCTCAAGGGTGCCCTCGGCGCCCTCCCGGACTGGGTGACCGGCCTCGTCACCGCCGTCGAGCAGCAGGGCACGGTCGCCTTCGACCTGCGCAACGCCGTCCAGTCGGTGGTCCCGGACGCGCAGCTGGCCGCGCGCACCGCCGTCCTGTCCGGCACCTCGGGCGAGGGCACGGTCGCGGCGCGGTTCGCGGAGCTCGCCAGCACCGACCACATCTCCCGCGTCACCGTGCGCGACGGCATCGCCCGCACCACCAAGCGAGCCGGCAAGGCCCGCGAGACGGCGCTCCTGCGGCTGCGCGAGGAGGTCGAGGCCACCGCGACCCGCGCGTTCGTCGCCGCGGGCGTGCGCACCGAGGAGAGCCTCCAGGGCGCGCTGGCCGGACCCGGGGCGCCGGCCGCCGGCGAGACGATCCTCCCGTCCGCGACGAGCCGCGCCAAGGACCGCCTCGCCTGGGGCCAGCGGACCGCCGCGGAATGGTCCCGGCTGGCCGACGACGTCGTCGGTCGGATGGCGGACTCCGACCCCGACAGCTCCGGCACCGAGGCCGCCGCCCGCGCGGCGGGGGCCCGCAAGGCGTTCGGCGACGTCGGGCTCGCCACGCTCCTGCAGGCGACCGCCCTCGGGAACGAGGACTCGGCGAACCTCGTGGACCGTGTGCTCGGCGAGACGGCGGGCGCCGCGATCGAGGAACTTCAGGGCGAACTCGCCGACCAGGTCGCGCTAGCGGTTGCGGAAGAGGCCCGTTCTGTCCAGAGTGCCCTTGACGTCCCCGCGCTAGCCGACGACGCGGCCGCTCCGCTCCGTGTCCGGCTGGCCGAGCTCAGGAGGCTGACATGATGAGCCACGACGCGACCCTCGGCGCCCGCACCGAGGACCTCGGCCGAGCCCTCCAGATCGCCGGGTCCCGGCTCGACGACACGGTCTTCGGCAAGGTCGCCAGCTCTGTCGCGGGCGTGCGCGAACGACTCGCGCTCGGCGTGGACCACACGGTGGTGGCGCTCGCGGGCGGCACCGGTTCGGGCAAGTCGAGCACCTTCAACAAGATCTCCCGCCTCACCTTCGCCGACGTCGGGGTCAAGCGCCCCACCACCGCCAAGGTCACCGCGTGCTCGTGGAGCGACGACGCCGCGACCCTGCTGGACTGGCTCGGCGTGGAGCGGGAGCGCCGCATCACCCGTGCGGGCGAGCTGGACTCCGCCGACGAGGCGGCCCTGAGCGGCCTCGTGCTGCTGGACCTGCCCGACCACGACTCCGTGGCGCCCGGACACCGCGACGTCGTGGACAAGGTGCTGCCGCTGGTCGACCTGCTGGTGTGGGTGGTCGACCCGCAGAAGTACGCGGACGACGCCCTGCACACCGGCTACCTGCGCGACTCGTCGGGCATGCGCGCGTCCACCGTGGTGGTGCTCAACCAGATCGACACCGTCCCCGTGGGCCAGCGCGACAACCTGGTCAACGACGTGAAGCGCCTGCTGCGCGACGACGGCCTGGACGACGTGCCGGTCATCGCCGCGTCCACCAAGACCGACATCGGCATCGAGGACCTGCGGGGGCTGCTGGAGCAGACCGTCGCCCGCCGGTCCGTCTCGGCCGGCCGCGCCGCGGGCGAGCTCGACGCCGCCGCGACCCTGCTGCTGGGCCAGTCCCCGGCCGAGGTGCCGTGGCACATCGACACGGTCCTGGAGCGCGAGGTCGACGCCCTGGCCCGCGCGGCCGGGCTGGAGTCGGTCGCCGCCCAGGTCGGCGCCGCGGTGCGCAACGGCTACGGCTCGCCCGAGTTCCGCAATCCTGACCCGGACTCGATCGCGCTGTCCCGGTCGCGCTGGCTCACCGGCTCGGGGGAGTCGCTCAAGCCGGGCTGGCAGCGCTCTCTCGCCGAGAGCGTGGCGACCGCCCGGGACGTCGCGGGCGCCGTGTCCACCGCGCTGCAAGGAATCACCCTGGACACCCGCGGCCCGACGACGCAGCCGCTCACCCGCCGTCTCGCGCTCGGGGCGGTGCTGATCGCGGTGGTGCTGGGGATCGCGACGGTGCTCGCCTCGGTGGACGTCCTGCCCGTCGGCGAGACGTGGACCACCGTGCTCGGCGTGGCTGCCGTCGTCGCCGCGGTGGCGGCGCTCGCGGTCTTCCTCGTGGCGATGCAGCTGCGCCGCGCGCTGGCCGCCCGCCGGGCGCAGGGCGTCATCGCGTCGGGCCGGGCGGCGCTGGAACGGGTGCTGCAGCAGACCCTCGGCGTGCCCACCCAGAAGCTGCTCGACGAGCACCGCGCGGTGCGCGAGCTCGCACAGAGTGCGCGCGACGACGGACCGTCGGTACCGCTCCGTGTGGAAGAGAACGCGACCACAGGCAGCCAGATCCGGGTTTCGTCCACAGGTGGCGTCCGACTGACCGACCTGCGCTCCGTCCGCGCCTGATGCTGGGTACGGGCCGGCCGCGAGGGCCGGTCCCGGACACCCAGGAGGGCCCCATGAACGACGTGACGGTGACTGTCTCCGGCTTCGCCGGCAACACCCCCGCGCTGCACACGGGCAAGGACAAGGACTTCGCCATGTTTCGCGTGGCCAGCACGCGGCGCTACGTGAACGACGTCGGCGACTGGACCGACGGCTCGACGCTCTGGTTCACGGTGAAGGCGTGGCGGACGGCGGCGGCGAACCTGGCCCGGTCGGTCCGCAAGGGCGACCCGGTGGTCGTCACGGGCCGCCTCGAGCTCGACGAGTGGGAGGACGCCGACGGCAAGGCGCACACCGGCCTGGTCATCGCGGCGACGTCGGTCGGCGTGGACGCGACCAAGGGCAAGGTCGAATTCTCCCGGGTGGTCCACCAGGCGGCGCTGCCCGGGGCCCCGGCGGACGACGGCGGGCTGGTCGCGGCCCGGGCGGGCGAGACCGACCCGTTCGACATCGAGGCAGAGGCCGGGCGGCGGGAGCTGGTGACCGCGTAGGCTGGTGCCAGTCGTGCTCAGCGGTCCGCGGGTGTCAGGGTTCTCCTGCGCGGACGAACCCTGGCACCCGCTCCGCGCGAGCGCACCCATCCGACGTACCTTTTGTGAACGGTGGAACACAGGCAGTGGCTGAATACATCTACTCCATGTACAAGGCGCGCAAGGCGCACGGCGACAAGGTCATCCTCGATGACGTGTCGCTGAACTTCCTGCCCGGCGCGAAGATCGGCGTCGTCGGCCCGAACGGTGCCGGCAAGTCCACGATCCTCAAGATCATGGCCGGGCTGGACACGCCGTCGAACGGTGAGGCGCGGCTGTCGCCCGGGTACACCGTGGGCATCCTGCTCCAGGAGCCGCCGCTGAACGAGGAGAAGACGGTCCTCGGCAACGTCCAGGAGGCCGTCGGCGAGATCCTGGCCAAGAAGGCCCGGTTCGACGAGATCTCCGAGCTCATGGCGCAGCCCGACGCGGACTTCGACGCGCTGCTCGCCGAGATGGGCACGCTGCAGGAGGACATCGACGCCGCCGACGCGTGGGACCTCGACTCCCAGCTCGAGCAGGCGATGGACGCCCTGCGCTGCCCGCCGCCGGACGCCGACGTGACGCTCCTGTCCGGTGGTGAGCGCCGCCGCGTCGCGCTGTGCAAGCTGCTCCTGCAGAAGCCCGACCTGCTGCTCCTCGACGAGCCCACCAACCACCTCGACGCCGAGTCCGTGCTGTGGCTCGAGCAGCACCTCGCGGGCTACGCCGGCGCCGTCCTGGCCGTGACCCACGACCGGTACTTCCTCGACCACGTCGCGGAGTGGATCTGCGAGATCGACCGCGGGCGCCTCTACCCGTACGAGGGCAACTACTCGACGTACCTCGAGAAGAAGCAGGCGCGCCTGGAGGTCCAGGGCAAGAAGGACGCCAAGCTCTCCAAGCGCCTCAAGGAGGAGCTGGAGTGGGTGCGGTCCAACGCCAAGGGCCGCCAGACCAAGTCGAAGGCTCGCCTGGCCCGCTACGAGGAGATGGCCGCGGAGGCGGACCGCACCAGGAAGCTCGACTTCGAGGAGATCCAGATCCCCGCCGGCCCGCGCCTGGGCTCGCTGGTGCTGGACGCCAACAACCTCAAGAAGGGCTTCGACGACCGTGTGCTGATCGACGGCCTGACGTTCACGCTGCCGCGCAACGGCATCGTCGGCGTCATCGGCCCGAACGGTGTCGGCAAGACCACGCTGTTCAAGACGATCGTGGGCCTGGAGCCGCTCGACGGTGGCGAGCTCAAGGTCGGCGAGACGGTCTCGATCTCGTACGTCGACCAGTCGCGCGGCGGCATCGACCCCAAGAAGACCCTGTGGGAGGTCGTGTCCGACGGGCTCGACTTCATCAAGGTCGGCAACGTCGAGATCCCGTCGCGCGCCTACGTGGCGTCGTTCGGGTTCAAGGGCCCGGACCAGCAGAAGCCGGCCGGCGTGCTGTCCGGTGGTGAGCGCAACCGCCTCAACCTGGCGCTGACGCTCAAGCAGGGCGGCAACCTGCTGCTCCTCGACGAGCCCACCAACGACCTCGACGTCGAGACCCTCGGCTCGCTGGAGAACGCCCTGCTGGAGTTCCCCGGCTGCGCCGTCGTGGTCTCCCACGACCGGTGGTTCCTCGACCGGGTCGCGACGCACATCCTGGCCTACGAGGGCACCGAGGAGAACCCGTCGAACTGGTACTGGTTCGAGGGCAACTTCGAGTCGTACGAGGCCAACAAGGTCGAGCGCCTGGGCGCCGACGCCGCGCGCCCGCACCGGGTCACGTACCGCAAGCTGACCCGCGACTGACGACGCGGCCGCAGGGGTGGGCGACCGAGGAACGAGGCCGCCCACCCCTACGGTCCCGAGGAAGTCGCGCGACAAGCACAGCGACTGACGCTTCTCTTTCGAGACCTAAGTTTCTTCGCTCTGGAGCCCTCCAGAGCGAAGAAACTTAGGTCTCGAAGGCGAGTGGCCGTACCGACATCGCGGGCGAATTGCACATACGTTCCTTGCCGTACACGGACATGTTCGACAAGATGCCGCAGTGACCCCTGCCCTACCCGGATGGCGCGAGCTGCCGCCCCTGCTGCGTGACCGCATCACCGACCTTCTCGGTGCCCGGGTGATCGCGGCCCGGCAGCCGGACCACTCCGGCATCCTGCCCGCCGCGCAGTTCGAGGTGCAGACGACGCGAGGTCACGTCTTCATCAAGGTGATCGGCACGGAGCAGCCCGGCCCGCTGAACTTCCTCCGGCAGGAGATCCAGCTCTCGCCGCTGCTGCCCGCGGCGGCCCCGCACCCCGAGCTCATGTGGTCGCTCGACGAGGTGCTGCCGAACCTGGGCACGTGGCTGGCGGTCGGCTACGCGGTGAAGTCCAGCGTGCGGCCCATCGACCAGTCCTGGCCCGACGACGACGTCGCGGCCATGGTCAAGGTCGTGCGGGGGATCGGTGAGGTCGAGGCGCCCGACGACCCGATGTTCCTGCCCGAGGAGAAGGTGTTCCCCACCGACTCCTGGGACTACCTCGCGGACAAGCGCCCGGCCGGGCTCGCCAACCACTCTCCGTGGCTCGCCAACCGGCTGGAGGGCCTCGCGGAGATCGTTCAGCACGCGCCCCAGGCGATCGCCGGCAAGAGCCTGCAGCACGGCACGCTGCGCGTGCAGAACGTGCTGCTGCCGGCGCGTCTGGGCGAGAAGCCGCTGGTGACGGACTGGATCCGGGGCAGCGTCGGCGCTCCGTACCTCGACCTGGTCTCGATGCTGCTGCACGTGCGGGCCAACGACGGTCCGCCGCCGGAGGCCACCCTGCGCCGGTTCGGGCTGCCGCCCGGCACCGAGCGCGACGCCGTCACCTGCTGGATCGCGGTGCTCGCCGGCCACTACGTGAAGTCGTCGATGGACCCGCCGCCCACCGACATGCCGGAGCTGCGTGCCTACCAGCACCGGCTGGCCCGCGCCGCGGTGTCATGGCTGCAGACCAGGCTCGGTTTCTGACGCCTGCGAATCCCGCAACACGGACTGTGGTTTGCGGGTGAAAGCACAGTTCGGCACACTCCGGCCATGAGTGCTGTGCGGCGACCGGCTTGGTCGGATCTACCCCCGTCTGTCCGATCCCGGGTCAGCGAGTCGATGGGTGGTCGTGTGATCGGCTCGGCCCCGATGAGCGGCACCGACCTGGCCCCGCTCGAGGTGCTGCAGACGGCGTCGGGCCGGTCGATCGTGCGCGCGGTGGGCCCGGAGGCCCCGGTGACCCAGGACCGGATGGCCGCTGAGGCGGTCTCGCTGGCCACGCTGCCCGACGACGTGCCCAGCCTGGAGCGCGAGTGGTACGTCGACGAGGACCTCCCCGGGGCGGGTCGCTGGGTTGTGCTCGGCTACCGGAACGAGCCCATCCGCCCGCCGCGCGACCCCTGGGACGACGGCGACCTCGCCGCGGCCGTCGAGCTCGCCATCCAGATCGGCTCGACCGAGGCGCCCCCGGGGCTGCCCGACGCGCTCGACCTCATCGACGTCGACGCCTGGTCCACGATCGCCGCCATGCGGCCGTCCGGGCTGCTGGCCTTCACGCCGTGGCTGTCCGACAAGGTCGAGCACCTCGCGGACATCGCCCGCTACGCCGAGGAGGCGATGTCGGGCAAGAGCCTGGTGCACGGAGCGCTGCGCCGGGAGTCGATCCTGATCACCGACCACGGCTGGGACGCGACCAGCGCCCACGCCGTCGACTGGTTCATGCCGTCGCACGGCGCGTCGTTCCTCGACGTCGTGCTGCTGCTGCCGTACCTGCGGGTCGACGGCGCCCCGCCACCCGGGATCGTGCTCGACCGGCACCCGCTGCCCGACGTCGACCCCGAGGCGCTGACCTGTGCCGTCACCGTCATCGCCGGTGCGCTGGTGCTCCAGTCCATGCGCCCGCCGGAGCCGGGTGCGCCCCACGGCCGCGCCGTGCAGCGCGAGGTGGCGCACGCCGCCCTCGACTGGCTGCGCTCGCGCCTGGGCGGCTGACGTCTTCACCCGGTCGGCACGCCAACGGCGCGCCTGACCTGCGCGGCTGCGGCAGACTGGCGCCATGACCGAGAAGCCCGACGACGGAGCGGTGCCCGGCGGCTCGAACGCGGGCGCGAGTCCCTGGCAGGCCGCCGGACGGCCCGCCGAGCCGGTGACGTCCGCGGAGCCGGCGACGTCCGGCGATCCTGCGGAGCCGGGGCAACCGACCGAACCGGCGGCCCCGGCCCAGCCCGCCGCCGTCGGCGCCGGGTCGCCCGCCCCGGCGTCCGCCGAGCCCGGGTCCACGACGCCCGCGGACCCCGACGGCGAGTCCGGCCTGACCGATGCCCTCGAGGTGCTTCGCGCCCGGCTCGGCGCCCTGCGCCTGCCCCTGGAGACCGCGGGCGTCGAGGCGGCGCGCACCGAGCAGCGTCGCGCCACGGACCAGCTCGACGACTACCTGCTGCCGCGGCTGCGCGCCCAGAAGGCGCCGCTGCTCGTCGTGGTCGGCGGGTCCACGGGCGCGGGCAAGTCGACCCTGGTCAACTCCGTCCTGGGCGAGAAGGTGACGCAGCCGGGCGTGCTGCGGCCCACCACCAAGGCGCCGGTCCTCGTGCACCACCCGCTGGACGCCCGGTGGTTCTCCACGGACCGGGTGCTGCCGGGCCTGGCGCGCGTGACGGCGTCGGGCAACGGGTCGCCGCTCCGGTCGGCGGTGGGGCCGGCCGCCGTGACGCAGGGCCACGGCACGCCGTCCGAACCCTCCCGCACGCTGCGGCTCGTGCCGAGCGACGCGCTGCCGAAGGGCCTGGCGCTGCTGGACGCACCGGACATCGACTCGGTCGACACCGCCAACCGCGAGCTCGCCGCGCAGCTCCTCGGGGCGGCCGACCTCTGGCTGTTCGTCACCACGTCGGCGCGGTACGCCGACGCCGTCCCGTGGGACCTGCTGAACCAGGCCGCCGCCCGCAAGGCGCAGGTGGCGATGGTGCTGGACCGCGTGGACCCGGGCGCCGAGGCCACGGCCGACGACCTGCGGGACATGATGGCCGAGCACGGCCTGCCCGACAGCCCGCTGTTCGTCATCCCGGAGGGCGAGCTCTCCGGCGAGGGCCTGCTGCCCGAGGGCGCCGTCGGCGACGTCTCGCGCTGGCTCACCGGGCTGGGCGGCGACGCCGACGCCCGGCGCCGCGTCATCGCCGCCACGCGCGACGGCGTGGTGGACTCCCTCGTGGTCCGCGCCGACGAGCTGGCCGACGCCGCCGACGAGCAGCAGGCCGCCGACGTCCGGCTGCGGCACGTCGTGGACCGCGCCTACGCGGACGCGGTCGCCCACGTGACGGCGGCGACGTCGGACGGCGCGCTGCTGCGCGGCGAGGTGCTCGCCCGCTGGCAGGACTTCGTGGGCACGGGCGAGTTCTACCGGGCGGTCGAGGAGAACATCGGCCGGTTCCGCGACGCGGTGGGGTCGTTCTTCCGGGGCAAGCCCAAGGAGGCGCCGCAGGTCGAGAAGGCGATCGCCCACGGGCTGGAGTCGGTGGTGCTGGACGCCGCCGAGGAGGCCGCCGAGCGCTCCTACCAGGGCTGGCGGGGCGACGCCGCGGGCGCGGCGCTGCTGGAGGGCCTGGAGCTGTCGCGGACGCCGGCGGCGCTGCGCGCCGAGGTGGGCGAGCAGATCCGGGGCTGGCAGGGCGACGTCCTGGCGCTGGTGCGCGAGCAGGGCGAGTCCAAGCGGGGCCGGGCGCGCGCGCTGTCCTTCGGCGTCAACGGCCTGGGCGCGGCGCTGATGATCTTCGTGTTCGCCTCGACGGGTGGGCTGACCGGCATCGAGGTCGGCATCGCGGGCGGTTCCGCCGTGCTCGCGCAGCGGCTGCTGGAGGCCGTGTTCGGCGAGGACGCCGTGCGCGGGCTCGCCACGCAGGCTCGCGACCGGCTGCGGGCCCGCATCCAGACGGTCATGGACGGGCAGGCGGCGCGCTACACCGCCCAGCTCGACGCGCTCGGCTCCGCGGAGGCCGGCGGTTCCGGCCTGCGGACGGCGGCCGCCGGTGTCGCCTCGGCGGCGTCGGCCGAGCGCCGCGTGCGGTCCCGTGCGGACGCCGTTCCCGGCGACGGCGCGTCCGCCGCGGACCTGCTGGAGAGCCGCGGGCTGCGCGGCGTCCGGGCCGGGACGGACGACGGGCGTCCGGCGGGCGGCCACGACACCGCGGCCGAGGAACCGGCCCGGAAGGGCTTCTGGAAGCGCCTGTTCGGGGACGGCGAGCGATGAGCCGGCTCGACCTGGCCGGCCGCAC
Source organism: Promicromonospora sukumoe (assembly GCF_014137995.1). Classification (NCBI taxonomy): domain Bacteria; kingdom Bacillati; phylum Actinomycetota; class Actinomycetes; order Micrococcales; family Promicromonosporaceae; genus Promicromonospora; species Promicromonospora sukumoe. Next base: position 492,235 of record NZ_JACGWV010000001.1, read on the forward strand.
CGCGGCCCTCGACACCGCCGTCCAGGCCGCCGAGGGCCGCATCGAGCCCGCGCTCCTGGAGGAGGCGCGCGCCGTCGTGACCCGGGCGCGCGAGCGCGGCGGGCTGTCCGCGGAGCACACCGTCGTGGCGCTGGCCGGGGCCACCGGCTCGGGCAAGTCGTCGGTGCTGAACGCGGTGGCGGGCGTCGCGATCGCGCAGCCCGGCGTGCGGCGTCCGACGACGTCGCACCCGATGGCCGCCGTCTGGGGCGACGGCGCGGACCCCCTGCTGGACTGGCTGGAGGTGGGCCGCCGGCACCACGTGGGCGCGGTGGACGAGCCGGGCGCGCCGGTCGAGCCGAACCCGCCGGTCGAGCCTGTCGAGACCCCCCGGGACGGTACGGGGGTCTCGACAAGCTCGACCAGCGGCGCGGCCCAGACCAGCGCCGGCGGCGGCGGCCCGTTCCGTCGTCGGACGCCCGCCGGGGACACCACCGGGCTGGTGCTGCTGGACCTGCCCGACCACGACTCCGTCGTCACCGAGCACCGGATGCGCGCCGAGCGCCTGGTGCAGCGCGCCGACCTGCTGGTCTGGGTCGTGGACCCGCAGAAGTACGCGGACGCCGCGCTGCACGAGGGCTTCCTGCGGCCGCTCGCGGGCCGTGCCGAGGTGGTGGTCGTGGCGCTCAACCAGGCCGATCGCCTCACGCCCGACGAGACCTCCGCGATGCTCTCCGACCTCCGGCGGCTGGTGGCCGAGGACGGCCTGGACGGCGCGCGGGTCCTGGCCGTGTCCGCCAAGACGGGGCAGGGCATGGACGACCTGCGCGGGCTGCTGGCCAATGCCGCGGCCCGGCGGGAGGCCGCGACGGCCCGGCTCGCCGCGGACGAGCGGGTCGTGGCCCGGCGGATCGTCGACGAGTGCGGCACGCCGCCGCCGTCGCGCGCGGGAAGCCAGGCGCGGGGCGACCTGGTGGCCGCGCTGGAGGACGCCGCGGGCGTGCCCACGGTGGTCGAGGCCGTCCGCGGCTCGGCGCGCCGGGACGCGCGGGCGGCGACCGGCTGGCCGCTGACCCGGTGGATCGGGCGGCTGCGCAAGGACCCGCTGCGGCGGCTCGGGCTGCGGACGGCGGACCGGGAGCACCGTGCGCCGTCGGGCCGCGAGGACCTGGTGCGCACGTCCTTGCCGACGGCGCGGCCCGCGGTGCGGTCCACCGCGGCGTCGGCCGTGCGGCGCTACGTCGAGGACGTGACGCGCGGCGTCGCCGACCCGTGGGTCCTGGCCGCGCGCTCGCGCGGGCAGGCGGGCATCGACACCCTGCCGGACGCCCTCGACCAGGCGGTGGCCGCGACGCGCGTCGAGGCGGCGCGCCGTCCCGTGTGGTGGTCGCTGGTCAACGTGGTGCAGTGGGCGCTGGTCGCCGTGCTCGCGGCGGGCCTGCTGTGGCTGTTCGTGCTGTTCGGGTTCACGTACCTGCAGCTCCCGCCGCTGCCGACGCCGGTGCTGACCCTGCCGGTCTGGTCGGGCGACGGCGTCGTGTTCCCCGGGGCGCCGGAGTCCGGCTCGGGCGAGGGCCTCGGCGTCGACCCCTTCACCATCCCGTGGCCCACCCTGATGGTGCTCGGCTCGGTGGTGCTCGGCCTGCTCGTCGCCCTGGTCTGCCGGGTGTTCGGCGCGCTGGGCGCGCGGCGCCGGGCGCGCGCGGCACGACGCCGGCTGCGGCAGTCGGTCGGCGCCGTCGCCGACCGGCTGGTGCGGGAGCCCGTGGGGGAGGAGCTGACCCGGCTCGCGAGCTGCCGGACGGCGGCGGTGGTCGCCGCGAGCTGAGGCGCGTGGTCTGCCCGACGGCGCGCGGGCGGTGCGCCGTCGGCGGGAGAAGATAAGCCCATGACACGCCTGCACGTCCCCGTCACGCTGCGCTGGTCCGACCTGGACGCCTACGCCCACGTGAACAACGTCGCGATGTTCCGCCTGCTGGAGGACGCGCGCATCACCGCCTTCTGGCTGCACCCCGAGGCGCCCGAGGGCGAGGCCTGGCCGACGGCGGTGGTGCCCACCGGTCCGGACGCCGACTCGCACACGCTCGTGGCCGGGCAGCGCATCGAGTACCTGCGCCCGCTGCTGTTCACCCGCACTCCGGTGCGCGTGGAGATGTGGCTCGGCCGCATCGGCGGGGCCAGCGCCGAGGTCTGCTACGAGGTGCACGACGGCGCGGCGAGCATGCCGAAGACGGGCCCGACGTCGGGCGGCAAGCCCTACGCGCGGGCGACCACCACGCTCGTGTTCGTCGACGCCGCCACGGACCGGCCGCGCCGCCTCACCGAGGGGGAGCGCCTGGCGTGGAAGGCGTTCCAGGAGGACCCGATCACCTTCCGCCACCGCGGCTGACCCGTGTCAGACCTACAGGTCCCCGGGGGACCTGTAGGTCTGACACGTGGGGTGGTGGCGTCGAGTGGCCTTCGGTGTGTCCGAATTGGTAGATTCATCCCCCTTGGTTTCGGCCACGGAGGAACTGTGGATCTGCCCTCGCACTACCTTGACCCGGTCACGCTGCACGAGGTGTTCGACGACGTCCCGGCCGCTCAGGCGTATCTCGTCGAGCTGGCCCGGGGGCCGGCGTGCGACGAGCCGGCGACGCTCGCCGTCCGCGTGCCGCTGACCCGAGCCCTCGCCCCGGAGGCCGACGACCCCGACGCCGAGCTGGCCGAGGCGGAGCGCCTCGGCTGGCTCGCCGTCGACCTGGCCGGCGGCCCGGACGACGACGCTGCCGCGGCCCACTCGCACGCCGCCGACGTACCCCTGGCCGCCCTGACCCCGCTGCTGCGGCTGGCGCACGTGCTCCAGTGGCGGCACCGGTTCTCGGAGGCCGACCTGCTGTTCGGCCTGACGCTGGAGGCCGCGCACTACTACGGGGAGCACGCCGCGAGCATCGAGCACGCGCGCCGGCTGGAGTTCTTCGCCCTGCAGCACTGGGGGCGGTGCCGGTACGACCAGGCGCTCGAGGTGCACGCCGACCAGGCCCGGCCCTACCTCGGCGAGGCGCTGGCCCTGTTCGTGCGCGCCCTGGAGCAGCGCGTGGACGTCGCCGCGTCGCCCGCCGAGGTCGCGACCATCCGCCTGGCGGAGCAGGCGGCCCGCGACCGGCTGGCGGAGCTCGGGGCGTAGACGCGGGCCTACGCGGCCCGGCTCGCCCCGGCCCGGGGTCACGCCGGCAGCCGGATCATGCCCTCCTGGCCCACGGAGGCGACGAGCGCGCCGTCCTGCCGGTAGACCTGCGCCGTGCCCAGCGCGCGGCCGCCCTGCGCCGTCGGCGAGGTCTGGACGAACAGCATCCACTCGTCCACCCAGACGTCGCGGTGCCACCACATGCCGTGGTCGAGGCTGGCCATGGGCACCGACACGGCGACGTCCTGCCAGGACTTGCCGGCGGCGCGCATGGCGGGCTCCAGCATGAGCTGGTCGCACGCGAACGCCAGCAGCGCGCGGTGCATGGCCTGCGACTTGATCCCCAGCGGGCGGCGGGCGCGCATCCAGACGAGCTGCGTCGCGGGCGGCGTGCCGCCGTCGGCCACCGCGGTGTCCGGGTGCAGGTAGAGCGACCCGCCCACGTGGCGCAGCTCGAAGGCCGAGTCGGCCCAGAACTGGGCGCGGGCGTCGACGCCGCCGGGCACGTTCGCGAGCTCGTCCAGGGAGGAGCCGACCTCCTCGGGCGGGGGCACGTCGTGCGGCATCGGCATGGCGTGCTCGTAGCCGGGCTGGTCCTCCTGGAAGGACGCGATCATCGACAGGATCGGCTTGCCGAACTGGATGGCGTGCGTGCGCCGCGCGCTGAACGAGCGCCCGTCGCGCAGCCGCTCGACCGCGAAGTCGATGGGCTCCTCGACCCGGCCCTCCCGCAGGAAGTAGCCGTGCAGCGAGTGGATCTGGCGGCCCTCGGGCACCGTGCGGTCCGCGGCGATGATGGCCTGCGCGAGCACCTGGCCGCCGTAGGCACGGTTGGCCGGGCCCGGCACGCTGTCGCCGCGCAGCACGTCCTCCTCGCCGCGCGGACCCCAGCCCTCCAGGTGCCGCAGGTCGAGGACCTCCAGCAGGCGGTCGAGCGCGTCGGGCGCGCGGTCACCGGGGGTGCCGGAAGCCGGGGTGCCGGCGGTCGGGTCAGGGGTGGTGGCGTCCACGCGGGGCGTCTCCTTCGGTGCTCAGGTCTTCGGTGCTCAGGTCCGGCTGGTGCCGGGTCAGTCCTCGAACGTGTTGATCATGCTGAACGCCGCGCGCTCCAGGTAGTCCCAGAGCTGCGACTCGTGGATCGGCGCCAGGTCCAGGGAGTCGACGGCGGTCCGCATGTGGGCGAGCCAGCGGTCGCGCGCGTCGGGGTTCACCTTGAACGGCACGTGCCGCATCCGCAGGCGCGGGTGGCCGCGCTGGGCGGAGTAGGTGCCCGGGCCGCCCCAGTACTGCTCCAGGAACATCGTCAGACGCTCCTTGGCCGGCCCCAGGTCCTCCTCGGGGTACATGGGACGCAGCACCGGGTCGCCGGCGACGCCGTCGTAGAACACGTCGACCAGGCGCACGAACGTGTCGTGGCCGCCGACGGCCTCGAAGAAGGATGGTTCCTGAGTCACGCAGCCATCCTGCCACCCACCTCTGACAGTCCGGTGAAACTGGGTCTCGTGTGAGCAACTCGACAATTGCCCGGGCGAAAGACTTGCCAGCACAGATAGGGTGGGGACAAACCTGCAGCGACGCACGGTGGGAGTTGAGACATGACCAAGGCTGACCAGATCCTTGCGGCACTCGGGGGAACCTCGAACGTCGTCGAGCTGGAACCGTGCATCACCCGGCTACGGGTCGAGGTGAGTGACCCGTCCCTCGTGGACGAGCCCGGACTGAAGTCGTCGGGAGCGTTCGGCGTGGTGCGGTCGGGCAGGGTGGTCCAGGTGATCGTCGGACCGGAGGCGGACAACCTCGCGGCCGAGCTCGACACGCTCAGGGTGTGATCACGAGGGCGTGAGACGCAGAGCATGACGAGTGCGGGCCCGGGAGCACGCTCCCGGGCCCGTGATCTGCTTCACGACCGTCGGCCGTCCTGGAACCGGGGCGCGAACGGGCTGTGAAGGTCACGCAGTGGTCCTTCGGACGCGGCCGGACATGTCCGGTCCAGGCGTGCCCACCCGAGTAGGTTTGGGCGCGTGTTCGAGTCTCTTGCCGCCTCCGTGTTCGACAACGCCGAGGACTTCTGGATCTGGTTCGCCGACAAGCCTCTGACGGTGATCCTGATCCTTGTGATCGGCCTGGTCGCCATCGCCGTGCTGCGGCGCGTCATCACCGCCCTCACCGAGCGCATCGCGATCGGCCAGAAGCCCCGCTCCGTCGAGACGGTCCCCGTGGGCACCACCACGGGCGCCATCCCCGTGACCACCACGGGCGCCATCCCCGTGACCACCACGGGCACCATCCCCGTGACCACCACGGGCACCATCCCCGTGACCGCGCCGGGCTCCGTGCCCGGACAGGGCCGCAAGCGCCGGCGCAAGAACGTGCTGATGACGCCGCAGGCTCTGGCCGACGTCTTCGGCGCCGTCAACCCGCGGGCCGCCGAGCGACGCGCTCAGCGCGCCCGGACCGTCGGCTCGGTGCTCAACTCGTCGGTCAACATCGTGATCGGCACCATCATGGTGCTCTCGATCATGCAGACGGTCGGCCTGCCCGTCGCCCCGCTGCTGGCCGGTGCCGGTGTCGTGGGTGTCGCCATCGGTTTCGGCGCGCAGAGCCTGGTCAAGGACTTCCTGTCCGGCATCCTCCTGCTCATCGAGGACCAGTTCGGCGTGGGTGACAACGTGGACCTCGGCACCGGCGTCGTCGGCACGGTGGAGGCCATGGGCCTGCGCCTGACCCAGGTCCGCGCCTTCGACGGCACCCTCTGGTACGTCCGCAACGGCGAGATCCTGCGGGCGGGCAACCGCACCCAGGAGTGGAGCCGCGCCGTCGCCCCCGTGCAGGTGCCGCTCGGGGCGGACATCGACGCGGTGCGCGCCGCGCTCGGCCGCGCCGTCGACCGGGTCAAGAACGACCCCGAGCTCGCCGACAGCCTCCTGGAGACGCCGTCGGTGCGCGGTGTGGACGACGTCGACCAGGGCGGCCTGACCTTCACGCTGCACGCCCAGGTGCGCCCTGCCCAGCAGTGGGCCGTCGCCCGGTCGCTGCGGGTGGCCGCGCACGCGGCCCTGCTGGACGCGGGGATCGTCGCCCGCTCGGCGCCCACGCCGTTCGACGAGGGCGTCACGGGGGACACGCCCGGCGTCAGCTGAGCTCCCGCGGGCTCTTCGGCCCTGGTTGCGCCCGGTACGGGTCGGTAGATGGCAGGATCTTTCCTTGTGACCGACGAACCGAAGCCCGGGTCCACCGGAGACGGCTCCACCGTGCCGCCAGAGCTGGCCGAGCTGGCGACAGCCCACGGCGTGCAGTGCGAGTACACCGACCACGACGGGCGCCTCCAACAGGTCAGTCCGTCGACGCTCGTCGCGGTGCTGGAGGCGCTCGGCGTCCAGGCGTCCACCCCCGGGGCCGTCACGGCGAGCGTGGAGCGCGCGAAGGACGACGAGTGGCGCGCGATGCTGCCGTCCGCCGTCGTCACGCGTGAGGGCACCGAGGTGCAGGTCGCGGTGCACGTCGCCGACGGCGCGGACGTGACCGCCTGGGTCGAGCTCGAGCAGACCGAGACGCCCGCCGTCCCCGCCAGCGCCACGCCCTGGCGCGTCGCGGCGCCCGGCGCCACCACGGCGACCGGCTCGTTCGCCACCGTGCGCGGCACCCGGGTGCAGCTGCGCCAGGCCGACGTCGTCACCGAGCCCCGCACCGTGGACAGCCGCAAGGTGGGCCGTGCCACGTTCACGCTGCCCGACACGCTGCCGCTCGGCTGGCACACCCTGCACGCCGAGTCGGCCGGGCAGAGCGCGCGGACCACCCTGGTGGTGACGCCCGCGCGGCTGGAGCTGCGTGAGGAGATCGCCCGCAAGCAGGCCTGGGGCTTCATGGTCCAGCTCTACTCGGTGCGGTCCCGCGACTCCTGGGGCATGGGCGACCTCGCCGACCTGGGCGACCTCGCCTGGCAGACGGCGCACAACGGCGGCGCCGACTTCGTCGCCATCAACCCGCTGCACGCGACCGAGCCCGTGCTGCCGCTGACCCCGAGCCCGTACCTGCCGACGTCGCGCCGGTTCATGTCGCCGCTGTACGTCCGGGTCGAGGACATCCGGGAGACGGCGTACCTCTCGGCCGCGGACCGCTCGCTCGTGGAGTGGGCCGCCGAGCCCGTCCGCGAGCTGTCCGAGGACTCCGGCCCGATCGACCGGGACGCCATCTGGGAGGCCAAGAAGGCGGCCCTGGAGGTCGTCTGGACCGCGCCGCGCTCGGCGGCTCGTCAGACGGCGTTCGACGAGTTCGTGCTGGCCCAGGGGCGCGGCCTGGTCGACTTCGCGACCTGGTGCGCCATCAAGGAGCACCTCGACGGCCGGGACTGGCCCGCGGAGCTCTCCGACCCCGGCTCGTCCGGCGTGCAGACCCTGCGCAACGCCCTGGCCGACCGCGTCCAGTTCTACTGCTGGCTGCAGTGGGTGCTCGACGAGCAGCTCCGCGCCGCGCACCGTGCGGGCCTCGACGCGGGCATGCGGCTGGGGGTGTTCAAGGACCTCGCCGTCGGCTCGAACCCGGAGGGCGCCGACGCCTGGTCCGACGCCGCCGTCCTGGCCCGCGGTGTCTCCGTAGGCGCCCCGCCGGACATGTACAACCAGCAGGGCCAGAACTGGGGCCTGCCGCCGTGGCACCCGCGCGCTCTCGCCAAGGCGGGCTACGCGCCCTACCGCGACCTGCTGCGCAGCGTGCTGCGGCACTGCGGCGGCGTGCGCATCGACCACATCCTCGGGCTGTTCCGCCTCTGGTGGATCCCGGGCGGGGCGCGCGCGTCCGCCGGCGCGTACGTCACGTACGACCACGAGGCGCTGATCGGCATCCTGTGCCTGGAGGCGCACCGGGCCGGTGTCGCCGTCGTCGGCGAGGACCTGGGCACGTTCGAGCCCTGGATCCGGGAGTACCTCGCGGAGCGCGGCGTCCTCGGCACGTCCGTGCTGCTCTTCGAGCGGGACGAGTCCGGCGCGCCGATCGAGCCCGAGGCCTACCGCAGCGCGGCGCTCGCCACCGTCACGACCCACGACCTGCCGCCCACCGCGGGGTACCTCGCGGGGGAGCACGTGGACCTGCGGGAGCGCCTCGGCCTGCTCACGGAGGACGCGACGGTGCTGCGCGCGCGGGCCCGCCAGGAGCGCGAGTCGCTCGTGGAGGTGCTGTCCCGCCGCGGCCTGACGACGTTCGACCCGTCCGAGCGCGAGCTCGTCGAGGGCCTGCACCGCTACCTCAAGGACACTCCCGCCGCGCTGGTGGGTGTCTCGCTGGCCGACGCCGTGGGGGAGCGCCGCGCGCAGAACCAGCCCGGTACCGACTCCGAGTACCCGAACTGGCGGGTGCCGCTCGCGGACTCGGCGGGCACCGTGGTGTTGCTGGAGGACCTGTTCAGCAACGCCCGGCTGCGGTCCCTGGTCACGGTCATGAACGAGGAGCCGCCGGCGTAGCTCGGTCGGTCGCCGTGCCGCCGTGCCGCCGTCGGGCACGAACGCCGCGAACGCAAGGTGCGCTTCTACCCAGTCATTCGGCCCGGAACTCACGTGAGTTCCGGGCCGAATGACTGGGTAGAAGCGCACCTCCCGCAGAGGACCCGGCGGGACGCAGCAGACCCAGCGGGTCAGGCCGAGCCGATGCCCGCCCGGGCGATCGAGAAGCCGCTGCCGGTGGCGTCGGCCACGCAGGTCATCCCGGTCTGCGCGCTCTTGCACGTGAAGCCGTGGGCCTTCTTCGTGGCCTCGTACTTCAGGATCTCGACGTCGCCGCCGGCCTTCTTGGGCTGGTCCTTCTTGCCCACGCACGGCTGGGTGACGTTGCCGGTCGGGTCGACCTTCGCGACGAAGCCGGACGCGCCGCCGCACGAGGCGTCGGGGGCCGGCTCCTGGTCGAGCTCCGCGATGCCGCAGGTCGCGGCGTCGGCGGAGATGGTGCAGGTGATGTTGAGCGACGGCGCGGCGAACGTCTCGACGCCGGCGCCGCCGTCCGTCTCCAGGCCCTCCTCGGCCTCCGGCTCGGCCGACTGCTCGGCGGCCGGGGACTCACCGCCGCCCGAGGCGGAGGTGTCGGGGGAGCCGAGCAGGTTCACGGCGAAGACGATCGCGGCGATCACGAGCAGCACGTCGAGGGCGATGAACGCGATCCAGCCGGGGCTGAGCTTCTTGCGCGGCGGGTCCTGCTCGTAGCCGCCCGGCTGCCCGGCGTAGACCGGCTGGCCGTACTGGTCGTAGCCCTGCGGCTGGTACTGCGCGGGCTGCTGCTGGTACTGGCCCTGCTGCTGGTACTGCTGCCCGCCGGGCTGGTACTGGCCGGGCTGCTGGTACTGGCCGCCCTGCTGCGCGTACCCCTGCTGCTGGTACTGCTCGGGGTAGTACTGCTGCTGCATCGTCTGGTCGGCGCCGCGCTGCACGGACTGCACCCGGGGAGCACCCGGTGCCGCGGGGGCGGGGGTGACGGCCTGGGCGAACTGGTTGGTCGGCGAGATGGCGGGCGGCTTGCGCGTCGCCGCCGAGACACGCTGCACCGGCGCCTGCTGGACAGGCGTGGGCATGGTGGCGGGGTGCTGCTCCTGGAGGGGAGCGGTGGGCTCCTCGTCAGGGCTGCCGCCCGGTGGCGGTGGCGGGGGCGGCACAGTGCCGGACATCGGGCAACTCCTCAGCTCAAATCGGTCGGTCTGGGCGACCGCGGTCGATCGTACACAAAGGCGTTACTCGCTGTTACTCCTGCGTGGGATGATCGACGAGTCGTCGCAGGTAGTTCACACACCGGACGAGAAGCCAACCGATAAAGCGCGTCTTTCCGACGCGCGGGGCGCCGTGGGCGCCCATGAGCAGACAGACGTGGAGGGCCCGTGCCCGGAGAGAACCTGACCCGCGCCGAGGCGGTCGAACGCGCCGGCGTCGTATCGGTCGAGTCGTACGAGATCGCGCTGGACCTGACCACCGGTCCGGAGACTTTCGCGTCCGCCACGACGCTGCGCTTCACCGCGACCGAGGGTGCCTCGACCTTCGTGGACCTGGTCGCACCGTCCGTGCGGTCCGTGACGCTGAACGGCCGCGAGCTCGACCCCGCCGCCGTGTTCGCCGACTCCCGGATCGCCCTGGACGGGCTGGCCGAGGACAACGAGCTCGTGGTCGTCGCCGACTGCGGCTACACGAACACCGGCGAGGGCCTGCACCGCTTCGTGGACCCCGTGGACGGCGAGGTGTACCTCTACACCCAGTTCGAGGTGCCGGACGCGCGTCGCGTCTTCGCCTGCTTCGAGCAGCCCGACCTCAAGGCGACGTTCCAGTTCACCGTCACCGCGCCCGCCGCGTGGGAGGTCGTGAGCAACGAGCCCACGCCGGAGCCGGCCGCCGCGCGGCACGCCACCGACGGCGACGTCGAGGCCGCGACCTGGACGTTCGAGCCCACCGGCCGCATCTCGACGTACATCACGGCGCTCGTCGCCGGCCCGTACGCGGTGGTCCGCTCGTCGCTGACGTCGTCGGACGGCCGCGAGATCCCGCTCGGCGCGTTCTGCCGCAAGTCGCTCTCGGCGCACTTCGACGCCGAGTACATCTTCGACAAGACCCGCCAGGGCTTCGAGTTCTACGAGTCCACGTTCGGCGTGCCGTACCCGTTCACCAAGTACGACCAGCTCTTCGTGCCCGAGTACAACATGGGCGCCATGGAGAACGCGGGCTGCGTGACGTTCACGGAGTCGTACGTCTTCCGCTCCAAGGTGACCGAGGCCGTGCGTGAGCGCCGCGTCGTGACGATCCTGCACGAGCTGGCGCACATGTGGTTCGGCGACCTGGTCACCATGAAGTGGTGGAACGACCTCTGGCTCAACGAGTCGTTCGCCGAGTACGCCTCCACGCTCGCCACGGCCGAGGCCACGGAGTTCGAGGCCGCCTGGACCACGTTCTCCGCGATGGAGAAGTCCTGGGCCTACAAGCAGGACCAGCTCCCGTCCACGCACCCGATCGTCGCCGAGATCAAGGACCTGGAGGACGTCCAGGTCAACTTCGACGGCATCACGTACGCCAAGGGCGCCTCGGTGCTCAAGCAGCTCGTGGCCTGGGTGGGCCGGGACGCCTTCATCGCCGGCGTGTCCGCCTACTTCGGCAAGCACGCGTGGGGCAACACCGAGCTGCCCGACCTGCTCACCGAGCTCGAGGCCACCAGCGGCCGCGACCTCAAGGCCTGGTCCAAGCTGTGGCTGGAGACCGCCGGCGTGAACACGCTGCGCCCCGTCATCGAGACGGACAGCCACGGCCGCATCATGTCGTTCGTCGTCGAGCAGACGGCGCCCGCCGAGTGGCCCACCATCCGCCCGCACCGCCTCGGCATCGGCTTCTACAGCCTGTCCGACGCCGGCGAGCTCGTGCGCACCCGCTTCGTCGAGGTCGACGTCGACGGGCGCCGGACGGACGTCAAGGAGCTCGTCGAGCTCGACCGCCCGGCCCTCGTGCTGCTCAACGACGCGGACCTCGCGTACGCGAAGATCCGGCTCGACGCCGACTCGCTCCGCGTCGCGCTGGAGCACCTGGGCGACATCGTCGACCCGCTGGCCCGGTCCCTGGTCTGGGGCTCGGTCTGGGACGCGGTGCGCGACGGCGAGGTGCCGGCGTCGGAGTACGTGAAGCTCGTGCTGGGCGGTATCGCCGGCGAGACCGAGTCCACGACCCTGCGCACCACGCTCAACCAGATGGTGCTGGCCGCCAAGCAGTTCGTGGCGCCGTCGGCCCGTGCGGAGACCCTCGCGACCGTGGGCGACACGCTCTGGTCGCTCGTGGGCGACGCCGAGGCCGGCTCGGACACCCAGTTCCAGCTCGTGAAGTTCTTCGCGCACGTCGCCTCGACGCCCGCGCACGTCGCGACGCTGTCCGGCCTGCTCGACGGCACCGTCGCGCTCGACGGCCTGGAGATCGACACCGACCTGCGCTGGGAGATCCTGGAGGGCCTGGTGCTCAACGGGGCGGCGGGCGACGCCGAGATCGACACCACGCTGGCCGCCGACGACACGGCGACGGGCCGCCAGTCCGCCGCCCGCGCCCGGGCCGCCAAGCCGACGGTCGAGGGCAAGCTCGCCGCGCTGTCCTCGGTGGTCGACGCCGCCGACGTGCCGAACGCGATCATCCGGAACACCGGACTCGGGTTCCTGCACGTCAACGACCCGGCCCCGCTGGCCGACGTCGTGCAGCCGTACCTGGACGCCGTGCTCAAGGTGTGGGACGAGCGCAGCTACCACATCGCGGAGGAGATCATCGAGGGCTTCTACCCGGCGCCGCTGGCGTCGGCGGAGCTGCGCGACGCCACCGCCGCGTGGCTGGAGACGAACGTGGACGCCGCCCCGGCGCTGCGCCGTCTGGTCGTCGAGGCCCTGGCGGGCACGGACCGCGCCCTGAAGGCCCAGTCCAAGGACGCCTGACCGCAGGGGCTCGCCCCCCACACACCTTCGAGGCCTAAGTTTCTTCGCTTTGAGCCAGCTCAAAGCGAAGAAACTTAGGCCACGAAGGTGAGAGGTGCGACTACCAGATGCGGACCCGGGCCTCCGGGGCCAGGTACAGGGCGTCGCCCGGCTGCACGTCGTACGTCGCGTAGAACTCGTCGACGTTGCTCACCACGCCGTTGCAGCGGAACTCGTTGGGGGAGTGCGGGTCCGTCGCCAGGCGGCGGAGCACCTCCTCGTCGCGGCCCGTGGACTGCCACACCTGCGCCCAGCCGAGGAAGATCCGCTCCAGGGCGGTGAGGCCGTCGACGACGGGCGCCTCCTCCAGCGGCTTGCCGAGCGCGATCCGGTAGGCCTTGATCGCGATCGAGAGCCCGCCCAGGTCGCCGATGTTCTCGCCGATCGTGAGGCTGCCGTTGACGTGGCCGTTGGTCGCGGCCTCCGAGCCCTCCGGCACCTCGGCCCCGGCTTCCGAACCCGCGAGCTGCGCCGGCCGGAACGCGTCGTACTGCGCGATCAGGGCGCTCGTCCGCTTCTCGAACTCGGTGCGGTCGCTGTCGGTCCACCAGTCCTCGAGGCGGCCGTCGCCGTCGTACTTCGAGCCCTGGTCGTCGAACCCGTGACCGATCTCGTGCCCGATGACGCCGCCGATCCCGCCGAAGTTCACGGCGTCGTCGGCCTCGGGGTCGAAGAACGGGGGCTGCAGGATCGCCGCGGGGAACACGATCTCGTTCATGCCCGGGTTGTAGTAGGCGTTGACGGTCTGCGGCGTCATGAACCACTCGTCCCGGTCCAGCGGCTTGCCGATCTTGGCGAGCTCGTAGTCCTGGTCGAACGCGTTGGACCGGCGCACGTTGCCCACCACGTCGGCCGCGTCCACGACGAGGCCCGAGTAGTCGCGCCAGCGCACCGGGTAGCCCACCTTCGGCGTGAACTTCTCCAGCTTGGTCAGCGCCTTGGCCTTGGTCTCGTCCGTCATCCAGTCGAGGCCCTGGATCGACTCGCGGTACGCCGCGACCAGCGCCTCCACGAGGCGGTCCATCCGCTCCTTGTTCGACGGCGGGAAGTGCCGCGCCACGTACTCCGCGCCCACGACCTCGCCGAGCGCGCCCTCCACGAGGGCCACCCCGCGCTTCCAGCGCTCGCGGACCTCCTGCGCACCGGTCAGGGTGCGGCCGTAGAAGTCGAAGTTGGCCTCGACGATCTCGTCGGTGAGGTACGGCGCCCGGGCGCTGACCACGTGGTACGTGATCCAGAGCTGCCAGTCGAGCAGCGGCAGCTCGCTCCACAGCGCGGCGAAGCCGGTCGCGAAGCCGGGCTCGCGCACCACGATGTCGTCGAACGCGCCGGCCGGCACGCCCAGCGCCTCGGCCCAGGCGGCCCAGTCGAAGCCGGGCGCGGACGCGACCAGGTCGGCCAGCGTCATCGGGTTGTAGGTGAGCGTCGCGTCGCGGTCGCGCACCACGTCCCAGTGGTGGCCGGCGAGCTGCTTCTCGACGTCGTACACGCGCTGGGCGGCGTCGTCGGCCGTGACGCCCCACGCCTCGAGGACCGGCGCGAACGCGAGCATCCGCGCGATGTGCGGCACGTACTTCTCCCGCAGCGCGGCGTACTGCTCCTCGCGGTAGTACGCCTCGTCGGGCAGGCCGAGGCCGGACTGCCGCAGGTAGACGACGTACTTCTCCGGGTCCTTGGCGTCGTTGTCCACCCAGAAGCGGACGCCGGCCGCGCCGCCCGTGCGCTGCAGCGTGCCCAGCGCGCGGGTCAGGGCCGCGATGTCGCCGGCGTCCTTGACCAGGGCGAGGTCCTCGTCCAAGGGCGCGGTGCCGAGCTCGGCGATGCGCTCCGTGTCCATGAAGCTCGCGTACAGGTCGCCGATCGTGGAGCCGGTGGGCGCGTCCTGGATGATCTCGCGGACGTGCACCTCCGCCTGGTCGTACAGGGCGCGGAAGGCGCCGTCCATCGCGCGGTCGGCGGGGATCTCGTGGCTGTCGATCCACTTCCCGTTGACGTGGCGGTACAGGTCGTCCTGCGGGCGGGTGGCGGGGTCGAGGGCGTCGAGGTCGATCCCCGACGTGAGTCCTGTGGCGTCGGTCGTCATTGCGCCAGCGTACGCAACGTGACGGCCCCACACCGGTGACCTGCCCGAACGTCCCGTGGCGCTGTGATGTACTCACCCGATGCGTACAACGTCCCGAGCCCTTCTGCCCATCTCTCTCCTCGGCGTGGCCCTGGCTCTCGCAGGCTGTTCGCCCGCCGCGGACGGAGACAGCACCTCCTCGTCGTCCCCGACGTCGGAGACGACGGCACCCACGTCGGAGCCGACCGAGGAGGACACGGCCGCCACGTCCGAGCCCACCGAGGGCGCGGCGGGCGGCACGCTGCTCGACGGCAGCCAGGAGCTGGAGATCGAGTCGTACGCCGGCACCTACCTCGCGCCCACCGTCGAGGGCGGCGTGGCGCTGGTCGAGGATCCCGCCGCCAACGACGTGCCCGCGCAGTGGATCATCGGCCCCGTGGAGGACGGCGGCGACCAGTACCAGCTCACGACCGTCGCGCTGACCGACGGCGAGCCGTCGTGCCTGACGCTGGCGGACGGCGCCGACCCGTCGCTCGGCTCCTGCGACCCCGCCGACGCGAGCCAGGTGTTCAGCGTGGCCACGCTCGACAGCCCCGAGCAGGTGTCGATCAGCAACGATGCGGGGACCCTCGCCGTCGACGCCGAGAGCGGATCGCTCACCGTGCACCCCGACGGCGCCGAGGTGAGCAGCACGTTCACGCTCGCCGCGTCCTAGTCCTCGGCCCGCGTACCGGTTCGTGGTGTGCGGCGGTCCGCTGAACGCGGATGAGGGAAGATGGGGCCATGCGTCTCCACATCGCCGCCGACCACGCCGGGTACGACCTCAAGCAGCACCTGGTGGGCCATCTCACCGCGGCCGGGCACGAGGTCGTCGACCACGGTGCCCACGAGCTCGACCCCCAGGACGACTACCCGTCCTTCTGCATCTCCGCCGGTGAAGCCGTCGTCACGGAGCCGGGCTCGCTCGGCATCGTGATCGGCGGCTCGGGCAACGGCGAGCAGATCGCCGCGAACAAGGTCTCCGGCGTCCGGGCCGTGCTGGCCTGGTCGCTGGAGACGGCGAAGCTCGGCCGGCAGCACAACGACGCGAACGTGATCGCGGTCGGCGGGCGCATGCACACGGTCGAGGAGGCGACGTCGTTCGTCGAGGCCTTCGTGGCCGAGCCGTTCAGCGGCGACGCCCGGCACCAGCGCCGCATCGACCAGCTCGCCGACTACGAGAGCAAGCGTGCCTGAGGGTCACACCGTCCACCGGCTCGCGCGGACGTTCGAGGCACTGTACGCCGGGCAGGTGCTGCGGGTGAGCAGCCCGCAGGGCCGGTTCGCCGACGGCGCCGGCGTGCTCGACGGCCGCCGTCTCGTGGCGAGCGAGGCCTGGGGCAAGCAGCTCTTCCTGGGCTTCGTGCCCGCGGACGTGTCAGACGCACAGGTCCCCGGAGTGACCTGTGCGTCTGACACGTTGTGGCTGCGCACGCACCTCGGGCTGTACGGCGCGTGGACGTTCGCCGGCGCCCCGGACGCGCCCGAGGTCGCGCACGCGATCGGCGCACCCCGGCGTCGGATCGGCGAGCGGGACTCGGTGCCGTCGTCGTCGGACGCCCCGGCCGCGGCGTCCGCCACCCCGGACGTGTCAGACGTACAGGTCCCCGGGGGGACCTGTGCGTCTGACACGTGGGAGGTGCCCGAGCCGCGCGGGCAGGTGCGCGTACGCCTGCTCGGCGCGCACGCCGTCGCCGACCTCACCGGCCCGACGGCGTGCGAGGTGATCACGGCCGACGAGAAGAGGGCCGTCGAGGCACGCCTGGGCCCCGACCCGATCCGGGACGACGGCGACCCCGCCGACTTCGTGGCCCGCGTCGGCCGGTCGCGCGTGACCATCGGTCAGCAGCTCATGGACCAGGCCGTGGTCGCGGGCGTCGGCAACATCTACCGCGCCGAGGCGCTGTTCCGCGCGGGCGTGGACCCGCTGCGCCCGGGTCGCGACGTGCCCGCGGCGACCGTCCGCGCGATGTGGGACGACCTCGTGGTGCTCATGCGCGACGGCGCGGAGCACGGCGCGATCGTCACGACACGGCCGGAGGACCGGGGCGCGGGAAGGGTCGGGGCGGACGACGCCGGGCCGGTGCCCGACGTCGGCCGCGGCCGGACCCGGCAGAACACCGACGGCTCGCCGGGCGCCGTGCCCTCCGACCAGGCGTTCTACGTGTACCACCGGGACGGGCTGCCCTGCCGGGTGTGCGGGACGCCGGTGCTGGTCAAGGGGCTGGCGGGCCGAAACCTGTTCTGGTGCGGCGTCTGCCAGACCTGACGGCCGCCGTCGGCCAGGCGCAGGATCAGAACACCCAGGACGAACCCGGCGCGACCGGCCAGCCGAACGCCGCGCTCGCCCGGGCCAGCGCGCCCGGCTGCTGCCCCGGGCGGGAGTGCACGGTGACCAGGCCCGCCGCGGCGAGCGTCGCGAGCGACTTCCCGCCCAGGTAGGCGGCGCCCAGCTCGCGCACGTCGAGCGACAGGTCGGGCGCCTCGAACTCCGGGTCGACCCGCTCCACCGACGCCGGACCGAAGGCCTCGGCCCGCAGCCGGTAGACCCCGGCGTTCGCGGGCAGGCGGGAGTCGGTCACGGCGAGCGTGACGTCGACGTCGGCGGCGTACTGCCGGCCCGCGAGGGCCGCGGGCACGTCGACCAGGCGTACCCACAGGTTGTCCGGGGTGCGCGGCGCGGCGGCGCGCAGGTTCACGAGGAGCTGCGTGATCACGTCGTCGACCGGCAGGATGAACGGGCTGACCTCGTTCGACAGGTCGAGGTCGAGCAGCGCGCCCCACAGGGCGCGCGCCGCCGCGGCGTCGAGCGCCACGACCTCGCCCGCGCTGACCTGGCCGCGCGGGCCGGTGGGCTCCCAACTGAGGTTGCGGCGGAACGTCACGTAGCCGCGGGGCTCGCCGTCGAGCTCGACGATCATGATGCGGCGCGACTCGCGTCCGCCGCGATGGATGGGGGCGTCGTCCCAGAGGACGGCCTGCAGCTCCTCGGTCTCGCGCGTGACCCAGCCGGGCCGGTTGAGGCCCGGGACGCCCGCCGGGGCCGCTCCCGCCGCACGGTGCAGCCTGTCGACCAGCGCGCCGTGCTTCTCGCGCGAGGCGACCTCGACGCGGAGGGTGTGCCGCTCCGCGCCCGGCACGTCGCGCAGGGCCGCGCCGCGCGGGATGTCGAGGCGCAGGTCGTCGGCCGCGTGGCCGTAGCCGAACCGGCCGTAGATCGCGGCCTCCGCGGCGAACAGGGCGCTCAGCGGCTCGCCCCGCTCGACGGAACGCGCCAGGTGCAGGTCGATCATCGCCGACAGCAGGCCGCGGCGACGGTGCTGCGGGTGCACGCCCACCCAGGTCAGGCCCGCCGTCGGCAGCTCGGCGCCCGGCACGGGGAAGTGCCCGAACGGGTAGGACGCGTGCATCGCGACGAGGCCCTCGGCGCCGTCCGCCTCGACCCCCACGGCACGCTCCCAGGTCAGGGGGGACGGGGTGGCGTCGAGGTCGTCGTGCGCGTGGCCCGTGGGGAAGGCCCAGGTGTCCAGCTCGGTCACGAGGCGCTGGTCGTCGGCGGTCAGCGTGCGCCAGCGGTATCCGGCCGGCAGGGCGATCGGGGGGAGTGCCATGCGTCGATCGTCGCATCCGGTCGCAACCGGAAATCGGTGGGCTGGAGCGGGACTGAGCGGGCACTCAGCAGGCCGGGGGCGACCGTCCGTGCGGCGGAAGTGGTCGTCCCCGGCCTGCTGAACCGAAGTCAGCTCCTACCGCGTCTACGATCGCTCCCGTGAACCAGTCGTCGGCCGTACCGCCGCTCACCGACGTCGAGGAGTATGCCGCCGCCGTCCTCGACGTCGTCCGGCGCATCCCGTCCGGCCGCGCGATGACGTACGGGCTGATCGCGGAGATCGTCGGCGAGGAGCTCGGCCGGGGCGGCCCGCGCCAGGTCGGCAGCGTCCTGGCGGGGTCGGGGAGCAGGTACGCACACCTGGTCCCGGACGAGCCGGGGGAGGACGACGGCGGCGCGCCCGCGGCAGGGCGGGCGGACGGCGCCGAGGCCGGGGCTCGCGCGCCCGCAGCAGGCGCGCCCGCAGCCGGCACCGGCGCCGCCGAACCGCCGTCGGACGGCGACCGTGTGCCCTGGTGGCGCGTGGTCAACGCGGCGGGCTCGCCGCCGCAGCACCACCTGACCGAGGCCCTGGACGCCCTGCGCGCAGAGGGCTGCCCGCTCACCAAGGACGGCCGCCGCGTCCACCTCAGACGAGCGGTCTGGTTCCCGGAGGACGACACCCACCGGCCTCGTTGAGTGCTGGGTATTCGCCCTTTTCCGCGGGCCGGAAGGGCGAATACTCAGCACTCAACGAGGCAGGTCGTGGAGAGCGGGTCAGACCTTGGACGGGGCGACCTTGGCGAGGAGGCTGCCCGCCGTCGAGCGGGCGCGGCCGGCCAGGGACATGTCCTGCGTCGCGGCCAGCAGCGCCAGCATCGACGCCGGGTCGCCCTGCACGAGCAGGGTCGTGATCGCGGTCTTCTCCCAGGTCGGCAGCTCGCGGCGGATCTTCTCGGCCGGCCCGACCAGCGCGATCTCCTCGACGAGCTGCGTCGGCACGGCCGCGGCGGCCTCCTCCTTGCGCCCCGCGAGGTACAGCTCCTGCACCTTGTCGAGCGGCTCCTTGTACCCGAGCCGGTCGAGCGACTGCTTGTGGAAGTTCGCCTCCTTGGCGCCCATCCCGCCCGCGTACAGGGCGATGTGGGGGCGGATCACGTCGGCGGCGGCCTCGACGTCGTCCCGCACGACGACGGGGACCGTGGCGCACACCTCGAACCGGTCCGCCGCCGAACGCTCCTCGGAGCGGACGTCGAAGCCCTCGGCGAGCAGCGCGCGGAACTCGTCGTCCATCCGGGGCGCGTAGAAGCCGGCCATCCAGCCGTCCGCGATCTCGGCGGCCAGGGCCACGTTCTTGGGACCCTGCGCGGCCAGCACGATCGGGATCTCCGGCCGGAACGGGTGCACGGTCGGCTTGAGCGCCTTGCCAAGGCCCATCGCACCGGGCGCCTCGGCCGGCAGCGGGAGCTGGTAGAACGAGCCGTCGTGGGTCACGGGCGCCTCGCGGCGCATCACCTGCCGCACGATGTCCACGTACTCGCGCGTGCGGGCCAGCGGCCGCTTGTACGGCTGCCCGTACCAGCCCTCGACGACCTGCGGGCCCGAGGCGCCGAGCCCCAGCACGAAGCGCCCCTTCGACAGGTGGTCCATCGTGAGGGCCTGCATGGCGGTCGCCGTCGGCGTGCGGGCGGAGAGCTGCGCGATGCCGGTGCCCAGGCGCACGTTCTTGGTGCGGGAGCCCCACCAGGCCAGGGGCGAGAAGGCGTCGGACCCGTAGGCCTCCGCGGTCCAGACCGAGTCGAGGCCCAGCTTGTCGGCGGCCACGATGAACTGCTGGATGCCCTTCGGGGGCCTGCGGGACCAGTAACCGGTCTGGAATCCGATGCGCATGGGGTTCACCTCGTCGTGGGAACGGCTTACCTGGGACGGCGCGTCCCAGGTACTGCCTCACACCCTACCGGTCCCGTGGCTCTGTGGTTACGGTGGGTTTCGTGGCCACCTACGACGACGTCGCCCGGCTCGCCCTCGCGCTCCCCGAGACCGCCGAGGGCACGAGCTACCGCCACCGCGCCTGGTCCGTCGGGCCCAAGGCGTTCGCGTGGGAGCGCCCGTTCACCAAGGCCGACCTCAAGCGGTTCGGCGACGATCCGGTGCCCCAGGGCCCGATCCTCGGCGTCCGGGTCGAGGACCTGGGGGAGAAGGAGGCGATCCTCGGCGAGGGCCGCGCGGGCTTCTTCACCATCGCGCACTTCGACGGCTTCCCCGGGATGCTGATCCAGCTCGACGTCATCGGCGAGCCCGGGCTGCGCGAGGCCCTGGTCGACGCCTGGCTGGCGACGGCCCCGCCGAGCCTGGCGCAGCAGCACGCGGACCGGCTGCGCTGACCGGCGGGCGGAGCTGCCGCCGTCGTCGGCCCGGATGATCGGCAGAACGTCAGGTGATCGGCAGCCCGGGCTGCCGATCACCTGACCTTCTGCCGACCACCCGGCGCCCGGCGTCTGCCGTCCGCAGAGTTCAGATCGAGTACTCGATGAGCTCCGACGGGTCCTCGTTGCGGGAGCGCTCCGTGACGGGCGCCTTCGGCACCCGGACCCGCGCGGGGATGCCCACCGCGACAGCCCCGGCGGGCACGTCCTTGACGACGACGGCGTTGGCGCCGATCTGCGCGTCGTCGCCGATCCACACGGGGCCCAGCACCTTGGCGCCGGCCCCGACGGTCACGCGGTCGCCGAGCGTCGGGTGCCGTTTGCCGCGGTTCAGCGACCGGCCGCCCAGCGTGACGCCGTGGTAGAGCATGACGTCGTCGCCCACCACCGCGGTCTCGCCGATCACCACGCCCATGCCGTGGTCGATGAACATCCGCCGGCCCAGCCGGGCACCCGGGTGGATCTCGATCCCCGTCGCGGCCCGCGCGAACTGGGAGACCAGCCGCGCGGGCAGCCGCAGCGCCGGGACCCGCCACAGGCGGTGCGCCGCGCGGTGCGCCCAGAGGGCGTGCACGCCCGGGTAGGCGAGCGCGACCTCCAGGCGGGACCGCGCGGCCGGGTCGTGGGCGCGCGCGGCGTCGAGGTCCTCGGACAGGACCCCGAGCAGCCCGCGCCCCTTCGCCATCAGTCGACCAGACCCTCGAAAAGCGGCGTCGACAGGTAGCGCTCGCCGAAGTCGGGGATGATCACGACGATCGTCTTGCCGGCGTTCTCCGGGCGCTTCGCGACCTCGAGGGCCGCCGAGAGCGCGGCGCCGGACGAGGTGCCGACCAGCAGGCCCTCCTCCTTCGCGGCGCGACGCGCGGCGTCGATCGCGGTGGCGAGGTTGACGTCGATGACCTCGTCGTAGACCTCGCGGTCCAGGATGTCGGGCACGAAGTTGGCGCCGATGCCCTGGATCTTGTGCGGGCCGGGCTGCCCGCCGTTCAGGATCGGGGACTCCTCGGGCTCGACCGCGATGACCTTGACCCCGGGCTTGCGCTCCTTGAGCACCTGGCCGACGCCGGTGATGGTGCCGCCCGTGCCGATACCGGCCACGAGGATGTCGACCTCGCCGTCGGTGTCCGCCCAGATCTCCTCGGCGGTCGTGGCGCGGTGGATCGCCGGGTTGGCGGCGTTGGCGAACTGGCGGGCCAGCACGGCGCCCGGGCGCTCCTGCGCGATCTTCTCGGCGGCGGCGACGGCGCCCTTCATGCCCTCCGCCCCCGGCGTGAGCACCAGCTCGGCGCCGTAGGCACGCAGCAGCGCACGCCGCTCCTTGGACATGGTCTCCGGCATCGCCAGGACCACCTTGTAACCGCGGGCCGCGCCCACCCAGGCCAGGGCGATGCCCGTGTTGCCCGAGGTGCCCTCGACGATCGTGCCGCCCTCCTTGAGCTCACCCGACTCCTCGGCGGCATTGATGATGGACACGCCGATGCGGTCCTTCACGGAGTTGGCGGGGTTGTAGAACTCGAGCTTGCCGAGAACCGTCGCCTCGAGGCCTTCGGTCAGGCGGTTGAGCTTGACGAGGGGCGTGTTACCGATGAGCTTGGTCGCGTCGTCGTAGATGCGGGCCATTGTTCTTCCTTCGCTGGGTGGCGGGGTCTGGCTGGGTTCGTACGCTGCCCGACGTCGGCGCCCCGGTCGTGCGGGTGCGCGCCTCGGGGCCGGCGTCGAGCGTCTGGGGATGGTGTCGGGGCCGGAGCGTCCCGCTGGCTACCCGGCCACGCGGCGGGGCCGGCGTGGTCAGGTGCGTGCGGTCGCTCTACAGACAGCCTCGGGGGCAGCAGCCGGTCTCGCACATCGAGCGCGCGGCGACCGGGGCGATACGGGTGGGGAGTGCGGAGCGCACGGTGCTCAAGACGTCCTCCCTGCGTGTGGCGACCTCGTGGCCGCGCGGCTGCGTGTTCCGTGCCGGGCCGTCGGCTCGACTCGTGCAGATTACGCGGGCGGGCACTGTGAGACAAGATCTGTCTCAGGTATCGATCATATCGATGCTTTGCCGTCGCTTGCCTCGCGCGTGAGTGCGGGATCTTCGCCCCGACGGCGTGCCTGCCGGGGCGAAGATCCCGCACTCACGGGGTGGGTCAGCCGGTGATGTTGATGTCCGAGCACAGGTAGTACGGCTGGTCGAGGTGGGAGGCCTGCCAGATCGTGTACAGGACGGCGCGGCCGCTGTACCCGGTCAGGTCGACGTCGGTCTCGTAGCTGCCCTGCGCGGGGTAGGAGCCGGTCTCCTGGACCAGGTCGAGGTCGTCCCAGCCGAGCGCCTCCGTCGTCGGGTCGAAGCCGGCCCGCGAGACGTAGATGCGCAGGTAGTCGGCGCCGTGCTGCGCCTGGTCGGTGAGCGTCAGGTGGAACTGCTGCGGCACGTCCTTGGCCACCCACTCGCCGGGGGTGTCGAGGTAGTCGTAGCGCGGTGACTGGGTGCGGCCGCCCGAGCAGAGCTGCCCGTCCGGGACGAAGGCCTCGTGGTTGCCGCCGACGTTCTCCCGGTACAGGCCGTTCCAGTTCCACATGGCGTTGGGGTCGGCCTGCCAGGCGCCCCAGCACATGGGGTCCAGGTCGGCCATCTCGGGGTTGAGGTGGTCGCTGCCCCAGCGCTCGAAGCAGCCGTAGTTCCGGGTGGGCGGGTCGGTCACGGAGCCGTGGGCGGCGGCGGGGGCGGCCGTGACCGTGTCTCCCGCGACGACGGCGACCATCGCGAAGGGCGCGACGAGGGCCAGGGCGACGGCCAGCGTCAGGCTGCGTGTGCGTGCACGGACGGACATGGGTTCCTCCAGGTGCTCGGACGGTGCGCCTGGCGGGGCCCGCCACGGCGCGTGCAGGACCACTGTCCGGAGGGCGGGCCGCCGGGGCCACGGGGTGAAACGGTTAAGGCCGGGCCGCGTGCGCGGGAGGGGGGACCGGCAGGTCCTGCACAAGGCGCCGGGCCCTGCGTATGGTCGGGGCAATCGAACGCCCAGGAGGTACCTCATGGCTGCTCCCGACCTGCCCGCCGCGATCCAGGAGTTCATCGACGCCACCAACGCCGGCGACACCGAGCGCTTCGTCGCGACGTTCACCGACGACGCCTACCTGAACGACTGGGGGCGCGAGTTCCACGGCCCGGACGGCGTCCGGAGCTGGAACGAGACCGACAACATCGGCATGAAGAGCCACTTCGACCTGGTCTCCGTGGAGCCCGGTGACGGTCCGGACGCCTACACCGTCACGATCAAGGTGACGAGCAACAGGTTCAACGGGACCGGGCCGTTCAAGTTCGACCTGCGAGGCGGCAAGGTCGCGAGCCTGGTCCTGAGCTGACGCCGCTCTGCCGGCACGGGTCTCAGCTCGCGCGGGTCTCGGCGCGCATCCAGGCGAGGTAGTCCGGGGTGCCGGCCAGGATCGGCAGGCTGATGATCTCCGGCACGTCGTAGGAGTGCTGCTCGCGGATGTGCCGGGCGAGGGCTTCGTAGCGGTCCGACGGCGTCTTGAGGACGACGCGCCACTCCTCCTCGACCTGGACGGCGCCGTCCCACCAGAACGTGCTCGTGATCGGGCCCTCCACCTGAGCGCACGGCGCCAGCCGACCTTCGACGGCGGACCGGGCGAGTCGATCGGCGTCGGCCCGGGTCGAGACCGTCGTCATGACCTGGCAGAACTCGAACGCGGTGACGTCGTCGGAAGGCATGCCGGGCACGTTACCCGGGCACAGGTCCCGCCTGCCTTGTGTGAGGCTGTGGCTCGGGAGCCGGGCGACCTGCGGGGGAGACACCACCCGCTGGAGGTCCGTTGCTGTGTGTAGACAACGTCTACGCACAGCAACACAGTCGGGGCGCGACAGTGCTCCCCGAGGTCGCCGGGACATGGAACCATCCCCGGTGTGAGCCTGGAACGAGAGCCTGGACCGTCGGTACTGATCCTGATCGGGTACTGGGACGGGCCGCACACGAGTCCCGGTTGGCCTGACCCGCGGGACTTCGTCGACCCCGAGTGGGACGAGGACGAACGCAGCGAGGTCCACTACTACCTCTCCGCTGGGACCGCGGTGCGGGCCTACATGGGGCTGTCGGAGTGCCGGTTCTGCGGTGAACGCGTCGGATCCGTCGAGTACACCGACGGGGTGTACGTGTGGCCCGAAGGCTTGGCGCACTACGTGCAGGAACATCACGTGCGGTTGCCGGCTGCCTTCGTCGAGCATGCCCGGGCGAGGTTGGAGCGGCTCGAGCGGCTCCCGGTCGACAACACCTGGTGGAAGGCGCAGGGGCCGTCGCGCGGCTGACCCCCACGGACCGGCCGCGACCCTCAGCGGTGCGTCTCGCAGAGCTGGACGTGCAGGTAGGTGAACGGGTTGCGGTTGCGGCGCTGGAAGCGCCACGTGCCGAGTGAGAGCTCGGCGCAGCGGTGTCCGTCCGGTCGGGTCGCGAGGAACGCTGGGCTCTTCTCGACGAGGTCTCTCAGCTGGGGGCCGTCCAGCTCGAAAGCGGCGCGGCTCCCGGTGACGAACAGGGTGTCCGCGGCGATGGTCCAGTGCAGGTCGTCGAGGTGCTCGCGGTGGTGCGCCGCGTCGTAGTGCTCCCGGGTGAGTGTCGGAAACAGCTGCTCCGGCAGCTCGACCGTGTGCGCGGAACCGCCCGTGCCAGTGCGTGCGCGGATCGTCTTCCAGTCGGCCGGGCGGAACCCCAGGCTGTGGTGGAGCAGCACGAGGTCCAGTGGACGCGCGCCGGTCTCGCCGTCGACATGGCCCGAGGTGCGCAAGGGAAGGTGGATGAGCGAGTGCGGGGAACGCGCCGCGAGCCACCACGCGGCGACGAGATCGCGAGCGGCGTCCTGGTGGACGCTCAGCTGCGGACCGAGGGCGTTCTCGTGAAGGGAGGCGGTCGAGACCGGCTTGCTCGGCCGGACCACGCGGTACGACCGCCCGTCGAGGGTCGTCGTCCTGATCGTGGTGCGCCAGGTGTGGCCGGAGAGCCGGCTCATACGAGGCCTCGCACGAAGCGTCGGTCGTCGGCGCGGACGGCGTCGGCCGGGCCTGCCGCGCGCAGCACGACGTCGAGGACGCGGTCGGGGTCGGCGGCGTAGGTACCGCTCGCCCAGGCCGCGTTCGCCTCGACCACCACGAGACCGTCGTCGATGTCGCCCAGGTCGACCACGATCGCGGACGGCAGGGTCGCGGCGAGGTCGGCGAGCATCGCACCGGCGCGGCCAAGGACGACGTCGGGGACGGGGCCCACGTGGAGCGCGCCGTCGGCGGCGTACTGGCTGGAGGCGCGTACCGCGCCGTCGAGCAGGTGGAAGCGGTACTCCGCCGAGAAGGTGACGATCTCGCTCACCAGGACCGTGGTCCCGCCGTCGACTGCGTCCGCGCCGGGCAGGCGCGTGCCGTCGGTGTAGATCATGGCGCGCATGCTCTTGTCGTTGGGCGACTTGACGAAGGCCGGGCTGCGCAGCCGCCACGCCTCGGCGACGGGCATCGCGGTGACGGTGCGGCCCACGTACTCGCGAGGGAGGTCGGCGAGCCACGTCGCGGGTGCTTCGAGAAGCGTGATCCCGAGGCCTGGTGCGACTGCGTCGGCGAACGTCGGACCGGCGTGCAGGTGGTCGGCGGTCAGGTCTCCGGGAACGTCAGAGGTGGGCAGCGACGTCGTGGTCAGACCCCGCCGGTCGGCGGCGTCCCGGACCCGCTGCGCGGACGCCGTCAGGCGACGTGGGAAGACGATCGTCGGGGGCATGCCCGGAGGATGGCACGCCGGCCGGACGCCTGGCGACGTCTTTCCTGGCCAGGGGCGCCGGTCAGGTGGTCGGCGCGCGGCCGAACGTGCGGACGTGCCACCAGATGACCAGCGGCACCACCACCAGCTCCAGGACTAGCGCCCCGATGAACACGGGGTTCGGCCAGCCGGTCGTGGCGACCGAGACGAGCCGGGGGATGCTGCCCAGGGCCGCGATCGCGAGGATCACGCGCGTGACGGCGGCGCGCTCGTCGGGCCGGCGCAGGCTCCACCAGATGAGCAGCCCGGCGGCGAGCCAGAACGTGTTGGTGAACCGGTACTCGCTGTCGATCGTGGCGTTCACCGGTCCGCCGCCCGGCAGCGCCTCCGGCCCGACCACGATCCCGAGGAGACCGCTCAGCACGGGAACCGCGCCGAGCACGGCGACGACCACCAACAACGCTCTGCGACCGCTCCCGTCGCTCATCACCAGATCTTGACCTCCGCGCCCAGCACCAGACCGGCATCGGTCGTGCGCACCGACGAGATCGTCACCTCGCTGGCCTCCTCGGGGAACGCCACGCCTTCGACGAGCTGGTTGAGCTGCTCGTTGCCGAGCTGCTCGGCCACGGTGTCCAGCGGCAGGGAGATGCCCGCGAACTCGACGGAGTCAGCGCGGAGCACCGCCTTGCCGTTCTCGGCGGCCACGGAGAGCAGCACGTCCACGTTCTGCTCGCTGCCCGCGATGGACAACGGGATCTGCGCGACCAGGTTGCCGGACTGCGGCGTGACCTGCAGCTCCGGCAGCTCCGTGGCCGAGCGGGCCAGCTCGGTCAGGGCCTCGGGCGAGGCCTCCGCGCGCAGCGTGGCCCGCCCGGTCGCCACCTGCACGAGCGCGAGCGTGTCGTCGCGCTCGACGGTGACACCGGCGGGCAGGTCCGCCTCGGCGGCCGCGATGCGGTCGTCGATGACGCCGCGCAGCAGCACCTCGCCGACCACACCGAGCACGGCCAGCACGATCAGCACCGACAACAGACCGCCGATCCAGCGACGACGGGGACGGCGGGGCGGACTCTGCGGCGGCGCTGCGTTCGACGACATGTGCCCTATTCGACCGCATCGTCATGCCGGACTCATGGCGAACCGCGGGGCATCACGTGATGGCTCTCCTCACGAGCGCCCACCGCGACCGCCCTCGGCCGCTCATCGCGACCGCCGTCGGGCGCCCAGGGCGTACGCGCCCACCCAGGCGCTCGCGTCCAGGTCCCGGGGCAGCGCGTTCGGCCCGACGCCGTGCTCACGGGCCCAGCGCCGCACGTCGCCCGGCCCTGCGCCCAGCCTGGTCAGCACGTCGCGGACGCCGCGGCCGGGCCCGTTGAACACACCGGCGGCGAACCGCTGGTACCGGGGGAGATCGGCCACGGGCACGAGCGGCTGGGGCCGCCGGTCGACCACGAGCAGCCCGGCGTCGACGCTCGGGCGGGGGCGGAACGCCGCGGCGGGGACACGCCGGTCCAGGCGGAAGGTGAACCACGGCCACCACTGCGCCGTCAGCAGGGTGGTGCCGCCGACGGCGGCGCGCTTGCGCGCCACCTCCCACTGCGTGATCAGCACGGACCGCTCCCAGCCCGGCAGCGTGAACAGGCGCCGCAGCACCGGCGTGGTCAGGTGGAACGGCACGTTGCACACCAGGTCGTAGCCGCCCGACGGCGGTGCGTGACGCAGGATGTCGTCCCGCGTCACGGTGACGTTGTCCGGCGCGATCCGGCCCAGCCGGGCGACCGAGCGCGGGTCGATCTCGACCGCCTCGACGGGCCGGCCGAGCCGGGCCAGGGGCAGGGTCAGCGCACCGCGTCCGGCGGCCCACTCGACGACGGGCCGGTCGGCGCGGGGGACCAGGGCGACCACGCGGTCGATCACCTGCGTGTCGACCAGGAGGTTCTGCCCGAGCTCATGGGCGCCGCCGGGGTGGTCGTCCGGTTGCCCGGCGTCGCCCCGCGGGCCGGAGCCCCCCGGGCGTCGGGTGTCCGGGGCCGTGCGGGCGGAGGAACGGGTAGATCGGTTGCGCGTCATGGCGTGCTCCAGGATTCGTCGACTGACAGGAATCCGGGCAGCACGAACGCGCCGCCCGGCGGGAGCCGGCGGCGCGGAGCACGCGCTGGGTGGTGGTGTGCGTTCCGCGCCGCTAGCGGGCGGAACGCTCCTTGATCATGGCGTTCATATCGGGGCGACCCTACGATCCGGGTTCACGGGGCGCCACGCTTTTTCAGCCGCGCGCGACCGCACCGACAACCCTTGACACGGCGATCCGCCGATGGTCGGATGACGCGACTGTTAACGCTCACATTCTCGCGAGGTCACCGTGCAAAGAAGCACTCGTCCTTCCCGCCTGCCCCTGCGGCCGGTCGCCGTGGGCGCCGTCGTCGCCCTGATCGGCAGCCTTTTCCCGTTCCTTCCCACGACCGACGCCGGCGCCGCGGCGGCGGCGGCAACCACAGCCGCGACCACGGCGGCCGCCGCCCTGAGCGTCGTGCACGCTGACGACGTCCGCGGCCACCTCACCCTGCCGACGTCGGGCCAGGACGGCGCGACGGTCACGTGGGCGTCGTCCGACCCCGGCGTCGTCGCGCCCGACGGCGTCGTCCACCGCCCGGCGCACGGCGCGGGCGACACGGAGGTCACCCTGACCGCGACCGTCGAGGCCGACGGCGCGACCTCGGCCCGGGAGATCCCGCTCACGGTCCGTGAGCAGCCGGAAGCGGCCCCGTACGAGGGCTACGCCTTCAGCTACTTCACGGGCAACTCGGTCGCCGGCGAGAAGATCTACTTCGCCGCGAGCCGGGGCAACGACGCCCTGACCTGGGACGAGGTGAACGACGGGCAGCCCACCCTGGAGTCCGCCGAGGGCACCCGGGGCCTGCGCGACCCGTTCCTGATCCGCTCGCCCGAGGGTGACCGCTTCTTCCTGATCGCGACCGACCTGTCGATCGGGCGCAACGGCGACTGGGACGCGGCGCAGCGGCACGGCAGCCAGTACCTGGAGGTCTGGGAGTCCACGGACCTGATCACCTGGTCCGAGCAGCGCCACATCAAGGTCTCGCCCGACAACGCGGGCAACACCTGGGCGCCCGAGGCCTACTGGGACGAGACCCTCGGGCAGTACGTCGTGTTCTGGGCCTCGAAGCTCTACGCCGACGACGACCCCGACCACACCGGCAGCGCCTACAACCGCATGCTCTACGCGACCACGCGCGACTTCGTGACGTTCAGCGAGGCGCAGGTCTGGCAGGACCGCGGCGAGTCGCGCATCGACTCCACGGTGATCCGGGAGAACGACGTCTACTACCGGTTTACCAAGGACGAGGGTGGCGGCGGGACGGGCTGCTCGGACATCATCCAGGAGAAGTCGGCGTCGCTGACCGCCGTCGACCTGCCCGGCGACCCCGCCTGGGAGTTCATGGCCGGGTGCATCGGCCGCGAGGCGGGCACGTCCGCCGTCGAAGGACCGACGGTTTTCAAGGCGAACCCGGGCGACACGTCCGGCTCGCCGTACTACCTGTTCGTCGACGAGTACGGCGGCCGGGGCTACATCCCGCTCGGCACCGACGACCTGGAGCACCCCGACTGGCAGGTGCCCGCGGACTACGACCTGCCCGCCAGCCCGCGCCACGGCACCGTCATCCCGGTCACGTCCGCCGAGCTCGCCGCGCTGCGCGAGGGCATCGTCGTCCCCGAGCCTCCGACGCCGGTCGTCGCCGACGAGAACGGCCTGGTCGCGCACTACGCGCTGGACGAGACCGCGGGCACGGTCGCCGCGGACGGCACCGGCCACGGGTACGGCGTCGTCGTCAGCGGTGACGCCACCTGGGCCGACGGCGCGCTGAACCTGGGCGGGACCAGCGGCCACGTGCGGCTGCCCGACGACATGATGGCGGGGCTCGACGCCATCACCGTCTCCACGAAGGTCTGGCTGGACCCGGCGCAGGCCACGCCCTACTTCGTCTGGGGCCTGGGCAACACCGACGGCGGCGGCGTCGGCAACGGCTACCTGTTCACCACGGGGAACAACTACCGCTCCTCGATCGCGACCGGCAACTGGTCCACGGAGCAGACCGTCACCTCGGGCTCGGCCCTGCCGCGCGGCGCCTGGAAGACGCTCACCTACACGCTCCAGGACGGCACCGCGCGGCTCTACCTCGACGGCGTCCGGGTCGGTGAACGCACCGGCGTCACGATCGAGCCCGGCGACATCGGCGACGGCCGCACCACGGCCAACTACATCGGCCGCTCCACCTACACCGCCGACCGGTACCTCCGGGGCAAGGTCCGCGACTTCCGCCTCTACAACCGCGCCCTGTCCGACGACGAGGTCCGCGAGCTCGGGGCCGACCCGACCGCCATCACCGGTGTCGACCTGGACGCCCTGAAGGTTCCCGCCGTCATCGACGGCGCGACGTCGTCCGTGACGCTGCCGGTGACGCCCGGGACCGACGTGACCGCGCTGGAACCGGGCTTCGAGGTCGTGTCCACGTCGACGGTCTCGCCGCAGGTCACAGGGCCCGTCGACCTGTCGCAGCCGCGCACGTTCACGGTCACCGCCGGGGACGGCAGCAGCCGGGACTGGACGGTGCGCGCCGTCGAGATGCGCTCGCCGGTGCTGCCGGGCCTGTACGCCGACCCGAACATCGCGCACTTCGGCGACAGCTACTACCTCTACGCGACGTCGGACGGCGTCGCGGGCTGGGGCGGCAAGGACTTCTACGTCTGGACGTCGAAGGACCTCGTGGACTGGCAGCGCTCGGCCGAGCCGATCCTCACCCTGGACGGCGCGAACGGCGACGTGCCCTGGGCCACGGGCAACGCCTGGGCGCCCACGATCATCGAGCGGGACGGGAAGTACTACTTCTACTTCTCCGGCCACAACCCCACCTACAACCGCAAGACGATCGGGGTCGCCGTCGCCGACAGCCCGGAGGGCCCGTTCGTCGCGCGGCCGACGGCGATGATCCTCAACAACGAGTCGGTCGCGTCCGGGCAGGCGATCGACCCGGCCGCGTTCGAGGACCCCGAGACCGGGCGGTACTACCTGTTCTGGGGCAACGGCGGGCCGTCGAACGGCCCGGTGTACGCCGAGCTGAGCGACGACATGCTCTCCATCAAGCAGGACACCCTGGCCCGGATCGGCGGGCTGACCGACTTCCGGGAGGGCACGTTCCTCAACTACCGCGACGGGCTCTACCACCTGACCTACTCGATCGACGACACCGGGTCGGCGAACTACCGCGTCGGGTACGCGACCGCCACCAGCGTGGACGGCCCGTGGACCTACCGCGGCGTCATCCTGAGCAAGGACACCAGTCAGGGCATCCTCGCGACCGGGCACAGCTCGATCGTCCAGGTGCCCGGCACCGACGAGTGGTACATCGCCTACCACCGGTTCGCGCTGCCCGGCGGCGACGGCACGCACCGGGAGACCACGGTCGACCGGCTGACGTTCGGCGCCGACGGCCTGATGCGGCAGGTCACGCCCACCCTGACGAGCGTGGACCCGCTGCCCTACGACGGCGTGCGGCCGACGGCGCTGCGGCCGCCGAAGGTGAGCGGCCGGGCCGCGGTCGGGTCCACCCTCGCGGCGACGTCCGGGCACTGGGACCAGCGGCGGCTGGCGTTCGCGTACCAGTGGCTGCGCGACGGCGCCGCGGTCGCGGGCGCGGAGGGCCGCACGTACCGGCTGACCGCCGCCGACGTCGGCCACCGGATCACCGTCCGGGTGACCGCCACGACGCCGGGCGCCCTGCCGGGGGTCGCGGTCTCGGACGCGACCCGCACGGTCGAGGGCCGGGCCGGCTGCCGGGACCGGGTGGCCGTGTAGCGAACCACGCCCCTGACCCGGCGCCTCTCGGGCGGCGAGTCAGGGGCGTGGTCCGGTCATCCGGGTTCAGGCGCGGGCGTCACTCGCTGCGCAGGCCCTCCGGCCGGGTCAGGCGCCACAGCAGCGGCAGCCCGGCCGCCGTCGTGAGCAGCACCACGAGCGCGGCCACGCCCGACGTCGCGCCCACGCCCGCCCAGTCGAACCGGACCGGCGCCTCGACGGCGGTCTGCAGCGCCACGGCCAGCACCGAGCCGGTCACCACCGCCAGGGCCAGCCCGAGCACCACCGGGATGGCCACCTGGTAGAGCACCGAGGCGCTCAGCGTCCGACGCCGCGTACCGAACGCGACCAGCACCGCCAGCAGCCGACGCCGCTCCCGGAGCTGCTCGATGACGTTCACCAGCATGCTCGCGCCGACCATCGCCAGCAGCGCGACCGTGCCGACCAGCAGCACCTGCCGGATGCCGCCGAGCGCCGCGGTGATGCCGCGCTGCTCGATCGGCGACGCGTAGGCCACGGGATCGACCTGCGCCGCCGCCGTCCGCAAGTGGTCCAGGGCGTCCGGTTGGGCGGGATCGAGCGCGACGTAGGTCGTGACCGACACCGGCGCGAAGGACGCACCGGCCAGGGCACCGGGCGTCGCCAGGATCTGTGCGGGCCCGCCGCCGTTCATCGCGGTGACCCCGCCCTCCGGCGGCGCCACCGTCTCGGCCGACGCCGGGAGCGTCCAGGTCGCGAGGGCGTCCGCGTCGTCGGCCGGACCGGCCTCCGCTCCCGGGTCGCCCAGCAGGTACGAGGTGTTCGCCGCGGGCGCGGTCGCGCCGTCGGGCAGGACGACGAAGACGTCGCCGTCCGCGCAGGTGCCGATCTGGGCCTCCTGGGCCAGGACCTCGCAGGTGCCCGTGCCGACCAGGATCTCGTCGTCCGCCGCGCTGCTCCCGTCCGGCGTCGCCCACACCGAGGTCAGGGTGTCGACCCCGGTCACGCCCCGCGCGCCCGCGAGCTCGCGCACCCAGACCTCGCTGGTGTCGGCGCCGGGGTCGATGTCCAGGACGGCCGCCTGGAAGGTCCGGGTGTCGGCCTGCGCCTCGGCGTTCAGCGCGCCGATCGCCCCGACGAGCCCCTGCAGGGCGATCAGCCCCGCGACCGAGACCGCGATCCCGGAGACGGCGCGCACCGCGGTCCCGCTGTCGAGCTGCAGGCGGCGCACCGCGAGGTCCCACGCGACCGTGCCGCCGCGCAGCCGGTGCACCGTCGCCTCCACGAGCCACGGCAGGACCAGCGCGACGCCGGTCAGCAGGAACACCAGCCCGGCCACGATCATGATCTGGGTCTCGGGCGCGTCGTCCAGCCCCGTGACCAGCGGGTGCAGCAGCGCGAGGCCGGCCGCCGGGAAGATCAGCCGCCACCAGAACCTGCGCCGCCGTCGGCCGCTGAGCCGCACCACGCCGAGGGGCTCGACGAGCACCTGGCGCAGGGCCGAGAGCGTGACCAGCACCGTCGTCACGGGGACCAGCAGCACGATCAGGGCCGCGAGCACGGGCACGGGCCGGAGGTCGGCCGGGAAGAACGTCAGCCCGGCCGGCACGACGTACCCGGCCACCTGGCCGATCGCGAGGAAGAGCAGGGTGCCGACCAGCAGCCCGAGCACGGCACCCGCGAGGGTCTCGCCGGCGGCGATCCGCCGGGTCGCGCCGACGTCGGCCCCCACCAGGCGGACCGCGGCGAGCCGGCGGTCCCGGTGCTCGCTGCCGAAACGCACGGCGGTGCTCACGAAGATCGCGACGGGCAGGAGCAGCACCACCATGCCGACCAGGGCGAGCAGCATCAGGACGGGGTCGACCCCGTCGTCGGGCATCTCGACCCCGCCGAAGGACTGGATGCGGTTCGCCGTCTCCGCCGTGAGCCGGTCGGTGCCCAGGTAGAAGGTGAGCTCCCCGGGCCCGGCCAGCCCCTCCGCGCCGATCGTGCCGACCGTGCGGTCGCCCCAGCGCCCGCGCAGCGCGGCGCCGTCGTCGGAGGCGAGCAGGCGTTCCAGGGCGGGGGAGACGACGACGTCGCCGGGCGCGAGCTGCCGGGTCACGCCGGGAGGCAGCGGGGCGTCGCCGTCCTCGGGCTGGAGGAGCCGGCCGTTGATCGCCTCGTCGTGGAAGACCGAGCGGACCTCCGCGGTGAGCAGCGTGGGCGATCCCGGCGTCAGCTCCTGCGCCGACTCCACCGACCGGGCGGCCGCGCGCTCGCCGCGCGCGTCCAGCACCGACGGGATGCTCGCCGCGACCAGCAGCATCGTCACGCCCAGCCCCACCCCGACGGCGATCAGCGCGAGCCGCGCCCAGCCGGACCGGCCGCCGCCCACGCTCAGCCGCACGCCGAGGGTGAGGTCGGTCAGCCGTCGCCTCATCGCACGTACTCCTGCTCGCGCACCCGGCCGTCGCGGACCACGGCCTCGCGGTCGGAGTACGCCGCGACGCGCGGCTCGTGCGTCACGAGCACGACGGCGGCCCCGGTGTCCCGGGCGGCGGCGACGAAGAGCCGCATGACGCGGTCGCCGTTCACGGTGTCGAGCGCGCCCGTCGGCTCGTCGGCGAAGATGACCTTCGGCCGCGTCACCAGCGCGCGGGCGACGGCCACGCGCTGGCCCTGGCCGCCGGAGGCCTGGCCCGGGCGCTTGCCGGCGACGTCGGACACCTCCAGCCGCTCCAGCCAGGCCGCGGCGCTGCGCTCGGCTGCGCGCCGGCCCGCGCCGCCCAGCCGCAGGGGCAGGGCCACGTTCTCCAGGCAGGTGAGCTCCGGCACGAGCTGCCCGAACTGGAAGACGAACCCGAACTCGGTGCGGCGCAGCGCGGAGCGCTCGTCGTCGTGCATCGCGGTCAGGTCGCGGCCGGCGTAGGTCACGCGGCCGGCGTCGGGCAGGAGGATGCCCGCCATGCAGTGCAGCAGCGTCGACTTGCCGGAGCCGGACGGCCCCATGAGCGCGAGCACCTCCCCGGCGTGCACCTCGGCGGTCGCTTGTTCCAGTGCCAGGGTCGGGCCGAAGGCGAGTCGCAGGTTCTCGGCGATGAGCAGTGGTTCGTCGGCCATCGTGTCTCCAGGGTCGGGGCGCGCGGCGGCGTGGCCGCGCGGCGGGAAGGTGGGGGCAGGGCGGCGGGCTACGCGCGGACGTGCGCGGCGAGCTGGTTCACGCGCGCCGCGGTGACCTCGAGCCAGCGCAGGTCGGCCTCCAGGTGGAACAGGGCGTGGTCGCAGATGAGCTGGTCGGCCAGGTCCCCGGAGTCGCGACGGCGCGTGAGGTCGCGCATCAGGCGCAGGTGCTCGGCACGCTGCGTGTCGAGCAGGTCGTCGGCGTCGTGCCCCGTGAGCAGGGCGAGCACCACCTTGGTGTAGAGGGTGCTCTGCAGGTAGGGCTCGGGCTTCTCCGGCTGGGCGAGCCAGGCGGCGACGTCGGAGACGCCGGCCTCCGTGATCGCGTACCTCTTGCGCTCGGGGCCGGCGCCCGGCTCGGCCTCGACCTCGACGAGGCCGTTCTTCAGCAGCCTCGCGAGCGTCGAGTAGACCTGGCCGTAGTGCAGGGGCCGGTCGTGCCCGAACCGTTCGTCGTAGGAGCGCTTGAGGTCGTAGCCGTGCGCGGGCCCGCCCTCGAGCAGCCCCAGCAGTGCGTGTCCAACGGTCATATCGGCGACTATACACACGGTGTATACACCCCCGGAAGACCCCGTTGAGTGCTGGGTATTCGTCCTTCCCGGGGTCCTGGAAGGACGAATACCCAGCACTCAACGGGGGGAGGGGGAGGGTAGAGTTGCAGGCTGTCCGGAACGGTAGGCGCAGGAGATGGGGATGGCGTTGGTGCAGCACGAACTGAATGGTGGAGCCCGATGACCGTCCTGACCTCCGACGCCCGTCCGGTCGAGGCCGAGGCGGCGCGTCGCCGCAGCATCGCGGTCATCTCCCACCCCGACGCCGGCAAGTCGACCCTGACCGAGGCCCTGGCCCTCCACGCCCACGCCATCGACGAGGCCGGGGCGGTGCACGGCAAGGGAAACCGCGCCGGCGTCGTCTCCGACTGGCTCGAGATGGAGCAGAAGCGTGGGATCTCCATCACGTCCGCGGCCCTGCAGTTCGCCTACGGCGACGTCGTCATCAACCTGCTCGACACCCCGGGGCACGCCGACTTCTCCGAGGACACCTACCGCGTGCTGACCGCGGTCGACGCCGCCGTCATGCTGCTCGACTCCGCGAAGGGCCTGGAGCCCCAGACGCTCAAGCTGTTCGAGGTCTGCCGACGCCGTGGGGTGCCGGTCATCACGTTCGTCAACAAGTGGGACCGCCCCGGCCGCGAGGCGCTGGAGCTCTGCGACGAGCTGGAGGAGCGCATCAACCTGCGCCCGACGCCGCTGAGCTGGCCCATCGGCGAGGCCGGCCGGTTCCTTGGGCTGCTCGACCGCGCCAGCGGCGAGGTGCGCACCTACAAGCGCGCCCCGGGCGGCGCGTCGATCGCGGAGGAGAAGCTGCTGACGCCGCAGGCCGCCGCCGACACCCTCGGCGACGACCACACCGAGGCCGTCGAGAGCGTGCAGCTCCTCGACGAGCTCGACCGCGAGTCGTTCCTCGCCGGCACGACGACGCCGCTGCTGTTCGGGGCGGCGCTGGCCAACATCGGCGTCAAGCAGCTCCTGGACGCCGTCGTCGAGCTGGCTCCCGCGCCGGGCGCGCGGCCCGACGTCGACGGCGGCGCGCGCGACGTCGACCAGTCGTTCAGCGGATTCGTGTTCAAGATGCAGGCGGGCATGGACCCGAATCACCGCGACCACGTGGCCTTCATCCGCGTGTGCTCGGGCCGCTTCGAGCGCGGCATGGTCGTCACGCACGAGCGCACCGGGCGGCCCTTCGCCACGAAGTACGCCCTGTCGGTCTTCGGCCGGGAACGTCAGACGGTCGAGGACGCCTACCCCGGCGACGTCGTGGGCCTGGTCAACGCCAGCACGCTCGCCGTCGGCGACACGGTGTTCGACGCCGCGGGCCCGCACGTGCGCTTCCCGCCGATGCCGGTGTTCGCGCCCGAGCACTTCGCGGCAGCCCGCTCGGCCGACCCGGGCCGCTCCAAGCAGTTCCGCAAGGGCATCTCGCAGCTCGAGCAGGAGGGCGTGGTCCAGGTCCTGGTGTCCGAGGCGCGCGGCGACGGCAACCCGATCCTCGGGGCCGTCGGCCCGCTGCAGTTCGAGGTCGCGACCTTCCGCATGGAGCACGAGTTCTCCGCGCCCATCCGCACGGAGCAGCTCGGCCTGTCGCTGGCCCGCGAGGCCGCGCCGGAGCACATCGACACCATCGCCGCCTACCCGGGCGTCGAGGTCGTGCGCCGCGGCGACGGCACCCCGCTGGTCCTGCTGCGCGACGTCTGGCACGCCCGGGCGTTCGAGCGGGCCCACCCGGACGTGCCGCTGATCCCGCTCGTCGCCAGCGCCGTCTGACGGCGGCCGCCGCGCCGGCCGCCGTCTGGCAGCCGGCCGGCGGCGCCCGGCGTTCTCACCCGGCGGCGCGGTCCCGCCCGCGCGCGAACCCCGGGACGCGGTGCGACGATCGGCATGTTCAGCGGTAGGCGACCGAAGGTGCGGCCATGGACGCACACGGCAAGAGGCCGCTGGCCACGCTCGTCGGGCTTCCCGCCGTGGTCGGCGTCGCCGCAGCGCTCTTCGCCACGCTCTTCACGTCGCTCGTCCACGGCGGGGAGTGGCTGTTCTGGACCTGGCTCCCCGGCGCCCTGGGGCTCGACGGCGTGCCCTGGTGGTGGGTCGTGCTGCTCCTGCTGCTCGGCGCGCTGGGCGTGGCCGGCGCGTCCCGCCTGCCGGGGCACGGCGGCCACCACCCGCTCGACGGGTTCGCGTTCGACATCACGGCGCGCGAGCTGCCCTCGACGCTGCTGGCAGCGGCGTCGTCCCTGGTCTTCGGCGCGGTGCTCGGCCCGGAGGCGCCGCTGCTCGCGATCGGAACCAGCATCGGCTTCGCCGTGCACCGCCGGCTCGGCACCGACGCGTCCAAGGTGCTGATCATGGCGTCCGCCGCGGCCGCGCTCGGCGTCGTCCTGGGCAACCCCGTGGTCACCATGCTGCTCGTGCTGGAGGCGATGTTCCTCTCCGCCCAGCCGCGCCCCGAGCAGCCGGTGCTCCAGGTGGTCCCGATCCTGGCGGCGCTCGGCGCGGGCTACGTGGTGCGCATCGGCATCGCCGACTGGCCCGGCGTCCACGTGCCCGAGCTGTCCATGGGCGACCTCGGCTCGTACCCGGCCCTCCTGGTGGTCGACCTGCTCGCCGGGATCGTCGTGGCCGTGGCCGCGGCGGGTCTCATCGTCGGCGCCATGCGGTTCGGCGGCGTCGCGCGGAACCTGGCGGCCCGCGGCCCGTTCGTGGCGCTCCTCGCCGGCGGCCTGGCCGTCGCCCTCCTCGCGGTGCTGGTCCGGGCGACGACGGGCGCCGACATCGACACCGTGCTGTTCTCCGGGCAGCAGTCCCTGTCCACGCTGACGACGACGACCGCCGCGGGCACGCTGGTCGTCGTCGCCGTCGTGAAGTCCGCGGCCTACTCCGTGAGCCTGGGCACCGGGTTCCACGGCGGGACGATCTTCCCGTCGGTGTTCATCGGGGCCGCCGCCGGCGCGGCGACCGCCCTCCTGATCCCCGGGACGACGCTCGCGCCCCTGGTGGCCTGCGGCATCGCCGCCGGGGTGGCGGCCGCGGCCGGGATGCCGGTCACCGCCCTCGTCCTCGCCCTGCTGCTCTGCGTGAGCGCGGGGGCCGCCGTCACCGTCCCGGCGATCCTCGGGGCGGTCGTCGGCACGCTGCTCAAGGGCCTGTTCAACGCCCGGCGACCCGCGACGGTCCAGTCATGAACGTCTACGCGCCGCTCGTCCCCGTGTTCGTGGTGGCCCTGCTCGCGCCGCTGCTCACGGCGTTGATGCCGGTGCGGTCACGACTGCCGCAGGTGGTGCTGCTCCTGCTGGGCGGCGTCCTCATCGGCCCGGCGGCGCTCAAGCTGGCCGCGCCCGACGACGTCACGCTGCTCTCCGACCTGGGGATGGGCTTCCTCTTCCTCCTGGCGGGCTACGAGCTGGAGCCGGGCCTCTTCCGCGAGCGGGTCGGGCGCCTCGCCGGCGCGGCGTGGTGCACGTCGCTGCTGCTCGCGGCGGTCGTCGTCCTCGTGCTGATCCGGCCGGACGAGGAGGAGGTGCTGGCCGCGGGAGCGATCGCGCTGACGACCACCACGCTCGGCGTCCTGCTCCCGATCCTGCGGGACGGCAAGCGGCTCGACTCCCGGTTCGGGCGGGCCGTGCTCGTCGTCGGCGCGTACGGCGAGCTCGGCCCCATCGTCGCGATGGCGCTGCTGCTCGGGACCCGCGGCTCGGGCGCCGCCGCCCTGCTCCTGGTGCTGTTCGCGGTCCTGGCGATAGCGGTGGCGCTGGTGCCGAGCTTCCGCGCGCCGATGGCCGGGCGCCTCGTCCTGGGAGCGGAGCACGGCACCGGGCAGAGCACGCTGCGGCTGACGGTGCTGCTGCTGGTGGGGCTGCTCTCCGTCGCGTCGGCCTTCGGCTTCGACGCGGTGCTCGGCGCGTTCGTCGGCGGCATGGTGCTGCGCCGGTGGGCGCCCGGCGACATCAGCAGCCTGGAGAAGAAGCTCGACGCCGTCGCGTTCGGTGTGTTCGTCCCGGTCTTCTTCGTGAGCTCGGGCATGGCGCTGGACGTGGCGTCCATCGCCGCCGCGCCCGGCCTGCCCCTGGTGCTGTTCGCCCTGATGGTCCTGGTCCGCGGGGGTCCGGTGCTGCTCTGGCTCCGCGGGGAGCTGCCGGCCACGGAACGCGTGCAGACCGCGCTCTACTCCGCGACCGCCCTCCCGCTGCTGGTCGCGCTGACCGGTATCGCGGTGAAGCGCGACCTCATGTCGACGGCGACGGGCGCGGCGCTCGTCGGCGCCGGCGTGCTCTCCGTGATGGTGCTGCCCCTGGTGGCCGGACGGCTCACGTCGCGCTCGACCGGCGAGCCGGCCGGACGGGGCACGGGCTGACCTGGCTCGGGAGGAGCGGCGCGGCGCCCCGGCAGCGTGCGCGGCGCGCACTACGGTCTGGGCATGACGTCGCCCAGCTCGCCCGACGACGGCGCCCCCGACTCGCCCCGTCCGCCGCGCTGGCTGCCGCGGGCGCTGGCCATGGGCGTGGTCGCCGTGTTCGTCGGGATCTTCGCGTGGAACGCCCTCGGGGCCCTGAACGGGCTCTTCGTGAACCTGCTTATCGCGTTCTTCATCGCGCTCGTCCTCGAACCGGGCACGGTGTGGCTGGTGCGGCGCGGGTGGCGCCGGGGCCTGGCGGCCGCGGCCACGCTGCTCGGCTCGCTGGTCGTGGTCATCGTGCTGATCGTGCTGTTCGGCAACCTGTTCGTGCAGCAGCTCGTCGCGCTCGCGCAGTCCGTGCCGCGGCTCTACGCGAGCGTGCAGCTCTTCCTCGTCGAGCGGTTCGACGTCGTGGTCCCCGACACCCAGAACCTGCTGCGGCAGGCGCTGGAGGAGTTCGGCGACGACGTCGCGTCGGGCGCGCTGCTGGTCGGCACCACCCTCGTCGGCGGGCTGCTCGCGACCCTCACGATCCTGCTCGTCTCCTACTACCTGCTGGCCGCCGGGCCCCGGTTCCGCGCCGCCGTCTGCGGCTGGCTGACGCCCGCCCGGCAGCAGGAGGTGCTGCACCTGTGGGAGGTCACCCAGGCGAAGGTGTCCGACTACATCGGCTCCCGCGTCGTCCTCGCCGCCGTCTCGACGGTGGTCACCTTCGCGTTCCTCGCGATCCTGGGGACGCCGTACTCGGTGCCGCTGGCCGTGTTCGTCGGCGTGGTGTCCCAGTTCGTGCCGACGATCGGCGCCTACCTCGGCGGCGCCCTGCCCACCATGGTCGCGCTGACCGCCCAGGGCTGGCCCCAGGCGGTGGGCGTGCTCGCCTTCGTCATCGCCTACCAGCAGTTCGAGAACCTGTACCTGGCCCCGAAGGTGTCGGCGCGGGCCCTGGAGATGAACGCCGCGGTCAGCCTGCTCGTGGTGCTCGCGTTCGGTGCGGTGTTCGGGGTGCTCGGCGCGTTCCTGGCGCTGCCGGTCGCCGCAACCATCCAGGCGACGGCGACCACGTACTTCCGGCGGCACGAGCTCGTGGAGTCGCACATGTTCCGCGACCCAGACGTTGAGGTCTGACGACGGCGCCGGGCGCTCAGCCCGCCGCCGGCTTGCGGGCGGCCAGCCGCTCGATGACGCCGCGGGTGAACCGGTCGTGCCGCTCGACGTCCAGCCCGGCCGCCCGGACGTGCAGGATCGGACGCCGTCGGAAGTGCTCGTTCTGGAACCGCACGCTGTAGAGCTCGGCGACCGCCTGGAGCATCCGCAGCGGCGCGGACGTGCTCACCACGTGGTCGGCGAGCAGCAGCAGGCCGCCGGGGCGCAGCACGCGCACCATCTCGTCGACCGCGCCGCCGTCGTCGGGCACGGCGCACAGGCCGAACGTGCAGACCACGGTGTCGAACGAGGCGTCGTCGAACTCCAGGTGCTGGGCGTCGCCTACGCGCAGGTCCACGGCGCGGCCCAGCTCGGCGGCGTGCCGGCGGGCCCGGTCGA
The DNA here is from genome assembly GCF_014137995.1 of Promicromonospora sukumoe. Taxonomy (NCBI): domain Bacteria; kingdom Bacillati; phylum Actinomycetota; class Actinomycetes; order Micrococcales; family Promicromonosporaceae; genus Promicromonospora; species Promicromonospora sukumoe. Next base: position 534,193 of record NZ_JACGWV010000001.1, read on the forward strand.
GCATCGCCGGGCTGAGGTCCATCCCGGTCAGGGTGGCGTGCGCGGGGTAGAGGCCCAGGTTCAGGCCCGTCCCGACGGCGACCTCCAGGACCTGGCCGGTGGCCTGCCGGCACACCCAGTCGCGGGTGTCGCCGAACATCTGCTCGGCGCGCGCCATCTTGCTGTCGTAGGTCACCGACTGCCGGTCCCAGTGCCGGCGGATGCGCGCCACGCCGGGTTGCTTGACCATGGCGCCTCGCTCCCTCGTCGAGGACCCGCCGGGGACGACGGGCGGAGAAACGGATCGGGCGGCGTCGCCCGGGATCAGCATGGCCGACCCCGGGCGACACCGCCCGCTCAGAACGTCTCGGTGACCCGACCCGTCAGCCGACCCGCAGGAACGTGGGGTTGGACTGCCAGATGCTCGTGTACCGCACGCTCTTGCCGGGGACCGGCGCCTCGATCTGCATGCCGTTGCCCGCGTAGATCGCGATGTGGCCGGGGGTCCAGATCAGGTCGCCCGGCTGGGCCTCTGCCCACGACACCGGCGTGCCGGCGTAGAGCTGCTGGGACGAGGTGCGCGGCAGGTTGATGCCGACCTGGGCGAACACGTAGGACGTGAACCCGGAGCAGTCGAACCCGCTCGGCGTGGTGCCGCCCCACACGTAGGGGACGCCGAGGTAGCGCATTGCGATGGAGACCACCGTGGCGCCGCGCTCGGCGGCTGCCCGCTCGGCCTCCTCGGCCTCGATCTGCGCCTGGTACTCGGCGTTCTGCTTGGCCGAGACCACGCTGACCGCCGACTTCTCGACCTTCAGCTCGGCGTCCGCGGACACGGAGATCATGGTCGACGCGGAGACCGACTCGCGGGCCTGGGCGGTCAGGGCGTTGAGGTCCGCGGTGTTGAGCGCGGCCTGGGCGGGCTGACCGGTCAGCTCGGTGCCGACCGTCATCGTGGCCGGCGCCGCCTGGGCGGGCGGGGCGATGAGCGACAGCAGCACGCCGCCGCCGGCGGCCGCGACGACCGCGCCACGGCCGGCGAAGGTGGTGACCTGGTCGCCGGCGACGCGTGCGACGCCTGCCAGGGGGCGGTGGGCGGCGCGGTGCCGGCCCCGTGCGCGCGCGGGCGCTGCCGGTTCGAGGTTGGGCTCCATGAAGGCTGGGACCTTTCTGGTCGGAAGGGGGAAACCACACGCGCGTCCCCGCGGCGGGGAGCGCCGGGCCCGTCGGTGCCGGGTGGCGGCGACGGGGTGCGGCGGTCTACGTCCGGGAGATCCCCAGGGCGTGCAGTGACGGCGGTTCCGCGTCGGCGACGCTCGACGCCGCCCGGTGCTCCTGGTCCACGACCGCGGGCGTCTGGCGGTGCGCGCCACGGTCGGGGAGGGTGGTCAGGAATCCGGGCGACACGAGGACGGGGTCGCATCGCGCCGTCAGGTCGTGCTGGTCGGAGCAGCCGTGAGAACCGTCCCCGAGTGGCTCGGGGGCGGTCTCGACGACGGCTTCCTGGGCTGTTGCCGCGTGCACCTCGGCGTCGTGCGCCTGCGTGACGCCGTGCGCCTGTGTGACGCCGTGCCCGTCCAGGTGAACGTTGCACAGGGCGTGCACGCTCGCGACGGTGAGCACGAGGAACATGACCGTCAGGGCACCCGCAGACCCCGGCCGGGTGCCGGCGAGGTGCGCGCGGAGGTGACGAGTCAGGCCCATGGTGGCCCCAAGAGTAACGGAACGGACAACCCTCTGGTCCATGGTCAGAGTGGGTGAATTCCTACCTCTTGCTCGCGGGCCAGGCGATGTCGCGGTATACCCAGCGATTACGCCCAAAACTCACGTGGTTTTCGGGCGTAATGACTGGGTAGAACGTGACTTCCTGGCCAGCAGCGTCAGGAGCAGCACCTCCAGGGCGATCGTGGCTGCGCCGATCGCCGCGTTGGCGGGCGGGCCCGGCATCATGAACGCGGTGTGCCCCACGAGGAGGCCGCCGGCCAGCCAGATCCGGTGCCGGTCGCTCCAGCCGGGCGCGGCGCTCCAGCGCAGCGTGGCCCCGGCGAGCCCGACGCCGACGAGCGCCGCGGCGGTGAGCAGGACCGCGGGCGGGACGCCGTCGCCGAACAGGGTCTCGGGGCCCAGGCCCGGCGGGATGAGCAAGCCTAGGAAGACGACGGTGCCGGCCCCGGTCGCGCCGGCGACCACCGCGGGCCCGGGCGGGGCCGCCGCCGGTCGCGGTACCGGGACAGCGAGCCGGGGCAGTACCCGCAGCGCCACGACCGCCAGCCCGGCGATGGCCAGGACGAACCCGACCGTCCAGCCCCAGGGGGCCAGGTAGCCAGGGTCCTCGGTGCCGCTGATGACCACGCGCAGGCCCACCACACCCAGCACGGCCAGCAGCCCGACGCCCACGAGGCCCCCGGTGCGCAGGTACGGGCGTCCGCGCCGGCCCGGGAAGAGCAGGTCGGTGAGCAGCACCGGGACCAGCACGCTGAACACCACGTGCACCCCGACCTGGGACGCCCAGTAGCTCCAGTTGGCGCCGAGCGCGCGCCAGCCCCAGTCCGCGGCGCCGTAGATGTTCGGGCTGGTCAGCGCCTGGAGGCCCAGCCCGTCCTCGGCGAGCTGGTAGGCCAGGCCCAGCAGCACGAGGCTCGGCCAGCCGCCGCCCGCCCGCACCACGGCCTCGCGGACCAGCAGCACGCCCGCGCCGTACATCACCAGCAGCAGCGGCAGCAGCACCCAGGCGAACGGCACCGCCACGGCCGTGAAGGTCAGCTCCGCGCACAGGGTGGTCAGCAGCGCCAGGGTCCAGGCGGCGCGCAGCCGCCCCCTCGGGTTCTCGTCCCGCGTCATGTCGTGCCCCCTCTGGTCGTCGTGTCGCCGCGTCAGCGGTGCGCGAGCGCGGTGTAGTCCGGGAGCTTCACGGCGTTGGCGACCCGTTCCATGCCCCGGCCCACGAGGGTGCGCGGCAGGTACGGCAGCAGCCGGATCGACAGGTTGCGCATCCGGATCTGCGCCCGGGAGTCCGGCATCAGGCCGTTGTCGCCCGACCGGCGGGCGAACTCGTGGGCGCGGTCGACGAACTCGCGCATCCGGAGCTCGTACGCCGCGTAGGCCTGCCGGTGGTCGCCTGCTGCGGCAGCGAGCTCGCCGGCCAGCACGTAGGCGCCGACCAGCGCGAGGCTGGTCCCGATGCCGGACATGGGCGAGGCGCAGTAGCCGGCGTCGCCGAGCAGCACCGTCCGGCCGCGGGACCAGCCGTCCACCTCGACCTGCACGACGCGGTCGAAGTAGAAGTCGGACGCGTCGCCGATCGTTGCGAGCAGGTGCGGGACCTCCCAGCCGTCGCCCTCGAAGGCGCGCGCCACGATCCGCTTCTGCTCGTCGACGTCGCGCCGGTCGTACCGCAGCGGCGCCGAGCGCAGGAAGAACCCGGCCAGCGCGGTGCCCGGTTCGGCGCGCGGGTAGACGGCGGCCGTCCGCCCGGGACGCCCGCCCCCGGCGGGCATCGTGTGCATGAGCTGCCAGCCGTCGTGCGCCAGCGTCGTCGTGGTGCTGAAGAGCGACACGTAGCAGCCGAGGTCGCGGAGGTACTTCTCGTCGGGGCCGAAGACCAGGCCGCGCACGGTGGAACGCACGCCGTCTGCGCCGACGAGCAGGTCGAACCGCCGGGCCGCTCCGCTCTCGAACCGGACCTGGATGCCGACGTCGTTCTGCTCGGCGGCCACGACCGTGTCCCCGAAGAGGTACTCGACGTCGTCCCGTGTCGCCTCGTACAGGATGCGTGCGAGGTCGGTGCGCAGCACGGGCAGCTCGGCCACGGGGCCGCCCGAATCGCCGAACACGTCGGTGCCGAGGGTCGCGACGCGCTTGTTGTCCTCGTCCACGAACGCCATTCCACGCGCCCCGGTGTGCGCCGCGCGGACGGCGGGCACGATCCCGGTCCGCTCGGCGACCTCGCGGGCGGTGCCGCGGATGTCGACGGCATGCCCGCCGGTGCGTGGGCCGGCCGCGCGCTCGACCACGGTCACGTCGAAGCCGTACCGCTGGAGCCAGTAGGCGAGGGTCGGTCCGCCGATCCCGGCGCCGGAGATGAGGACGCTCCGGTTCTTCATGAGTTCTCCCTGGTGTGCTGTCCGCCGCATGATGCGTACGGTGTATCGGTCGATCAGGACTTTACCCACGCTAGCGATGCTCGGGGCCTCTCATCGGTGATATCGCGGAGAAAGTGTCCTCGGCGCGACAGCAGGTGAACTAGTACACTCGGCGGGAGGAGCAGCGCGTGCCGACCAGCCGGAGGGGTTCATGTCCACGTCGTCGCAGCAGGCCGGGTCGCCGTACCGGCAGATCGCCGGGGAGCTGCGCGCCCGGATTCTCGCGGGCGACCTGCGCCCGGGAGACCGGGTGCCGTCCGTGCGCCAGATCGCCCAGCGGTGGGGCGTCGCGGTCGCGACGGCGACCCGTGTGACCGCCGTCCTGCGTGACGAGGGGCTGGTCGAGGCGCGGGTCGGCTCCGGCACGGTGGTCAGCGCGCTGGCCGGGCGCGAGCCGGCCGGGCGGGCGGTCACGGAGCGGGCGACGGCGAGTGCTTCAGCGGTGCCGGTGGCGCACCGGGGGACAGGGCCGGCGGGCGGAGCGACGTCGGACCAGGGGCTGAGCCGGGACCACCTGGTGCGCGCGGCGATCGAGATCGCCGACACCGAGGGGCTGGAGGCGGTCTCGATGCGGCGGCTCGCCGCGCAGCTCGGCGTCGGCCCCATGTCGCTGTACCGGCACGTGGCGAACAAAGACGAGCTGCTGGTCGCGATGGCCGACCGGGCCTTCGGCGAGATCGACCTGCCCCGGACCGGGCCCGAGGGCTGGCGGGCCCGGCTGGAGCTGATGGCCCGCAGGCAGTGGCAGCTCTGCCGCACGCACCTCTGGCTGTCCCGGACGGTCTCGTTCACCCGTCCGCTCCTGGTGCCGAACATGATGGCGCAGACCGAGTGGACGCTCCGTGCGCTCGACGGGCTCGGGCTGCCGCCGACGGTCCGGATGCGGGAGGCGCTCGCGCTGCACGGGCTGGTCGTGACCGCCGCGCTGTCCCTGGCGGACGAGGTCGAGGCGGAGCAGGACAGCGGCGTCACGCTCGACCGGTGGCACGCGGAGCAGGGCGTCCGGGCGGACGAGCTGCTCCGCTCCGGACGGTTCCCGCTGCTCGCGTCGGTGCCCGGAGGGGTGGCGCGGGACGTCGACGGGCTGTTCGAGTACAGCCTGGCGCGGCACCTGGACGGCTTCGCGGCGCTGGTGGGTGACCGCTAGGCGCTCGGCGGTGTGCTCCGCCCGGTCTCCGCGCCGGTCCCGGTGAGGGCGTCGACCGACCGGCCGACCTGGCCGACGGCGCGGGCGAGCAGCTCGTCGGGGTCGGTGCCCCAGGTCTCGGCCTTCTGGGCGAGCAGGCCGTCGAGCGCCAGCGCCGCCAGGCCGTGGCCCGTGGCCCAGAGGGTGAGCCCGAGCGCGTGCGGGTCGGTGACGCCGAGCCGGCCGACCAGGTCGGTCAGCACCTGGAGCGCGGCGTCGCCCGCCTCCTGCACGGCCGGGTGCTTCTCGGGCTCGGAGAGCTCGGGACGGAACATGACCTGGAAGTGGCCCGGCTGCCGCCGCGCGAAGGCGACGTAGGCGGCGACCGTGCGCGAGACCTCGTCGCCGCCCGACGTCGTGCCCGGCGGGCCGACCGCGCTCAGCAGGTCCTGGGTGAGCAGCTCGAAGCCGCGGGCCGAGATCGCGGACAGCAGCGCCGCCCGGTCCGCGAAGTGGTGGTAGGGCGCGCCCGGGCTCACGCCGGCCTCACGGGCGACGCGCCGCAGGCTCACGGCGGCGATCCCCTCTGCCTCGATGAGCCGCACGCAGGCCTCGACCAGCTCCTCGCGCAGCGCGCCGTGGTGATACGTCTCCCGCTTGCGCGACCCGTTGACCTCCATGGCCGCAATCTATACGGTGCTCATAATCTAAACACTGCTCAGACTGGAGACGTGATGTCGAAAGTTCTTGTCACCGGAGCCACGGGGTTCATCGCCGGGCACACGATCGAGGAGCTGCTGAGGAACGGTCATGAGGTGCGGGGGACGGTGCGCTCGCTGCGAGACCCCGCGCGGGTGGCGCACCTGCGCCGCCTGGCCGACGCGGTCGGCGGGCGCCTCGACCTCGTGGAGGCCGACCTGGCCCGGGACGCGGGCTGGGACGAGGCCGCCACCGGGCAGGAGTACGTGCTGCACATGGCGTCACCGTTCCCGGCCGCGCCGCCGCGGGACGAGGCCGAGCTGGTCGGGCCCGCCGTCGACGGCACCCTGCGGGTCCTGGCGGCGGCCGCCCGGGCCGGGGTGGGGCGCGTGGTCATGACGTCGTCCCTCGCCGCGGTGAGCGCCGCCGCCTCGCGCGCGGGCGACCGGCGGCGTACCGAGGAGGACTGGAGCGACCCGGACCGGATCGCGCCCTACGCGAAGAGCAAGACGCTGGCGGAGCGCGCGGCCTGGGACTTCGTCGCGGACCACCCCGAGCTGGAGCTCGCGGTGATCAACCCGGGGCTCGTCCTGGGGCCGGTGCAGCACGCGGCCTCCGGCACGTCGGTGTCGCTGGTGCGCAGGCTCCTCGGCCGGGAGATCCCGGCGGTCCCGGAGCTCGGCTTCGCCCCGGTCGACGTGCGCGACGTGGCACGGGCGCACCGGCTGGCCATGGAGGCGCCCGCCGCCGCCGGTCAGCGGTACATCTGCGCCGGCGACAACCTGTGGTTCGGCGACATCGCCCGGATCCTCGACGACGAGTTCGCGTCGCAGGGGTACCGCGTGCCGCGCCGCAGGATGCCGTACTTGATGCTCTGGACGGTCGGCCGGTTCGACCGGGAGGTGCGGCTCGGCCTCGACTTCGTCGGCAGCGCGGAACTCGTCAGCGCGGAGAAGGCGCACCGCGAGCTGGGCTGGAGCATGCGGCCCGTGCGGGAGACGCTGGTCGACACCGGCCGCAGCCTCGCCGAGCTAGGCCTCGTCCGGCCGCGGGGAGCGGTGCGGTCGGCGGCGTGAGTCGCGGGGTCGGCAGCGTGAGTCGGGCGGCCAACTGCCGACCTCAGCGGGACCCGGTCACCAGGGCCCGCAGGCGCCGTTGCAGGTACTGCTGCTCGGCGAGGTTGCGGGTCGCGCGGGCGGCCCGGCGGTACGCGTCGGCTGCCTCTGTCGTCCGGCCCTGGCGTTCCAGGAGGTGCGCGCGGACCGCGTCGAGCCGGGGCAGCCCGGGGTGCGCGCGCTCCAGGTCGGCCAGGGAGTCGAGGGCCGGGCCGTCGCCGCGCACCTGGGCCTCCGCGACGATCCGATTCAGGGTGATCGTCGGGTTCTGCCGCCCGGTCACGACCTCCAGCACCCCGTACAGCGCGAGGATCTCGGACCAGTCGGTCGAGGCGGTGTCGGCGGCCTCGGCGTGCAGGGCAGCGACGCAGGCCTGCAGCAGGTACGGGCCCGGGGCGGCGCCCGGCACGGTAGCCTCGACCAGTGCGACACCCTCCCGCACCAGCGCCTGGTCCCACCGGCTCCGGTCCTGCTCGTCGAGCGGCACGAGGGCGCCGTCGTCGGCCTGCCGTGCCGGGCCGCGCGACGCGGTGAGCAGCATGAGCGCGAGCAGCCCGGCCACCTCCGGGTCCGCCGGCAGGGCCTGGCGCAGCAGCCGGGCCAGGTGGATCGCCTCCGCCGCGAGATCCGTGTCGCGGGCGGGCGTGCCCGACGTCGTGTGGTGGGCCTCGGTCAGCATCGCGTAGAGCACGTCCAGCACGGGGCTGAGCCGTTCGGCGGCGTCGCGGGGCCGGGGCAGGTCCCCGCCGAGCTCGGCCAGGCGCCGCTTGGCGCGCGTGATGCGCTGGGCGACGGTCGTCTCGGGGAGCTGGTGGACGTTCGCGATCTGCGCGGTGGTCAGCCCGGCGACGGCGCGCAGCGTCAGCGCGACCTGCGCGGGCCGGGCCAGCGCGGGATGGCAGCAGAGCTGGAGCAGGAGCAGGCTGTCGTCGGCGGGCGATGGGCCGATGTCGGCGCCGGGCTCCGCACCGGCCGGCGCGGTGCTCAGCGGTTCGGCCAGGAAAGCCTCGCGCACCTCCCGGTCGCGGCGCCGGCTGTCGGCGCGCACCCGGTCCACGTACCGGCGTCGGGCCGTGGTGACGAGCCAGGCCAGCGGGTCCGACGGCGGATCGGCCGGCCACTGGCGGTGCGCGGCGAGCAGGGCGTCCTGGACGGCGTCCTCGCACACGTCGAACTGGCCCGTGCCGTAGGTGCGCACGAGCCGGGCGAGGACCTGCGGCGCCAGGTCGCGCAGCAGGTCCTCGCCGACGGCGGGTCCTCGGCTCACGAGTCCCCGAGGTCGCTGAACATCACGGGCCGCACCTCGACGGCCAGCCCGTCGATCGACGTGTCCGGGATCATGCGGGCGAGCTCCAGGACCCGCGCCTCGTCCTCGACGTCGACCAGGTAGAAGCCGCCCAGGAACTCCTTGGCCTCGGCGAACGGCCCGTCGCTGGTCTGCGGCGTCCCCGCGACGGACCGCACCACCTTGCTCTGGCTCGGGTCGGCCAGCGCCTGTGTGCCGACGAACTCGCCGCGCTCCTTGATGTGCGCCATGAACGCCTCGTGCCCGTCCTGGACCAGCTTGCTCTGCTCCGGCGTGAGCTGTTCGAGGACGGTCGGGTTGATCTGCATCAGGATCAGGTACTTCATGGTTCCTCCTGGGTTCTCCGCGGCGGCGCCCTGCCGTCGTCGTACCCCTTGGTCGGCACGGGCGCGCCGGATACGACAACCGGCCACAAGAAATCTTCGCGTGGCAGGAGCCGGTTCCGCGAGCCGCCATACTGGAGTGTGACTACGTCCATCGTGACCCCTGCGGAAGCAGGGGCGGAGATCCCGATCGAGCTGCTCTACCGGGTCCCTTACGGCAAGGTGCTGCACGGCAAGGACTGCCAGCACCTGACCCCCAGCAGGCTGGCGACGCTCCAGCCCGCCACCGACCTGGACCGGCAGAAGTTCAAGATCTGCCGTTCGTGTCTTGTCGCGCTCGACGGCGACCCCGGCCGTGACGACTTCGAGTCCTTCGACGCCGCCCTCGAGGCCCTGCACGTGCCGCAGACGAACCGGCCGACCATGCGCGCCATCGCGGAGGGCCTCGACACGTCGCGCATCTGGATCCCGGCGACGCGCGCCTACGTCGCGGTCTCGCCGGGGACCGGGCACGAGGTGACGGCGTTCTTCAACAAGGACTCCGTCGACGTCCGCCAGGAGGAGGGCGGGTACGAGCGCCTGGTGCTGTCGACCCCGGCCATGCCGGCCGCCCGGACGACCGCCGCGAAGGCCGGGGGTGCGCGGAAGACGAAGGCCGCGGCCGCCCAGGAGCCCGAGCCCGCGCCGCCGACGTGCCCGACCTGCTACATGCAGCTCCCGGGCACGGGCATCTGCGACAGCTGCGACTGACCGGCTGACCGCGAGGCGGCCCGCCCGCCGCCCCGCCGTCGTCGGCCCGGGTGGAACTCTCCCCTTTGAGACCTAGGTTTCTTCGCTTTGAGTCACCTCAAAGCGAAGAAACCTAGGTCTCGAAGGAGAGAGATTTTGACCCGAAGACGTGTTGCGGGGAGTAGACGATGTCTACTCCCCGCAACACGTCTCTCGTACTACAGGTCTCCCCGGCACCGGGTCGGAGAGCTAGACCCGGCGCCGGGAGAGCCCTACCTCTTGCCCGCGATGCCGAAGGCCGACGTGACCTCCTGCTTCACCGAGTTGCCGGCGTCGTCGCGGGCGGTCGCCCGCAGCGAGACCAGGTCGGCGCCGCGCGACGGGATGCGCAGGTTCGCCTTCCAGCGGTCGCCGTCCCGGCTCAGGGAGACGGCAGACCACGACGAGCCGCCGTCGTAGCTGACCTCCAGCGTCGCCCCCTTGACGGTGCCGGCCCGCGGAGCGCCCGGGACCGTGTACGGCTCGACGGCGAACGGCACGGTCGAGCCGGCCCGGACGGTGCCGTCCAGCGCCGTGTCGACGTCGTAGTCGAGCTGGACCAGCGGGAGCGGCGTGCCGTTCTCGCCGGGCACGGCCTCGTCGGCCTGGTCGGCCACGAAGGTCCACGACGTGCGGGTGCTCGTCGAGTACCGGTGCGCGTCGTCGGCGGCGTCGGTGTCGATCTCGAACCGGTACGTCTGGAGCCCGTCGACCGCGGGGACCGTCCGCTGGACCGCCTGGCCGATGTTCTCCCGCACCAGCGTGTCGCCCTGGTAGAGGCGGGAGGTCACCGGGGTCTCGCCCCAGCCGAACCCGCCGGTCAGGCCGTCCTTGCCACCCGCGGTGGACACGTTCACGGCGAACCAGTCGCCGCCGTGCCACGGGCCCCAGTAGCCGTCGCCCGTGCGAGGCGCCGCCACGGGAGCGAACCAGTCGCGCACCGTGGTGCTGCGCGCCTCGTACGCCTGGTTGACGCCGCGCTGCTCCCAGCCGCTCTCGTGGTTCACGTTCTCGTACCAGGTGACGTCGTCGTAGGTGGAGACGTAGTCGGTCCGCTCGGACGCCGTGGGCTGCAGCACCATGACGCTCAGGCACGGCGGCCACTGGTAGTCGCGGCAGTCGGCGCGGTCGTCGACGGCGAGCCGCTCCTCGGTGTCGTTGTACCGGCTCTCCACTGTCGCGAGCTGCCGCGTCGACGGCGCCAGGGCGAGCTCGGCGGGGATCGCGCCGGGCCAGCTCTTGGACACGTCGTACAGGTACGTCGGGAACTCCACGGCCTTGCCGGTCAGCGTGAGCCAGCCCTTGGCGGCGGCCCTCAGGAGCTTGGCGCCCTGGGCGGACGACACCGAGACGACCGGCAGGTCACCCTGCGTGACGGGCTCGACCAGGGACCCCGGACGATCGTTCACCACCACGAGCAGCGCGGCGCCGGCCGCCTGGGCGGCGGCCTCCCGCTCCTCGGCGGAGACGGCGTCGTCCCGGGTCACGAGCACGGCCTTGCCCTGGGCGCGGACGCCCGCGTACTCGTCCGCCGTCCCCGTGCCGGCCGCGACGGCCCGCAGCGAGACGCGGCCGTCGAGCCGCGCGGAACCGGACTGGTAGACCGGGTCGAATCCGACGGGCAGGGGAGCCCAGGCCGTCACGTCGAGGGCCGGCTCGGTGGCCCGCCAGCGCACGGCGAAGTCGAAGTCGGCGCTGTCCACGGTGCCCGTGGGCGCGGCGTAGAACGAGTCGACGTCGGCCGGGATCGCGTACGTGGCGCCGAACGTCGAGTACAGGCCGCCGATGCCGGAGTCGTTGAAGAACTGGAACCGGCGGTACGAGACGTCGCTCGCGCGGGGCGTCCGCAGCGTCAGCTCGTCGGCCGTGCTCGCGTCCAGCACGAGCTCCTGGTCGGCGTCCGAGATCACGACCTGCGGGTCGCCGACCAGGGCGATGCCGGTGGACCCGGCGCCGTTGGAGCCCTCGACGTCGAGGAACGCCGTCGCGGAGTAGACGCCGGGCAGCAGACGCTGCGTCGGCACCTCGCCCGTGGCCGGGTCGATCGGCAGGGTGGCGACGAACTGGTCGCCGTAGCGGTAGAAGTCCACGTACCCGGTGGCCGGCTTCCCCGACCGGTCGAGCGCCGTGATGTCGAGGCCGTACCGCTCCTCCTCCTTGATCAGCGCGGTCGCCGTGCGGACGGCGATCTCGCCGGAGGCGTCCGTCCCGACGACGGCGCCGCTGTACTTGCCGGGCAGCCCGGCGTCGTCGGCGTCGGCCGTGACCGTGACGTCGGCCGTGCCGCCCGCCGGGACCACCACCTCGGAGGCGGACAGGGTCATCAGGTCGCTCGCCGCGCCGTCGGGCCCGGTGACGTCGGTGCTCAGCGCGAGCGTGACGTCGGCGTCCGTGGAGTTGGTGTAGGTGACGGTGCTGCTCGCCGGCTCGTCGCCGTCGTGCGGCCAGTCGTAGAAGCCGAGGAACCCGCCGCCGGACGCGTCCACGCCGTCGAGCGCGGCCGGGACGTCCAGGCGGCCCGTGCCCACCTCGTACGCGGGGGCGTCGATGTCGGCCGCGGAGGAGACCAGAGCCTCCTTGAGCTGGGCGCCCGTGAGCTCCGGGTGCGCGCCCTTGACGATCGCCGCGGCGCCCGCGACGTGCGGGGTCGCCATGGAGGTGCCGTTCATCGACACGTACCAGCCGGTGCCGCCCGACTGCTGCGAGCGGGCCGCGACGATGCCGACGCCGGGCGCCGTCAGGTCGGGCTTGATCGCGTGGTCGCCCACGCGCGGGCCGTAGCTGGAGAAGTCGGCGCGCACGTCGGCGTCGTCCACCGCGCCGACCGTGAGGGCGGCGTCCGCCGTGCCCGGGCTGCCGAGCGAACCCTCCGCGTAGCTGTTGCCGGCCGCGACGACGAACAGCGCGCCCGTCTCCTCGCTCAGCACGTTCAGCGCCTGCGCCATGGGGTCGGTGCCGTCGTTCAGGCTGGAGTCGCCGAGGCTCATGGAGACGACGTCCGCGTTCGCGGCGCCCCACTCCATGCCCGCGATGATCCAGGAGTCCTGGCCGTAGCCGTCGTTGTCGAGCACCTTGCCGACCAGCAGGTCGGCGCCCGGGGCGACGCCCTTGTAGAGGCCCTCGCTCGCGGCGCCCGTGCCGAGCACCGTGGAGGCCACGTGCGTGCCGTGCCCCTGCTGGTCGTCGTCGACCGCCTGGCCGGGCACGAACGACTCCGCCTCGTCGATCTGGTCCGCGACGTCGGGGTGCGTGGCGTCGATGCCGGTGTCGAGCACGGCCACGGAGGCGCCCGTGCCGTCGAAGCCCGCGGCCCACGCCTCGGGCGCGCCGATCTGCGCCGTGCTGTGGTCCAGCGTGGACTCCGCCTTGCCGTCCAGCCAGATCTTCTCGACGTCGCCCGCGAACGTGCCGGTGTCGTCGGCCGCGCCGCGCGCGGACCGGGCCGAGCCGGCCTCGGGTGCCGCGACCGCCGACCAGAACGCCGACGCCTTCTTCTTGCTCGCGTCCACGGCGGAGGCGTCGATGCTCGGCAGGTCGAGCGTGCGCTTCGCCCCCGGCAGCTCGGTCGCGGCGGAGCGCGCGGCGGCCCGGGTGTGCTCCAGGATCAGCGGCGTGGCGGCCACGGTCTCGTCGTCGTACTGCATCTCCAGCAGCGCGGTGACGTCGAACAGCCGGCGGTCCAGCGTGCCCGCGGCCAGGTACGGCAGCGCGGCGTCGGGCACCACGTAGAGGTGGTCGCCCACCTGCTGGGTGCGGACGGCGCCGCCGTCGGCCGGCTCGACGCCGATGGTCAGCGCGCCGCCGTCGGTGGCGGTGACGTCCACGACGTCGCCGGTCACCAGCGTGACGGTGGTGCGGCCGTCGGCCAGCGCGGGGGTCTGCGGCGCGGTGCCGGCGGTGTTGCCGCCGTCCGACGTCGTGCCGCCGGAGGCGGGCCCGGAGCCGGACGTGGGTTCGGTGTTCGCGTGCGCCGTGGTGGCCATGGCGGCGACCAGGGCGGTCGCGGCGACGGCCGCGGCGGCCCGGGTGGCGGCCGACAGCCCGCGCCGAGTGGGGGATCTCATGGACCTGGACAATCCCAGCGAGGGACGACACGTCACAAGAGGCGCATCGTGGCGGCTTTACGGCATGTCGTGACTCCGCCAGAGTTGGGCACCCATCGACGTGACGGAGGAGTGCCATGCTCGGCGACGTGCTCGGACTGACCCCTGACGAGACCCTCGCGTACAGCGAGCTCGTCGCCATGCCCTCGGCCACGGTGGCCGACCTCGCCGCCGCGCTCAGCCCTTTCGGGACCTCCCTGGGTGACGCGCACCGCCTGCTCCGCCGTCTGGAGGAGCACGGGCTGGCCGCACGCCTCACCGGGGACGAGCGCCGGTTCGCCGCCGCGCCGCCCGCCATCGCGCTGGGCGCGCTGCTCGCCCGGCGTCAGGACGAGGTGCGGCACGCCGAGGTCGAGCTCAGCCGCCTGGAGGAGGTCTACCGGGTGGCCGCGGCGGGCCGGGGCCCCACCGACGTCGTCGACGTGATCCGGGGCGAGGACGCCGTGCGGCACCGGTTCGAGCAGCTCCAGCTCGGGGCGCGGGAGTGCGTCGACGCGTTCGTCCGTCCGCCCGTGATCGTCACGTCCAGCCAGGAGAACTCCGCCGAGGGCCAGGCCGTCGAGCGGGGCGTGCAGTACCGCGTGGTCGTCGAGCGCAGCATGCTGGAGAGCCAGGACGTGACGATCGACGAGGCCGTCGAGGCGACCGAGGCGGGGGAGGACGTCCGCTTCGCCGAGCAGGTGCCGCTCAAGCTGATCCTCGTCGACCGCCGGCTCGCCCTGCTGCCGCTCACGTCGTCGGGCGACGTCGTGGGCGCGCTGCTGGTCCGCGAGAGCACGCTGCTCGACTCCCTGCTCGCGCTCTTCGAGAACGTCTGGGCGCGGTCGACGCCGTTGCTGGTGGGCACGTCCGGCCTGGCCGGCGACGTCGTGCAGCACGTGGACGACGACGACGCCAAGGTGCTCGGCCTGCTGCTCGCCGGGCTCACCGACCAGGCCGTCGCCAACCAGCTCGGCACGTCGCTGCGCACGGTGCAGCGGCGGGTCCGGGCGCTGATGGACCTGGCCGGCGTCGAGACGCGCGTGCAGCTCGGCTGGCACGCCGCGACGCGCGGCTGGGTGCGCGCCGAGGGGACGCCCGTGCCGGTGTGACGTTCGTGACCTCGCGACGGTGACGGCCGAAATCCGCTTTCCCGGCGGTGCCACGGGGGTCAGGATCAGGCAGTGACATCCTCTCCCCGTACCGGCGCCCTGGGATTCTGGGCGGACCTGCCGCAGGACGGCCGCTGGCTGCTGTCCACCGTGGTGGTGCAGTTCTTCGGCCGTGGCCTGACGCTTCCCTTCACGATCATCTACCTGCACGAGGTGCGCGGGTTCTCGCTCGCCCTGTCCGGCGCGCTCATGGGCCTGATCGCCGTGGTCGGCGTGCTCGTGACCGGCCCCGCCGGCGCCCTGGTGGACCGGTACGGCGCCCGCCGGATCATGCTCACCGGCCTGTTCTTCGCGGTCGCGGGCTACTCGGTGCTGGCCTTCGCCACGACGCCCGCTGTCGCGGCGCTCGGGCTCGCGCTGTTCGGCGTGCAGCTCGGCGTCGGCTGGCCGTCCGTGAACGCGCTGGTCGCCACGGTGGTCGAGGGCGACCTGCGGCAGCGGTACTACGGCGTGAACTTCGCACTGCTCAACCTCGGCGTCGGCGTCGGCGGTGTGGTGGGCGGCCTCGTGGTCGACGTCGACCGGCCCGGCACCTTCGTGATGGCGTTCCTGGTCAACGCCGCGACGTTCCTGCTGCCCGTCGTCGTGCTGCTCGGGCCGCTGCGGCACCTGCACGGCCGCGTGGACCGGCCGCACGACGCCGACGCGGGCGGCGAGAGCTACCTCGCGATCCTGCGCCGGCCCGAGGTGCTGTGGCTCGCCGCGCTCGGGCTGCTCGCGGCGTTCGTGGGCTACGGGCAGATGGAGGGCGGCTTCCCGGCCTTCGCGCGGCAGATCGCGGAGGTCTCCACACGCGCCATCGGGTTCGCGTTCGTGGTCAACACGGTGGTCATCGTGGCGCTCCAGTTCTGGGTGATGAACCGCGTGCGCGGACGACGGCGGACGCGCGTGCTGGCGCTCATGGCCGTCGTGTGGGCGGCGGCCTGGCTGCTGCTCGGTGTGACGGGGCTGATGCCCGGCGGCCTGACCGCCGTCGTGATCGTGCTGGCGTTCCACGCTGTGTTCGGCCTGGGGGAGACCCTCATGCAGTCGGTGCTGCCCGCGCTGACCAACGACATGGCGCCCGCGCACCTGCGCGGCCGGTACAACGCGATCGGGTCGGGCTCGTTCCAGGCCGGGACGATCGCCGGGCCCGTGGTGGCGGGCGTGCTGCTGGAGCACGGCTGGGCGGGGGCCTTCATCGGCGTGGTGGTGGCCGGGTGCGCGGGGATCGCGGCGACGTCGTACGCCGTCGGACGCCGGATCACGCCGGAGGTCAACGGGATCGAGCCGGCCGCGGCGCCGACACCGGAGGCATCCCCGCCGTCGGCCCCGGGCCTGCCTGCGACGCCGGCCGCGACGTCGTCTGCCCCGGCGCCGACCGGGACGTCGACCGGGACGCCGTCGACGACGTCGTCCTGACTCGCGGCCCGAGGACGCACCTTTGAGACCTAAGTTTCTTCGCTTTGGGGCGCCCCAAAGCGAAGAAACTTAGGTCTCGAAGGAGATGGGGGATCAGCCCTGTCAGGCGACCGGCTTGTCCGCCGACGCGTGCTTCTGGGCCCAGGCCAGCGCGTGGTCCGCGACCTCCTGCCAGCCCTCCGCCCCGCACGTCCAGTGGTCGCGGCCCTCGAACTCGTAGTACTCGGTGACGGCGGGCGACTTGTCGTAGTGCTTGGCGTTGGAGCGGTTCACCGCCGGCGGCATGATGTGGTCCTCGCTGCCGGCGATGAACAGCAGGGGAGCGCGGTCGGCGGCGTAGTCCACCCAGGTCTCCTGGGGCCCGGGCTTGAAGTTCGCGAACAGGCCGTACTCCCAGACCCAGTGCCCCGGCGCGGCGATCGCGTACCGCTCCCAGACCTGCCGGGACTCCTCCTCCGAGAGCGTGTTCGTGAACGCGTAGTGGAACTCCTCGGGCGTGAAGCCGACGGCGCGGTGCCGGTTGGCGGGGTTCTTCAGCGCGGGGAACAGCGACCTGGCCTGGGACAACGGGCTGACCCGCACGCCCTCGGTCGGCGCGGAGTCGATCACGACGCCCGCGGCGCCGAGCCCCCGGGCGAGCAGGAGCTGCGTGAGCGTGCCCCCGAACGAGTGCCCGATGATGATCGGCTTGCTCGGCAGCGCCTCGATGACGCCGGCGAGGTGGTCGACGGTCTCGGGGACGGTCAGCCTCGCGATGATGTCGGGGTCCTCCCGCAGGGCCTCGACCTCGACCTCGAAGCCGGGGTAGCCGGGGGTCACCACGTTCAGGCCCTTGGCCCGGTAGTGGTCGACCCACGCCTCCCAGCTCCGTGGGGTCATCCAGAGGCCGTGGACGAGGACGACCGTGTCGGGCTGTGCTGCGTTCATGAGCGTGCTCCTTCATCTGCGGACGGGCGGGCGGGGACGGGCAGGTACGGGCAGGGACGGACGGGAAGATCGCAGGACGGGACCGGTCACCCGTCGATGAACGCCAGCAGGTCGGCGTGCAGCCGGTCGCGCTCGGTGTCGGGCAGCGCGTGGGCGCCGCCCTCGTAGACGGTCAGGACGGCGCCGTCGACCAGCGCGGCCGACCGCTTGCCGCCGACGGCGAAGGGCACGATCTGGTCGTCGTCGCCGTGGATGATGAGCGTCGGGACGTCGACGGCGGCGAGGTCGGGCCGGAAGTCCGTGGCCGAGAACGCGGCGATGCACTCGTAGGCGCCGCGGTGCCCGGTGGTCATGCCCTGCAGCCAGAACGCGTCGCGGAACCCCTGGGCGACGTCCTGGCTCCGGTTGTGCCCGAAGAACGGGCCGTCGGCCAGGTCGCGGTAGAGCTGGGCGCGGTTCGCCCGCTCGCCCGCGCGGATCGCGTCGAAGGTCTCGGCCGGCAGGCCCTCCGGGTTGTCGGCGGTGCGCAGCATGAGCGGCGGTACGGCCGAGACCAGCACCAGCCTGGCGACCCGGCTGGTGCCGTGCCGGCCGATGTAGCGCACGATCTCGCCGCCGCCCGTGGAGTGGCCCACGAGGGTCAGGTCGCGCAGGTCGAGGGCGTCGACCAGCACGGCGAGGTCGTCGGCGTAGGTGTCCATCTCGTTGCCCTGCCAGGTCTGGCTGGACCGGCCGTGCCCCCGGCGGTCGTGCGCGATCACGCGGTGGCCCCGCTCCGCCAGGAACAGCGCGGCCGCCTCCCACGCGTCGGAGCTCAGCGGCCAGCCGTGGCTCAGCAGCACGGGCGTACCGTCGGTGCCCCAGTCCCGGTAGAAGATCTCGGCGCCGTCGTCCGCGGTGACGTAAGGCATGGTGGCCCCCTCGGGTCGGTCGGGTGGGTGGATCGGGTGATGACCCCTCGACCATCCCGCCCGCACGGGGGTGCGCGGACCACGTGAACCACGTAGTCCGTCAGCGCGGCCCACGCAGCCCCACGCGGCCCTGACCTGCGCTAGGACCCCGCGAGCCGGTCCGCGAGCTGCCGCCGGGAGGTCACGCCGAGCTTCTGGAAGACCTTCCGCAGGTGGTAGTCCACCGTGCTGGGGCTGATGAACAGGTTGGCGGCGATCTCCGGGTTGGTGCGCCCGCGCGCCGCGAGCCGCGCGATCGTGTGCTCCTGCGCCGTCAGGCCGAACCGGGGCTCGGGGGAGTCGAGGTCCTCCGGGGCCGTGCCGAGCGCCGCCAGCTCCGCGACCGTCCGCGCGACGAACAGCTCCGCGCCGCTGTGGTGCAGGTGCCGCAGGGCGAGCCGGAGCTGTTCGGCGGCGTCGCGCCGTCGTCGGACCCGGCGCAACCACTCGCCGTAGACGAGGTGGGCGCGGGCCCGGTCCATCTCCGCGCCGGTCCGGCCCAGGATCTCGACCGCGGCGAGGTGGTGCCGCTCGGCGTCCTCGTCCGGCCCGGCCAGCGCGAGCGACCGCTCGGCGAGCCCGCGGCACCAGGCCGAGCCGTTCGCGTCGGCGAGCTCGGCCAGCAGCCCCGCGACGCGCGCCGCCTCGTCGAGGTGCCCGCTGCGCGCGGCCGCCTCGACGTAGTCGGGGTACTGGTCGGGCGTGACGTGCAGGAACGGGTCGGTGATGAGCGGGACGAGCCGCTCGTAGGCGGCCTGGTAGCTGCCCTCGGCGAGGTCGCGGACGGCGAGCGACGCGACGGCGGACGACTCGACCCCGCCGAACCCCGTCGTCGCGGTGCCCTCCGCGATGGCCTCGACGGTGGGCCGGGGCGCCCCGCTCCAGGCGAGGACGGCGACGTTGGGCACGTTCTCGGCGTCGTACCCCATGGCGTGGCGCACCTCGCGGACCAGCTCGTCGTAGCCGACGGCGCGCCGCAGGGTGCCGCCCCACAGCTCGGACATCGCCATGACCCACAGGAGCGTGTCGAGCACCTGCAGGGCACCGGAGTCGCGCGCCGCCTGGGCGGCCCGGGCGAGCGCGTCGGCGCGTCCGGCGTCGTCCCACAGGAACGTGCCGAGCGCGGCGATGGCGCTGCCCATGTGCATCATCCGGGCGTCGGGGAGCGCGAGGATCGCGTCGAGCGCGGCCCGTGCGGGCCCGACCGCCCGCGGGTAGGGGTCGAGCACGAGGGCGCCCAGCCCCCGCAGGATGTCCGACGTCGGGCCCGCGGCGAGCTCCGCGCCCACGGCGAGCCGCCGGCCCAGCTTCTCCCGGGTGACGCCCATCATCAGGCGCTCCGCCGTGCAGCAGGACTCGAAGGCGCGCAGCAGCGCGACCTGCTCCCGTTCGGCGTCGTGCCCGTGGAACGCGTCGGCCGCCTCCAGGTTCGCCGCGGTGGCGCGGCGCACGCCGTCGGTGTCGGCCGTGAACATGGCGAGCGCGCTGCGCACCGAGATCACGCGGCCGCGCGTGACGGCGTCGACCTCGGTCGTGTCGATCCCGTCGACCAGGCGCTGCGCCACGTGGGCCGCCCCGACGGCGAGCGCGGCCTCGGCGGCGCCGGCCTGCCGCGCCCCGCGGACCGGTCCGGGCGGGGTGAGCTCGGCGGCGCGCGTCAGGATGGTCGCGCGCGACGCGAGGCCGCCGCGCCGGGCGGCGAGGTCCGCGGTGTGCGCCAGCCGGTCGGCGACCGCGGGGTCCGTGCCCAGCACGGCGCGGGCGGCGTGCCAGGCCTCGGACTCGACCATGCCGAGCCCGTCGGCCGCGCGGGCGAGCGCCCCGTGCATCCGGCGCAGCTCGCCGCCGGGTGCGGCGTTGTAGACGGCGGACCGCACCAGCGGGTGCCGGAACCGCACCACCGGCTGCTGCGCCACGAGTCCCGCGACCTCGGCCCGGTCGCCGTCCTCGGGCCCCAGCCCGACGTGCCCGGCCGCGGCGGTCACGAGGTCGATGTTCCCGGTCGAGTCCGCCGCGGCGAGCAGCACCCAGGACTGCACGCGCGGGTCGGCCCGCCGCACCTGGCGCACGTAGTGCTCCTCCAGGTGCCGGCCCACGGGCACGGGCGCCCCGCCGAGGCCCAGGTCGGGCAGCTCGTGCACCAGGGCGTCGCCCGCGAGGTCGATCAGCGCGAGGGGGTTGCCGCCGGTCGCGCGCGCGATGGCGGACGCCGCCGACGGTGCCAGCGGCCGGTCCGCCGACCGGTTCAGCAGCGTCACCGACGCCTCGTGGTCCAGCCCGGCCAGGGCGAGGCGCGGCACCCCGCCCATCCGGTCGGCGAAGCCCGGGTCGTCCCGGGCCGCGAACACGACCGCGACGTTCTCGACCGCCAGGCGCCGCGCCACGAAGGCGAGGGCGTCCAGGCTCTCGGCGTCGATCAGGTGCGCGTCGTCGACCGCGCACAGCACCGGCGTCCCGGCCCCCGCCGCCGCGAGCAGCCCCAGCACCCCGAGGCCCACGAGGAACCGGTCCGGGGCGGGCCCGTCGGCCTGGCCCGAGGCCACGAGCACCGCCTCCCGCTGCCGCTCCGGGAGCCCCGCGCAGTGCTCGCGCAGCAGCGAGACCAGCCGCTGCACGGCCGCGAACGGGATGGTCGACTCCGACTCGTACCCGTCCAGCCGCACCGTGACCAGGCCCGGGGCCCGCGTCGCCGCGGTCAGCAGACAGGTCTTGCCGATCCCCGGCTCGCCCAGGACCAGCAGCGAGCCGCCGCGGCCGTTGCGCGCGCCGCTCAGCAGCGTGGTGAGCCGGCGCAGCTCCTCGTCGCGCCCCACGGGGGCGGCGGCGGTCTCCATCCGCCCACCGTAGGTCCGACGGCGAGGGACTACGCGCTTCACGTGGTCCATTCACCCGGCCCGCTGCGGATGATCTTTGGTGTCCGAACCACGACAGGAGACACACCGATGGCCAGGAGACGCTTCACCCGCCCTACCGCACTGGTCGCCGCGCTCGCCACGGCACTGCTCGCTCTCTCGTCCGTGACCGGTGCTGCGGCGCCGGCCCGCTCGCACGGTTCCCACGGCTCCCCGGGACACCACGCCAAGCCCACGATCGTGCTCGTCCACGGAGCGTTCGCCGACTCCAGCGGCTGGTCCGGCGTCACCGAACGCCTCCAGGACCGCGGCTACCCGGTCCTCGCGTTCTCCAACCCGCTGCGCGGCCCGACGTCGGACAGCGAGTACCTGCGCCTGTTCCTCGACACCATCGAGGGGCCGATCGTGCTGGTGGGCCACTCCTACGGCGGCGCCGTCATCACCAACGCCGCGACCGGCGACGAGGACGTCGAGGCCCTCGTCTACGTGGCGGGCTTCGCGCTCGCGGAGGGTGAGACCGTGGCCGACGCCAACGCGCTGGGCGGCGGCCCGCCGCCCGTGGTGATCGACCACCTGGTGCTGCGCCCGTACCCGGGTGCCCCCGAGGGCGACGCCGACGCGTACATCGACCCCGTCTGGTACCCGCGGCTGTTCGCCCAGGACCTCCCGCGCGACACGGCCGAGGTCATGGCCACCAGCCAGCGCCCGGCGACCCTGAGCTCGCTGGTGACGCCGTCCGGCCCGCCCGCCTGGGAGGACATCCCGAGCTGGTACATCGTGGCCAAGAACGACCGGATCATCCCGCCGCAGGCCGAACGGGCGATGGCGAAGCGCGCCGGCTCCACGACGGTCGAGCTCAAGAGCTCGCACGTCGCGATGATCAGCCAGCCCGGCGCCGTCACCAAGGTGATCCTGGACGCCGCCCGCAACAGCTGAGGCCCGTCGGTCAGGGGGTGATCAGTGGACTTTCGTTGCCCTTTTCGCCCCTTCTCTCCAGAGTGTCACGTGGCCCTCGCTCGTGGGCCAGTGGTTGCGCCCCGCCCGGAGCGCTTGCACCCCGGAGGCAAGAATGCACAGTCGCATGCCCACCAGACGCGCGCCGATCGCTCTCGTAGCGGTCGGCGCGCTGCTGGCCACCACGGTGAGCGCGGCCCCCGCGCTCGCGAGCACCCCGGCACCCGCGGGGCCGGCACCCGTCGTGGCCGCCGACGTCCCCGAGCGGGCCGCCGACAAGATCACGCCCGGTGTGCAGACCCGGCTGGAGGCCAAGGAGACGGCGGACTTCTGGGTCCGGTTCGCCGACGCCCCGGACCTCGCGCCGGCCAAGGCCATCGCCGACTGGGACGAGCGCGGCCAGTACGTCTACGACGCCCTGACCAGCACCGCCAAGAAGTCCCAGGCGGGCGTCGTCGCCCAGCTCAAGGCCGCGGACGCCGACTACGAGACCTTCTGGATCAGCAACGCGATCCTCGTCGAGGGCGGCACGCAGGAGCTCGCCGAGCAGGTGGCGGCGAGCCGCGAGGTCGAGCAGGTGCACGAGCGGTTCGCGGCGCAGCCGATCGAACCCGTCGAGCGCAAGGCCGCGACCGAGCGGGCGCCGCTGGCGACCGAGTGGGGCCTGGACGCCATCGGCGCCCCTGACGTCTGGGAGCAGGGGCACACGGGTGAGGGCATCACCGTGGCCAACATCGACTCCGGCGTCGACGTCGAGCACCCGGCCCTGCTGGAGCACTACCGCGGCTACCTGGGCGCGGACGGGCTGAGCAACGACTACAACTGGTTCGACGCCGGCGGCTTCTGCGACGGCGCCCCGTGCGACGGCGACGCGCACGGCACGCACGTCATGGGCACCATGGTGGGCGACGACGGCGAGGGCAACCAGGTCGGTGTCGCACCGGGCGCCGACTGGATCGCGGCCAACGGCTGCGCGTCCTGCTCCGACGCCGACCTGCTCGCCTCGGGCCAGTGGATCCTGGCGCCGACGCGCGCCGACGGCTCGGACCCCGACCCGTCCCAGCGGCCGCAGGTCGTGAACAACTCCTGGGGCCAGCAGGCGCCGGGCGCCATCGACGACTTCATGTCCGAGGAGATCGCCGCCTGGGAGGCGGCCGGCATCTTCGGCGCGTGGGCGGCGGGCAACGCGGGCGAGGCGGGCTGCCAGTCGACGTCGTCCCCCGGCGCCAACGTGGCCACCTACGCGTCCGGCGCGTTCGGGGAGTCCGGCGAGATCGCCGAGTTCTCCTCGCGCGGCCCGGGCGCCGACGGCGTGACCAAGCCGAACCTGTCCGCCCCCGGTGACAACGTGCGCTCGTCCGTGCCGGGCGGCGACTACGCCGAGTTCAGCGGCACGTCCATGGCCTCCCCGCACCTCGCGGGCGCCGTCGCGCTGCTGTGGAGCGCGGCCCCCGTCCTGGTGGGCGACATCGAGGGCACCCAGGCCCTGCTCGACCAGACCGCGGTCGACGTGGACGACGACACCTGCGGCGGCACCCCCGCCGACAACAACGTCTGGGGCGAGGGCAAGCTCGACGTCGCCGCGCTCGTCGCGGCCGCGCCGATCGACGGCTACGGCTTCGTCGCGGGCACCGTGACCGACGCCGACGGCGAGCCCGTCGGCGGCGCGCGCGTCACCTCCGGCGAGCGCTCCGACACCACCGACGCCGAGGGCGCGTTCCGCCTCGGCCTGGAGGAGGGGTCGCACGACCTGACCGTCACGGCCTTCGGGTACGTGGACGGCGCGGCGCAGGCCGACGTCGTCGAGGGCGAGACCGTCACGGTCGACGTCACCCTGGAGGCCGCGCCGACGACGACCGTGAGCGGCACCGTCACCGACGGTTCCGGGCACGGCTGGCCGCTCGACGCCGAGGTCACGGTGCAGGGCGCACCGAGCAGCGTCTCGGCGTGGACCGACCCGTTCACCGGCGAGTACACCCTGGAGCTGCCGCAGTCGGCCACGCACACGCTCGTCGTGCGGCCGTCCGTGACGGGCTACGGGGCCTTCACGCAGGCGGTCGAGGTCGGCACGGAGCCGGTCTCCGCCGACGCCGCGGTCACCGCGCTCGCCGAGTGCACCGCCCCCGGCTACGAGCTGGTCGGGGCGGGCGCCGGGGTCGAGGAGTTCGAGTCCGGCGACGTGCCCGAGGGCTGGACCGTCGAGGACGTGGCCGGCACCGAGCAGGTCTGGACGTTCGACGACCGGTTCGAGGCGAGCAACATGACCGGCGGCGAGGGCCTGTTCGCCGAGGTGAACAGCGACGCCTACGGCCCGGACGGGTCGCAGGACACCATCCTCACGTCGCCCGCCTACGACCTGTCCGACGTCGAGGCCCCGCTCCTCACGTTCGACCAGTCGTACGGCGCGCTGGGCGACTTCGCCGACGTCGACCTCAGCGTCGACGGCGGCGAGACCTGGGAGACGGTGCTGCACCAGACCTCCGACGCGCTCGGCCGCACCGTCGTGCCGATCGCGGCCGGCGCCGGCGAGTCCGACGTGCGGGTCCGGTTCCACTACGGCGACGCCGCGTGGACCCTGTGGTGGCAGGTCGACAACGTCGGCATCGGCGCGTGCACGCCCGTCGAGGGCGGCCTCGTGGCCGGGTTCGTCAACGACCTCAACACCGGCGACGGCGTGAACGGCGCCACGGTGAGCGCGGGGGAGGCGAGCGTCAAGACGTCCGACCCCGAGAACCCGACGGTCGACGCCGGGTACTACTCGCTGTTCTCCCCGGAGACCGGCGAGCAGCAGGTCGGCTACGCGGCCAAGGACTACGAGTCCGCCGAGGCCACGGTCACGGTCGTCGCCGACACGATCGCCCGCCAGGACGTGGAGCTCGCGGCCCCGCTCCTGACGGTCTCGCCGGGCGAGATCGCCCGCGAGGTGCGGCTGGGTGGCACCCGGTCCGGCTCGTTCACCGTGACGAACGAGGGCACCGCGCCCGCGGACGTCGAGGTGGCACCGGCGTCGTCCGACTTCGAGATCCTCGGGTCGGCGTCCGGCACCGGCGTCATCAAGGGCGCCACCGGTGACGTGACGGAGGTGAGCACGGCTCCGTCCTCCGGCGGGGCTGAGGGCGCGAAGGGCGTCGCGGCCGCGAAGGACGACGGCTTCGCCCGGAACGGGAAGCACCCCGGCCGGACGGCGACGCCGTCGGCCCCGCCGGCGCTGCTCGCGGACGGGACCACCATCACCCACTCCTCGTCGCAGGACATCACGGCGGGCAACTCGGTGGGCTGCGTGGGGAGCCAGACGCAGTGGCTGCGGACGTTCACGCTGGAGGACTTCGAGATCCAGGGTGAGCTCGCCGTGACCAACGTGTCGTTCGGCGTCGAGACCGCGGCGGCGAACACCGCCGTCACGGTCAACCTGTACGAGCTGGACGGGGACTTCGTCTACGCCAACATGACGCCCGTCGGCTCGGCGGACGTGACCCTGGAGGCGCAGGAGCTCACGCTGGTCGACGTGCCGGTCACCGGCACCGCGTCCGGCACGCTCGTGGTCGAGGTCGTCAGCGACGGCGAGTTCTTCGTCGGGTCCAACGCCGAGCCGGAGACCGCGCCGTCGTACATCGCGTCCGACGACTGCGGCACCCCCGAGCCCAGCACCGTCGAGGACCTCGGGTTCCCCGACATGCACACGGTGCTCAACGTGACCGGCGAGACCACGGTCGACGTGCCGTGGCTCGACGTCCAGCCGCCGGCGTTCACGCTGGCCCCGGGCAAGTCCGCCAAGGTCTTCGTCGACCTGGACAGCAGCCGGGTGGACCAGCCGGGCACCTACACCTCCTCCGTGGTGGCCGACGGCGGCACGCCGTACGCCGAGCCCCGCGTCGAGGTGTCGCTCTCGGTGACCCCGCCCGCGAGCTGGGGCAAGATCGCCGGCACGGTCACGGGCGTTACCTGTGACGACGAGACCGTGCCGCTGGAGGGCGCGTTCGTGGTCATCGACGGCTCCGAGTACGACGTCACCCTCGTGACCGGGCCCGACGGCGGGTACGCCCGCTGGATGGGGGTCTCCAACAACCGGCTGGCGCTGCTCAGCTCGGCGACGGGGTACCCGCCGGAGTCGAAGTCCGCGCGCATCATCAAGGGCCAGACGGTGGTGCACGACTTCGAGCTGAACGAGTACTGCGGCTAACCCCGGCCCGCCCAGATAGAACCCTGGCGAAGTAGAACCAGGGCGAAGTAGAACTGCAGCGAGGTAGAACTCCAGCGCCGCTGGGGTTCTACCTCGCTGCAGTTCTACCTCGCCGGCGTTCTATCTCGCCCTGGTTCTACTTCGCCAGGGCTCTATCTCGGCGCGGCGCGGCGGGTCAGATGCGGTCCCAGGGGACCGCCGCCAGCCGGGCCACGAGATCGGTCAGGAGCGGGCCGGCGTCGAGCAGGGGGACGTCGTCGACCGACGCCACGGCGACGACGCCGATCGAGTTGACCAGGAACGCCCCGGCGAAGCCGCCGACGTCGGCCAGCGTGACGCTCCGGCGGGACGAGGGCGTGGTGTCCTCGACGAGCCGCATCGCGGTGCCGTGGAGCTGGGGCGCGTCGGGCCAGACGACGGCGCCGTCGGGCTCCAGGAAGCCGATGTTCGCCATCGAGGACTCGGCGACGGTGCCGTCGGGGCCGGTGAGCAGGGCGTCGTCGTACCCGTCGAGCGCGACCCGGCGGGCCCACTCGGCCTGGGCGAACCCGCCGAGGTGCTTCACGTGCGGGAACGGGCGCAGGTAGGGGACCGAGCGCAGCCGCTGCGGTGCGGCGGGCGGTTCGCGCGGGTCGGCCACGGAGACGATGACGTGCTCGGCGTCCCGGAGCGTGACCCGGACCCCGGCGTCGGGCGTCCCGGCCAGGGCGTGCCGCACGAGGTCGCGGACCCGCTCGCCGTCCAGAGGAAGGCCGAACAGCTCGCGTTGCGCGGCGTCGAGCCGGGTCAGGTGGTTGGTCAGGCCCTGGACGCCGCCGTCGCGCACCTGCATGGCCGTGAAGTGCCCGTAGGTGCTGAACAGGTCGGCGGCCTCGGCGGGCCGCCCGTCGACTTCGATGCGCACCTTGTGAACTGTAGTGAACACCCGCAGATGAACGCGGACCTGGTTGCACTCTGAGAGGCCAGAGTGCAACCAGGTCCGCGGTCATGGTGCTGCGGGACGGCGGGGCCGCCGCCGTCATGCGGCGACGGTGGCGTGCGACGTGGCCCAGGTCAGGGCGTGGTCCGCGATCTCCTCCCAGCCGGTCTGGGAGACGAGCCGGTGCGTGCGGCCCGCGTACTCCACGTACTCGACGACCGAGGGGCTCCCGGTGCCGTTGTACTTGGCGACGATCGCCTTGCCGATGGCCGGCGGGGCCACGTGGTCGATGCCGCCCGTGATCACCAGGAGCGGCGCGCGGTCCGAGCGGGCGTAGTCGACGTGCGTGACGCCGGTCTTCTCGTTCATGGTCGACGCGACGCCCTCGAAGAGGACCCGGTTGTAGGACGGGACGGCGGACTGCTCCCACAGGACGTCCGACTCGGCGCGGGAGAGGTCGTTGCCGAACGTGAAGTGGAAGTGCCCCTTCGACAGCGGCTTGGCGCCGTTGCGGCCGAACGGGTTGGACAGGATCGGCAGGCCGGTACGCAGCGTGGACAGCGGCAGCACGCTGATGCCGGCGGTCTGCGCGGGGGCGACGCCGACGTAGGCGGCGCCGAGGCTGCGGTCCGCCAGCATCTGCGTGATGACGCCGCCGAACGAGTGGCCCATGATGATCGGCTTGACCGGCAGGGCGGTGATGATGCGCTCGTAGTGGTCGACGATCTCCTTGAGGCCGACGCCGCGCAGCGCCTCGGGGTTGTCGCGGATGTCCTGCACGCCGCGGTCGTCGATGCCGGGCCAGCCCGGGACGATCACCTCGTGGCCCGCGGCGCGGAAGCGCTCGGCCCAGGTGTCCCAGCTCGCGGGCGTCATCCAGAGGCCGTGGACCAGGACGATCGGCAGCTTCTCCGGGGTGGTGCCGGCGGCGGTGCTGGTGGTGTCGGGGGTGGCGTTCATGGCGGGCTCCTCAGGTTCGGTGGGCCGGGCTCCCGGTCCGTCGTCAGGAAGAACGATCGTTCTTTCTCTGTTATTCCAGGAAGGTACGCCCCCGCCCGGCCAGCGTCAACGCCTCACGAGAAAGATCGTTCTATGCTCAAAGACATGGCAACCGGATCCACTGCCTCCCGCGCTCCCCGCAAGACCGCCGAAGGAGGCTCCGAGGCGCGCGAACGCCTGCTGCGCACCGCGTCCGAGCTGTTCTACGCCGAGGGCATCCACGTGGTCGGCGTCGACCGCATCGTCGCGGCGGCCGGCGTCACGCGCGCCACCTTCTACCGGCACTTCCCGAGCAAGGAGCACCTGGTCGAGGCCTACCTCGGCGTCGAGGACGCGAACCTCCGCGCCGCGCTCGACGGCGCCCAGGGCGCCACCGACGACCCGGTCGAGCTCGTCGGGCTGATCATCCAGGGCATCGCCGACGACGTCGCCCGGCACCACACCCGCGGCTGCCCCTTCATCAACGCCGCCGCCGAGTACCCCGACGCCGACAGCGGGGTGCGGCGCGCCGTCGATCAGCACCGCGCCTGGTTCCGTGGGGCGCTCGAGGACGCCCTGACCGCCGCCGGGGCCGACGACGCCGTGACCCGCGCGGGCCAGCTCGTGCTGCTGCGCGACGCCGCCCTGGTCGGCGGCTACCTGGACGGCTGGGACAACGTCCGCGTGGCGTTCGTGAGCGCGGCCCGCCAGGCGGCAGGCCTGGAGCCAGAGGCCTCCTGAGGGGGTGGGTTCTGGGCCGCTGAGATTGACTTCGGTCGGCTGCACCGAGACCGGTCCATCGCCGGACCGATCTCAGCGCAACCGACCGAAGTCATGGGGGCGGCCCCAGGAAGGGGCCGGCCGCCGGGGCGCGGGGCACGGCAGAGCGGACTTCCCTTTGCTGACCTTTGACCCATATCCTGACCCCCGTCCTGTGACCGTCACGAGGGGGAACGGCCCGATGAACGCACCCGACACCGGACGGGGGACCGCGCGCGGAGTGCGCGGCGTCCTCGCGGCGTCGGCGGCGACCCTCGTGGCCCTCGCCTCGCACCTCGCCGGCGGCGGGGACCTGCCGGGCTGGCTCGGCGTCCTCGTGCCGTTGGTGCTGTCGCTGCCCGTCTGCACGGCCCTGGTCGGCCGCAGGCTCTCCCTGCCGCGGCTCTCGGTGTCGGTCGCGGCGAGCCAGCTCCTGTTCCACCTGCTCTTCCAGCTCGGCCCCCCCGCCGGCACGCTGGGGACCGTCGCGAACCCGCGCGGGACCCACGGCGCGCACGGGGACATGGCCCCGCTGACGACGTCCGGCGCGCCGGTCCCGGTGGAGCTGCTGCACGGCGGCCCGCAGATGTGGCTCTGGCACGGGATCGCGGCGGCGGTCACCGTCGTCGTCCTGCACCGCGGGGAGCTGCTGCTGCGGCGCCTGCGCGAGCTCGGCGCCCGCGCGGCCGCCTGGCTGCTGCGCGGCCGGCCCGTGCTCGACCGCCCCACCTCCTTCGTCGCGCCCGCACGCACCGGCGTGCCCGCCGAGACCTTCCGCCCGCTCCACCCGGGCCCCCAGCTCTCCCCCCTCCTGCGGAGGGGACCTCCCGCACCGCACGCGGTCTGAGCTCTGCCCCACGGGCGTACCTGTGCCCGTGGGCTGTTCCGTGCTCGCCCCGTGGGTTGCTCCTGCGCGGCGGGCGGGGACGCCTGTGCGTCCCCGTGTGTGTGCCGACGTCGATCCCTGACGTCCGAGGAGAGGTCCCTTCATGCCCCGAACCCGTCCCCTCGTGGCCGGGCTCGCGGTGGCCGTCGTCGCGCTGTTCGCGACCGCTGCCCCCGCGTCCGCCCACGACAAGCTGGTCTCCAGCGATCCGGCGTCCGACGAGACACTGCAGGAGGCGCCCGAGACGGTGTCCCTGAGGTACTCGGCCGACGTGCTGGACATGGGTGCCGCCGTCGTCGTCACCGACGGCGACGGCACCGACTGGGTGTCCGACGCGCCCCTGATCGACGGGGCGGTCGTCACCGCGGCCCTCGATCCCGGCCTGCCCGACGGCGGGTACGAGATCCGCTGGCGGGTCGTGTCCTCCGACGGGCACCCCATCACGGGGATCGTCCCGTTCGCCGTCGGCGACGGCGAGGAGACGGGGGCGGGGTCGGGTTCCGGTTCCGACGACGCCGGGGACGACGCCGTGGGTGCGGCGGACGAGCCGCCGTCGGACGAACCGGCGTCGGGTGAACCCGCCCCAGGGGAAGCCGCCCCGGGAGCAACCACACAGAGCAGCACGCAGAACCAGACCGCGCAGAAGGACGAGGGGCCCTGGCGGGTCGTCCTCGTCGGTGCGGGCGGGGCCGCCGTCGCGGCGGCCCTGTTCGCGCTCGTCCACTTCCTCCGCCGGCGCAGCGATGCGCGCGGCTCCGACGACGCCGGGAACACCCCCGACGCGTCGGGAACCCTGTGAGAGGCACTTCTGTGAACAACCGACCGACCAACCGTCGCACCACGACCACCACCGCCCGCCTCGGCGTCGTCCTCGCGGCGGCCGCGCTGGCCCTGACCGGCTGCGCCCCGGCGGGTGCGTCGGACGACGCCGCCGCCGCAGCGCCCGCCGGTGAGGGCATGTCCCTCACCGACGGCTGGGTCAAGGCCGCCGACTCCGGGATGTCCGCCGCGTTCGGCGGGCTGACCAACTCCGGCGCGCAGGACGTCACCGTCGTCTCGGCGACGACCGAGGCGTCCTCGATGCTGGAGCTCCACGAGACCGTGGAGAACGAGACCGGCGAGCTGATCATGCGGGAGATCGACGGCGGGTTCGTCGTCCCCGCCGGCGACACGCTGACCCTCGAACCGGGCGGCAGCCACATCATGCTCATGGACCTTGCCGACCCGCTGGAGGCGGGCGAGGAGGTCACCTTCACGCTCACCTTCTCCGACGACTCGACCTACGAGTTCACGGCCCCCGTCAAGGATTACTCGGGGGCGAACGAGAACTACGTCGGCGGCGACGACGAGGGCG
This sequence comes from Promicromonospora sukumoe, assembly GCF_014137995.1. Lineage (NCBI taxonomy): Bacteria > Bacillati > Actinomycetota > Actinomycetes > Micrococcales > Promicromonosporaceae > Promicromonospora > Promicromonospora sukumoe. The sequence continues at coordinate 565,065 of NZ_JACGWV010000001.1, forward strand.
GCATGGACATGGACATGGGCTCGGACGACGCCACGGGCACGGACGGCTGATGACCACGCCTGACCACGGTGCACGCACCGCGCGGTCGGGGTCGACCCGGCGGCAGTTCCTCCTCGGAGGGGCTGTCGCCGGCGTCGGCGCGGCCGCCGCGATCGGCGCCGACACCGCGCTGAACGCCTCCGCCGAGGAGGCCGTCCCGCCGCCGCTTCACGGCGAGCAGACCGTCCCGTTCCACGGGGAACACCAGGCCGGGATCGACACCCCCGCGCAGGCGCACGGGTTCTTCGTCGCGCTCGACCTGCACGACTCCGCCGACCGCGCCGACCTGACCCGCATGATGCGCATCCTCACCGACGACGCCGCCCGGCTCACCCAGGGCGCCCCGGCGCTCGCGGACTCCGAGCCGGAGCTCGCCGTGGCCCCGGCCCGGCTCACCGTGACGTTCGGGTTCGGGCCGCGGTTCGTCGAGCGGGCCAAGGGCTCCGGTCCGGACTGGCTCCGGTCGCTCCCGCCGTTCGGGATCGACCGGCTGGAGCCCGGCCTGAGCGACGGCGACCTGCTGCTCCAGATCGCCGCCGACGACCCGCTGACCGTCGCCCACGCCTCGCGCATGCTGCTGAAGGACACCCGCAGCTTCGCGTCCGTGCGCTGGACCCAGCAGGGGTTCCGGCGCGCGCACGGCACCGTCGCGCCCGGAACGACCATGCGGAACCTGTTCGGCCAGGTCGACGGCACGACCAACCCGGCCCCGGGCACCCCCGACTTCGACCGGGTCGTCTGGGCCACCGACGGCTGGCTCGCCGGAGGCACCGGCATGGTGGTGCGCCGCATCCACATGGACCTCGACAAGTGGGACGAGCTCGACCGCGGCGGCCGCGAGCAGTCCGTGGGCCGGACCCTGTCGAACGGCGCGCCGCTGACCGGCACGGACGAGTTCGACGAGCCCGACTTCGAGGCCACCACCGCTATCGGCTTCCCCGTGATCCCCGAGTTCTCGCACCTGCGCCGGGCGCGCAGCGACAACCCGGACGAGCGGATCTTCCGGCGGGCCTACAACTACGACGACGGCGCGGCCGGGGCGCGGGTCTCCGACGCCGGCCTGATCTTCGTCTCCTTCCAGGCGGACGTCGACCGACAGTTCGTCCCCCTCCAGCGCCGCCTGGACCAGCTCGACCTGCTCAACGAATGGACCGTTCCACTCGGCTCGGCCGTCTTCGCCATCCCACCCGGGTGCCGCGAGGGCGGATTCATCGGCGAATCCCTCCTCACCTGAAAGCAGGCCCTTCATGACCGACACCCTCACCGGCACCGACGTACCACCGGCGTCCGACCCGTCACCGCCCCCGCCACGCCGGGGCCCCTGGTTCGGCCCGCTGCTGCGGCGGCTGCACTTCTACGCCGGCCTCCTCGTGGGGCCGTTCATCCTGGTCGCCGCGACCAGCGGCGCGCTCTACGCGCTCACCCCCGCGATCGAGCAGGTCGTCTACGACCAGGAGCTGCACGCCCCCGTGGCCGACCCGGCCCTGACCCTGGGCGAGCAGATCGAGGTCGCCCAGGGAGAGGTGGGCGCCGACGCCGCGCTCACCGCCGTCCGACCCGCGCCCGAGCCGGGGGACACCACCCGGGTCATGTTCGCCGAGGACGGGCTGGGGCCCAGCGAGTCCCGCGCGATCTTCGTCGACCCCGCGACCGGCGAGGTGCGCGGCGACCTCACGGTCTACGGGTCCAGCGGCGCGCTGCCGCTGCGGACCTGGATCTCCAACCTGCACCGCAGCCTGCACCTCGGCGACCCGGGCCGGCTCTACAGCGAGCTGGCCGCGTCCTGGCTGGGCATCGTCGCCGTGGTCGGCCTGGTGCTGTGGATCAACCGGCTCCGGGCCGCCCGGCGGGCTGCGGGCGCCGTCCGGCCGAAGCGCAAGGCCACCGGATACCGGCGGCTGCTGTCCTGGCACACCGCGACAGGCGCCGTCGTGGTGCTGGGGGCGGTGTTCCTCTCGGTCACAGGCATCACCTGGTCCCAGCACGGCGGCGGCAACGTGGGTGAGCTGCGCAGCGACCTCGGCTGGACCACGCCCGCCCTGGACACCCGGCTCTCCGGCGACACGTCCGCCGGCGGGGCCGACGAGCACGCGGAGCACGGCGGCGGTTCGTCCGCGCCGACGGGCGCCGCGAACCCCGCGACGTTCGACGCCGTGCTCGCGATCGCCCAGGGCATCAACGTGAACACCGGCGAGGTCGAGATCAAGCCGCCCGCCGAGCCCGGCCTGGCGTGGACGGTGCAGGAGAACAAGAGCGACGTGCCCACCGAGGCCGACGCCGTGGCCGTCGACGGCACCACCATGCAGGTGGTGCACCGGACCGACTTCGCGAGCTTCCCCCTGCCCGCCAAGCTCACCACCTGGGGGATCGACCTCCACATGGGCCTGCTGTTCGGCCTCGCCAACCAGCTCGTGCTGTTCGTGCTCGCACTCGGCATCGGCGCGATGGTGGTGCTCGGCTACCTGATGTGGTGGAAGCGGCGGCCCACCCGCGAGCCCCGCGGTATCGGTGGACCGGCCCCGCGGCGCGGGGCGCTCCAGGACGCGCCCTGGTGGGGGCTCCTCCTGGTCGCCGCGGTCGCCCTCGTGGTCGGGACGTTCCTGCCGCTGGTCGGGTACACGCTCGTGGCGTTCGTCGTGGTCGACGTCGTCGTCGGGCTGGTGCGGGCGCGGCGCGCGGGGCAGGAGGCCGGCGCCACGCCCTGAGCCACGCCCTGATCGCCCCCGTCGTCCCGGGAACCCTCCGATATCTCTACATCATGTGGTAATGTCGGCGGCGGTTCGGCCGCTGTTACTTCTCGGGACGCGGGGGCGCCAGTGACGTCGGACCCAGTGGTGCAGTGGGCGACGACCGCCCTCTTCGGCGCCCTCGCCGCACACTCCCTGTGGCGCCTGGCCACGACCCGCCAGCCGTTCGACGTGGCGAGCCACCTGCTCCACCTGGGCATGAGCGCCGTGATGGTGGCGATGGTCTGGCCCTGGTGGGCCCGGCTGCCCGCGCTGCCCCAGGTCGCCTTCTTCGCCCTGGGCGCGGCCGTCTTCGCGGGCGCCGCGGGCTGGTACGGCCTGGGCGCACTGGGCCCTGGTGCACCGGGTCGTGGTGCACCGGCTCGCGGCCCGACGACGGCGGCCCGGCCCGCCGGTCATCACCGCAGCGCCCGGTGCCAGGTGGTGCACGCCGTGATGATGCTCTCGATGGTGTGGGCGCTCGCCGTCATGGCGGGGCCCGCCGGCCATGGCGCCGGGCGCGCGTTCGCCGGCGGGGCGGGGACTGCTGTGCCCGGCGGCGGTGGTCACGGGGCCGGCGGTCACGACGTCGGTGCTCACGGCGCCGGGAACGTCGTGGCGCTCGTGCCGCTGGACACCTCGATCCTGATCGCGGGCGTGGTGCTCGCCGTGGTCCTCGTGGCCGGGGGAGCGCTGTTCCTGTCCGACCTCGTGCGGCACCTGCGCTGTTGCGGTTCCCTCCGGGACGGCACCGGCTCCGACCTGCTGGCGGGTGCCCTGATGAGCTTCGGCACGGTCGCGATGTGCGGCCTCATGCTGACGGGCTGACGCGCTGCAGGCTGCTGGCTGACGCGCCGCCGGGCGGCAGGGCAGCCGGGCGGTAGCGCCGACGTGCGGACCTGGCGCGCGGTGGGGCGAATCGAAGATTCAGCCCGCCCGGCAAGGTACTGCCGATCGGCACTGGCCGGGTGCGCCGAACTTCGCTCACCTGAGACCCGGCCGATTCAGCCTTGCCAGAGAATCCGGCAGAGCTGGCAAACCCGGGCCCCAGCCGAACGAAATTCATCCCACCCGGCCACCCCTGTCGGAGCACACCTTGCTCCGGAGCCCGGAGCCCGGAGCCCGGAGCCCGGAGCGGGTTCAGCCCGCGCGGCGTCGGTCCGTGGTGGACCGGGGGCGGAGGGCGCGCTGGAGCATCTCGGCGTCGCGGGCGCTCAGGTGGTCGGCGAACCGGAGCAGGGCTTCCTCGCGGTCGCCGGTGCCCTCCAGCACGGAGAGCATCGCCGCGCCGGCGCGTTCGCCGTCGGACCGGGTGGGGCGGAACCGGACCTTGCGGGGAGAGGCCGCGATGCGGACCACCTCGCCCTTCTTCTCCAGGCGGTCGAGCACGGTCAGGAGCGTCGTGTAGGCCGGGACGTGCTCGTCCCGGAACCCCTCCTGGATCGCTCGTGCTCCGACGGCATCCTCGTGGTCCCAGAGGATGCGCATGACCTCCGCCTCGAGCTGTCCGCGTGCGCGGGTCCTGCCTGACATAGTGCCCTCCTGGCAGGACCATACTGCAAAGGTGACCGCCCACCGGGGAGTGGACAGCCACCTTTGCCGTCGTCCGGAATACCGGACGGAACGCCCTGAAGGTCAGGCCGGCTGGAGCGCCGCCGCGTCCAGCGCACCGCTCCGGGCCTGCTCCACCAGGTCCGCGAGCTGGTCGTGGCTCATCTGGATCCGCTGGCCGAAGTCGTCGGTGATGACGATCTGCTTCAGGGGCTCGGCGGTCGGGTCGACGAACAGTTCCGGGCAGCCGCAGTCGCACTTGCCGCAGAACGTCGCCACGTGAAGTAGCTGAGGGTTGTCGCTCATCGCTGTCTCCTCTGTTGAACGGACGGGTCTCGGGCGCGTGCTGGATGCCCTCTACGAGGGTCGCCCTATCTCTACAACTCGTCAAGATGTGGGTGTGGCAGACAGGGCCCGCTGACGCCCGCGGGCGATAATCGCCAGAATGGGTCGATGATCTCCACCGAACTCGCAACGAAGCTGCGTGACGCAGGCCTGGTCTGGACCCCCGTGGACGGTGACCAGTTCCGGGTCCGGGCGGCGGAGCTCGCCGGGGACGTCTTCACCGTGAGCACCATGACCATCGAGGCGCACGAGTACTCGACCGGCACGATCCTGGGCTTCAACGGAACCACCGAGTGGGCGCTCGACTCGGTCTCGATCGAGGACGCCCTCTGGCTGCCCCGCGAGGACCAGCTCCGCACCCTCCTGCGCTCGGCGTTCCACGCGCTGCGCCGCACCGACGACGGCTACGAGGTCGAGGTCCGGCTGCTCGACCAGACGCGGGTGTTCACCGACCCGGAGCCCACCGAGGCCTACGGTCAGGCGCTCCTCGCGCTGGTCGAGCTCAGCCGCTGACCTCAGCGGCTGACCCCGCTCACCCCTCGTCGTCGTCGGTGAGGCCCAGGTCCTTCGCGAGCCCCAGCAGGGACTCACGCGTGGCCGAGGGGCTGGACGACGGCTCCGGCGAGGCCGGCGTCCCGCTGCCGCTCGGGGCGGGCTCCGGCGTCGGGCTCGGCCGCTCCCCGGACGGCGTGGGCGACGGGGCCGGGCTCGGCGCGCTCGGCTCCGGCGTCGGGCTGGGCGCCGGGACCGACGGGGAGGGGGACGGCGGGACCGACGGCGACGGGCTCGGGTCCGACGGCGACGGGCTCGGCGAGGGCTCCGGCGTCGGGCTGGGCGACGGGCTGGTCACCGGCGGCTTCGGGGTCGGCTTCGGCTCGCTCGGCGAGGGCTTGGGCGTCGGCTTGGGCTTCGGCTTGGTGGGCTTCTGCGCGGGCGGGTTCTTGGCCGGCTTGTCGGCCGGCTTGGCCGACGGCGGCGCCGCGTCGTCGGCGGGCGAGCGGTCCTTCGTGCCGGAGCTGGTCGCGGCGGCCTCGTAGCGCGGGCCCTCGTCGTCCGAGCGCCCGGTCTCGTCGTCCGAACCCCACGTGCCGACGTCGGACGGGTCGACCGCACGGTCGGGGACCGCACCCGCCGCGAAGAACTCGAAGTGCCACGGCTCGGGCTTGGTGCCGCCCGGCCGCGCCCACGACGGGTTGTCCCAGCCGTAGTCCGGTCCGTGCACCCGCAGCCACACGTACTCGGCGGACGTGCCGCCCGAGATCGGGGCGCCCAGGTCCACGGCCAGGCCCCAGCCGTGGTTCGAGGTGCCGGGGACCGCCGCCAGGTGCGGCTTCGCGCTCGCCACGGCGACCTGCGCCACGTACGACCGGTAGGAGTCGGTGATCGGGATCGGGTGCCCGAACTCGTCCTCGAACTTCTCGCTCAGGGCCTCCAGGCGCTCCGCGGCGTCGCAGCGCAGCAGGTGCCCGCTCGCGAAGTCCAGCGGGCACAGCACCCCGGCCGGGATGCGGCCGTTGGCGTAGGAGACGGTGGAGTCGCCGAACGCATCGACCACGTCGAACAGGTTCTGGCGCAGCGTGAGGCCAACGCCCCCGCGACCGCCCGTCGTACCGGCCGTCGTCCCCTCGCGCGCGGCCTGGTGCTGGTCGGCGGGCTGCACCTCGACCAGGGTGCTCGGCGCCGACGGGTCCAGCATGTTCGCCAGGCGTACCGCCGCGAGCACGACCTCGTCGTAGGTCACGCGGTCCGCCCCCAGCTCGGCGGTGCCGTGCCCCGTCGTCGGGTCCCACGGCACGACGTCGGCCGGGCGGGCTGCCGTTGCCAGGACCCCGGTGCGCGGCTCGGCCGGGTCGCGTCGCGCCGCCGACCTCGGCGCCGACGCCGCGTCCCTCGTGGCAACAGCCTTGGCGGCTGCCTCCGACGCCACGTCGGCCGCCGCCTCGGCCGCCGGCGCTGCGTCACTCTCGGCGTCGGGCCTGATCGTCGAGCCGTGCTCGTCGGACACCTGGATCACGGCCTGCAGGTCGTCCTGGAGCGCCGGCTCCGCGCCGTCGTCGTCCGGGCCCTTGTTCCCGTCCGTGTCGCCGTCCGCGTCCCGGTCCCGCACGACCGGCGCGTCCTGGACGCGCAGCCCTTCCGCCTGGCGGGGCGCTGGCTGCTGGATCTGGTAGGTGGTGTAGAGCATGCCGAGCTCGGCCGCGGCCTGCGCCACCGCCGGGCTGAGGTCGGGGCCCTGCTCCCGTGCCTGCTGGTCCGCGCGCGCCAGGACGGCGACGATCTGGTCCGGGGTCACGTTCCGCGGCATGGTCTCGGCCTGCACCGCCGGCACGCTCCGGAAGGCGTCCAGGAACCGGGCCGGGAGGTCCCGACCGTCCCCGGGTGCGTGCTGGTCCGGGATGCTCGGCACCGCTGCGAGCAGCAGACCTCCCGCGGTCACCGTGGCGACGGCGCCTGCCCAGGTGGTGCGCAACAGTCTGCGCCGGCTGGGGCTGGAGGTGGGCACAGCGGGCTTCGTCGCCTGGTCCTGCACGCGGGGCTCCTTCTGTCGGTGTCCTGCTTTCACCTGCGTACTGCGAGTGATCCGGGTTGCCTGACGGGTAAAGAAGTCTTGAGCAGCGAATAAAGGACTATCACGGGTCCGCGTGACTCACGCGGTGAAGCGTTCGCCGATGGCGTGACCGGCCCGGAGAGCACATCCGGTCGGCCGGCCGTGCGTTCCGGTATGTCCGAAGCGTCGCCGAGGGCAGGCCGCTGACCCCGGCGTTCGTCCCGCGCGATGCCCCAGGGGGTGAAAAACCACCTCCGGTTGATGACTTGGTTGGTGATTTCTTGATCCCCGGCTGGTGATCGGGCGCCGAGCCGATGGCATTGATCTCGCCGTAGTCGATTCGATGCGGGCCGCGGGCCCGTGAGCGAGGGGAACAACAGATGCGAGCACGAAGGTCAACGACGAGGACCACCCAGGGCGGGTATGCCAGGAGACGACGCGGGCGGGTCCCGGCGGTCCTGGCGGCGCTGAGCCTGGTCGGGGCGGGCTTGGTCGCCACCTCGCTCACGGCGGTCACGCCGAGCGCGGTCGCCGCGCCGGGCAACCCCGGGGTGCCGGGGGAGCCGACGGTCCTGTTCGTCGAGGACTTCGAGAACCGCGCCGCGGACTCGAACGTGCTCCTGACCGACTACACGGGCGCGGACGGGACGACGTACACCGCGGACCCGTTCTGGGTGGACCGGAACGACTGCAACGGGTTCATCATCAACCAGACCAGCACGCGGGTCCCGGGCGACTGCAACGGCTCGCAGCCCGACACCTTCGGGGCCGCGACCTTCACGTCGCTGACCGCGATGCCGCACGCGCTCGGCACCATCAACGGGACCGACCCGGCGAGCAACGCGGCGGCGTCGTCGTACACCTCGGGCAACGACGCGGACAACCTGGTGCAGTTCGCCACGGCCGCCCCGCTGACGCTCACGACCGAGGGCCGGTTCGTGACGTTCTCCGTGGACGCCGTCGCGCAGAACTGCCAGGCCAGCCACCCCGAGCTGCGCTTCTACCTCGTGGACGGCAGCGGCACGGAGATCCCGGTCTCCAGCTCGGCCATCGATCCGTGCACCGACCCGCGCGGGGCGCAGTTCACCTCGCCGACCGAGAACGGGACCACCCGCCTCGTGACCGGCGGCCGGTTCCCGGCCGACGGCTCGACCCTCGTCACGGGGGGCTCGTTCGGCATCGTGATGCGCAACGAGAACGGCAACGGCGGCGGCAACGACGGCGCCTACGACAACATCCGCGTGCTGGACGTGACGCCGCAGCTCGACAAGGAGTTCAGCCCGACGTCGGTCGCCACCGGCGGCGTCTCCACGCTGACCCTGACGATCACGAACACGAGCGACCTGGCCGCCAAGAACGGCTGGTCGTTCACCGACACCCTCCCCGAGGGCCTGGTCGTCGCGGACCCGTCCGCCGTCGCCACCACCTGCCCGGCCGGCGACGTGACGGCCGCGGCCGGCGCCACGGCGGTCGAGGCGACCGGCAACCTGGACGCCGGCATGGCCTCGTGCACCATCACGGTGAACGTGACCTCCGACGAGGCGGGCAGCTACACCAACGGCCCCGACAACATCTCGGCGATCGGCCTGGACTTCCCGGGCACGTCGACCGTGACCTTCGGCGACCCGAGCCTGGAGCTCGTCAAGACCGCCGGTGACCCCGTCGACGTCAACGAGAACGGCATCACGGACACGGGCGACACCATCGCCTACACGTTCGAGGTGACCAACACCGGCGACGTCGCGATCAACGACCTGGCGATCGACGACCCCAAGGTGGGCGCCATCACCTGCGAGGCCACCTCGGTCGAGCCGGGTGACACCGTCACCTGCACCACCGACGAGCCCTACGTCGTCACGGACGAGGACGTCGAGGCGGGCTCGGTCGACAACTCCGCGACCGCCACGGGCACCCCGCCCGGCACGGACACCCCGATCGGCTCGCCGCCCTCGGAGACCAGCACGCCCACCGAGGCGCCGGACCCCGGCATCGAGGTCGTGAAGTCCGCGACGCCGTCGGGCCCCGAGTCGTACACCGTGGGCCAGGAGATCACCTACAACTTCGAGGTGACCAACACCGGCAACGTGCCGCTGAGCGACGTCACGGTCGACGAGACCGAGTTCACCGGCACGGGCGAGGCGCCCGTCCCGGACTGCCCCGCCGACGTCGTCCTGGCGCCCGGGGACTCGCTGACCTGCACCGCGACGTACGTGATCACGCAGGCCGACGTCGACGCCGGTGAGGTGACCAACTCGGCCACGGCCACCGGCACGCCGCCGGGGGACACCCCGCCGCCGGAGTCGCCGCCGTCGACCGTCGAGATCCCCAGCACCCCGGAGCCGGGCATCGAGGTGGTCAAGACCTCCGACACCGAGGAGATCAGCGAGGTCGGCCAGGAGATCACCTACTCCTTCGCGGTGACCAACACCGGCAACGTCACGCTGACCGACATCGAGGTCGACGACTCCGACTTCTCGGGCTCGGGTGACCTGTCGCCCGTCGAGTGCCCCGCCGAGGCCGCGAGCCTCCTCCCCGGCGCCTCCGTGACCTGCGCCGCGACGTACGTCGTGACGCAGGCCGACCTCGACGCCGGCGCGCTGAGCAACAGCGCCACGGCCACCGGCACCCCGCCGGGGAGCACGCCGCCGCCGGAGTCGCCGCCGTCGACCGTGGACATCCCGGGCACCCCGGCGCCCGGCATCGAGGTGGTCAAGACGTCCGACACGAAGGAGATCACCCGGGTGGGCCAGAAGGTCACCTACAGCTTCGAGGTGACCAACACCGGCAACGTGGCGCTCGCCGACGTCACGGTCGACGACTCGGACTTCTCCGGGACGGGCGAGCTGTCGCCGGTCGAGTGCCCGGCCGAGGCGGCGGACCTGGCGCCCGGCGCGTCGGTGACCTGCACCGCGACGTACGTGGTCACGGCCGCCGACCTCGACGCGGGTGAGCTGACCAACACGGCCACGGCCACGGGCACCCCGCCCGGGGGCGTGACGCCGCCGACGTCGCCGCCGTCGACCGCGACGGTCCCGGTGGACCCGGACGAGCCGGCCCCGCCGGCTCCGGGCGGCTCGGGTGGTCCGGGCGGTTCGCTGGCCGCGACCGGGGCGAACCCGGCCTGGACGGCGGGCTTCGCCGCGCTGCTGATGCTGACCGGTGCGGCGGCGATGCTCGCCGTCCGACGCCGCGCGATCGGCTGATCCACACCGGTTCCTCGCCCCACCCGGTGCTCGGGTGGGGCGAGGGGCCGGTCGCGGTCTTTATGTACAGTTCCGGCTTTTCGCCGAAAACGCAGATGACATTCTGTTGAACGCTTTACCAAATGCTTTATAGTTCCGTCGAACAGCTCATCCGAAAGATGCCTTGCTCTGGCCGATGAGTGTCCGCGTTGCCCCTGAACAGGGCGAACGCCGGAGTTGCGCCACCTGATGCACGGGCCACCGACGCCCGGAGCCGGCAGGCGCCTCCGCGCGTGGCCCGCAGGGCGAACGGCGTCGACGCTCTGTGGAAATGGGATGCAACGACTTTGGTTGACGACATGAACGGCCACGCCGATGCCGGCGTGCTGCAAGCGATCACGTCCGGCGACCTGGACACGATCGAGGACCTGGCCGACCGGCGGTGGTTCGAGCTGCCGGGCCGCTACGGCCCGGAGCTGCTGGGGCTGCTCGAACGGCTGCCCGACCCCGTGGTCGCCCGGCGCCCGCGCGTGCTGATGGCGGGCGTGCTGGCCTACCAGCTCGCCGAGGCCCGCGACGACGCGCAGCTGCGCGCCTCGATGCGGCTGTTCGAGCTGCACGGCGCGCGCCTGTCGAAGCGGCTCCGCTCGTTCGCCCGTCCCGGCGACGCGCTCGCGGCCGGGGTGCTGGCGATGCACGCCGCGCGGGTGCGGGGCCAGTACCGGGCGGCGGAGGCGATCGGCGCCTGGATCGAGGACCACCTGCTCCGCACCGACGACTCGGGCGTGCTGCCCTGGAGCGAGGAGCGCCGGATCGGCCGGCCGGGCCTGGTCGCGCTGAACCGGGGCGTGACGGCGATGGTGGCGGGACACCCGGCGGTCGCCGTCGGGCACCTGCGGCGCGCGTACGAGCAGTCCGGCCCGCCGCCGTACCAGCACTTCGCGGGCGCCGCGGCCTGCGCGAACCTGGCGCTGCTCGCGGCGGTGCGCGGGCACCACGTCATGGCCGAGCGCTGGCTCGGCCGCATCCGGCGCTGCGGGCCGGTCCCGGAGTGGCTGGAGCACCACCTGCTGCTGGGCGCGACCATCGCCCGGGCGTTCCTCGCGATCGACCGGCTGGACGTCGACGCCGCCGCGCAGGCGCTGGACGAGGCCGGCACGGGCGAGGAGCAGGGCGACCTCTGGCCGTTCCTCGCCGCCGCCCGCGCGGCGTACGCCGTGGCCTTCGACGAGCCGGTCACCGGCCTGCTGGACCTCGACGCGGCCTGCTTCGCCCACGGGATGGGTGCGCGCCCCGGCCCCGGGGCCCACCCGGTGCTGCTGCGCGCCCACGCCGACCTGCTCGCGGCGACCGGCGAGGGCAACCGCGTCGTCGCCCTCGCCGAGGTCGCCGCGACCGGCCGGCTCCTGCCGCCCGCGGCCCGGGTGCGGCTCCTGGCGGGCGACAACGACGGGGCGCTCGCCGTGGCGGGACGGGCGATGCGCGACGCCGGGGTGACCCCGCGGGACGCGCTCGAGCTCCAGCTCGTCATGGCCCTGGTGCACCTGCGCGCGGGGGAGACCGACGACGCGCGGGCGCGGTTCGAGCACGCCGTCGAGCTCGGGCGGCAGGGGCTGCTCCCGCCGTTCGGGCTGTTCCCGCACGACGAGCTGCTGGACCTGTGCGCCCGGACCGGCACCGACCCCGCGGAGCTCGGCCTGGTACGTACCGCCGACGACGCCCGGCACCCCGCCTCGGGCCCGATCGTGCTGCTCACCCGGCGGGAGCGGGCGGTCCTGGTCGGGCTGGCCGCCGGGGCCAGCGCGGTGCGGATCGCGGAGGAGCACGGCGTCTCCGTGAACACGGTGCGCACCCAGGTGCGCAAGGTCTACCGCAAGCTCAACGCGTCGAACCGCACCAGCGCGCTGGCCCGCGCGGGCCAGCTCGGCCTCATCCCGCCGGAGTCCTCGCGCAGCGCGTGACCCCGTGGCCGACGTCGGGGGAGACCCGCCGCCGGCCACGGGGTGCCGGCACGGCCGTCAGCGCCAGAACACGCCGAGCCGGTCGGCGAGGGCCAGGCCCTGGGCATGCCCGGCCCGGGCCGCGGCCGGGCGCTGCGAGACATCCATCGCGTTGACGCCGAACAGGTGCTCGGCGCCGGGCTCGGGGAAGACCGTCTCGACCCGGCTGCCGCCCGCGCGCAGGGCCTCCACCTGGGACGCGAGGTCCAGGCCCCAGTCCAACGGCGTCCGGGTCGCGCCGCCGAACGGCGACAGCACGAGCACCCGGTCGTACCCGGTGGCCAGGTCGGCGTTCTCGGCGCCCGCCCGGTAGCCGCCGTCGATGTATCGGTGCTCGCCGATCCGGTAGGCGAAGCCGCTGGAGCAGCTCGCCGCGACGGCGTCCGCCAGGCCGACGCCGCTGTCCCGGCCGAGCGCGACCGGCTCGCCGGTCGCGGCGTCGACCGCCGTCAGCAGCACCGTCCGCTGCGGCCAGGACTGGTCGGGCAGTCGGGCGGCGACGGTGGCGCGCCACCGCTCCTGCACCGCGTCGTCCGACGACCCGGGCAGGGCGAGCGCCGAGGCGCCCATCCGGCGGCGCATGTCGGCCGCGTCGTGGGCGGCGTCGATGATCTGGCGCGTCCGCTCCAGGTGGTCCACGACGGGACGGGCGGCGGCGGGGCCGACGTCGGACCGTGTGGACGCGCCGGGCCCGGGCGCCCCGGGCCGCGTGACGGGGACGAGCGTCGCCGCGTACAGGTCGGCCGGGGCCGCGCCGCCGAGCTGGGCCGCGGCCGTCGCGCCCGCCGACGTGCCGACGGTCAGGTCGGGTGCGGTCACGTCCAGGCCGCCGTCGAACAGGCCGGCGACCACGCCGAGCAGCCAGGCGTTGCCGGTGGAACCGCCGCCGCCGAGGACAAGGGCGGAAGAAGGTGTGGTGTGCATGGGAGTTGCCTCTCGCGAGCTGAGTCGCGGGCGCTCCCGGTGGCGACTAGGCCGGCCGCGCGACCGTGGACCGCGGGGGAGCACCCGATGGGGACACTGCGTACACGGGTCTCACCTCCTCACGTCGAATCACGATCGCGACGAAATTAGCACACGCCGCTGACACCACCCTGCGTGCCGCACACCCGGCAGGTCTCACACCCCGCCGGCCTCCAGGCTGCGGGCCTCCGTCTCGTCCGCGACCACGAGCGCGACCTCGCAGAACATCGAGTCCGCCCACGAGAACCACGGCCGCGAGAACGCCGTCGGGTCCGAGGGGTCGAACGACTCGTGCATGCGCCCCGTGCCGCCGTCGGTCCGGGCGAGCACGGCGAGCAGCCGCACCCGGTCCTCCGGGGTGCCGGTGAGCGCCTCGACGGCCAGCGCGATGGGCCACACCCGGCCCGGCTTGGTGTGCGGGCTGCCGATGCCGCTCGCCACGGTGCCGGTCACGTAGTACGGGTTGGCGGGGCTGAGCACCAGGTCGCGGGTCGCGCGCCACACGTCGTCGTCGAGCACGTCGGGCGCGTTCAGGGGGAGCGACAGCAGCGACGGCGTGTTGGCGTCGTCCATGTGCAGCGCGTTGCCCAGCCCGTCCACCTCGTACGCGTAGACGGGCGTGCCGTCGCCGTCGGGCAGGGGGACCACGCCGAACGCCCGGACCCCCGCCACCAGCTCCCCGGACAGCGCCCGCGCGTCGGCGGCCAGGGCGTCGTCGTCGAGCACCTCGGCGGCGATCTGTGCGACCGCGAGCAGCGCCTGCGCCGCGAACAGGTTCGCGGGCACGTTATATCCGTAGGTGCAGGCGTCGTCCGAGGGGCGGAAGCCGCTCCAGGTCATGCCCGTGCGCCCGACGGCGGTGCCCCGGCCCTCGCGCGCGAGCGTCTCCGTGGGGATGTCCGTGTCCCGCTGGAACCGGTACGGCGACGCGTCGTGGTCCTGCTCGGTGCGGAGCTGGTCCACGATCGTGCGCAGCACCCGGTGGGCGCGCTCGTCGAACACGTCGGTGCGGCCCGTGGCCCGCCACAGCGTGTGCGCGAGCGTGACCGGGTAGGCCAGGCTGTCGATCTCGTACTTCTGCTCCCAGACGTGCGGGTCGTCGCACACGTCCTCGGGGTCGTAGTGCGCGCCCGTTGGCCCGTCGTTGAAGGCGTTCGCGTACGGGTCGTGGTCCAGGCAGGCGAGCTGACGCCGCACGACGGCGGCGACCAGGTCGGCCAGCGGCGGGCACGTGTCGAGGAACCGCAGGTACGGCGTGAGCTGCGTGGTCGAGTCGCGCAGCCACATCGCCGGGATGTCGCCCGTGATGACGAAGGCCGTGCCGTCGTCGCCCATCGTGACGGTGTCCGTCAGCGTGCGCAGCAGCGCGGCCTCGACCATGTCGCCCACCTGCGTGCCCGACGTGGCGCGCACGCGCGCGGCGGCCTCCGTCAGGGTCGCCGTGATCGCGGGGTCGAGGTGGGTTCGCGTCATCGCTCCCATGGGGTGGCTCCGTTCTGGTCGGTCACGCGGACCGGTAGGGCGTGGGCGGGCGGGTCCGATTCTGGCGTGCACCACACGCTGAGCGTGACCGGCTCGGCGACCGGCGCGCCACTGGCCCACGAGCCGAGCGCGTCGAGGCCGAGCCCGAACGCGACCTCCGTGGTGGCGCCGGGCGCCACGGTCACCCGCCGGACGGCGAGGAGCTGACGACGGCGCGGCCGGACGCCGGGCTCGTGCCGGCGGGCGTACAGCGGCACCGGGACGGACCGGGGCTCGGCGCCCGCGTTGGTGACCTCGACGGTCAGGTGCGCCGTGCCGCCCGCGGTGAGCGCGGAGGCGGCGACGGACGGCGCCGCGCCGGTCAGGCGCGCGCTGATGCCGGGCAGCAGCGCCGTGCCCAGGGGCAGGCGCTGGAGCACGTCGGTGTCCACGTACCCGCGCGCCGTCTCCATCCGCTCGTCGTGCGCCACCGGCATGACGCCGTCCGCGGCCGGGAACGTCGCCGGCAGCCGGCCCGACGCCGTCCCGTCGCACAGCGCGGCCGCTACGGCCTCGCCGCCCGACGGACCGGGGAACGGCACCACCAGCAGCGCGTCGGCCAGGGAGCGCAGCTCCGTCAGCGCGCGCGGCCGTCCGTCCAGCACGACGGCGACCACCGGCGTACCGCCCGCGCGCGCCGCCCGGACCACGTCGAGCTGCGCCTGCGGCAGCGCCACCGACGACAGGTCAACGCCCTCGCCGTTCGTCGTGTCCAGCGCGGGGCCGTCGACGGCGCCGTTGTCGGCGAACTCGTCGTCGTACGTGCGCCGGCTCGTGCCGCCGAGCACCACGACGCACACGTCGGCGCCGGCGTTCGCGGCCCGGACCGCGTCGAGTGCACCCGGATCTGCGAGCGGGCCGCGCAGGCGGCTGCCCTCGGCGTACCGCACACGGTCGGCGCCGAAGCGCGCCGTGAGCGCGGAGCGCACGGTCGAGGCGCCCGGGTCCGGCGCGGGGCGCGGCGGCGTGTAGTCGCCGAGCTGGGCGTCGAGGTCGTCGGCGTTCGGGCCCACGACGGCGAGGGTCTGGCCGGGGCGCAGCGGCAGCAGGCCACCGTCGTCGACGAGGACGACGGACTGGCGGGCCGCGCGGTCCACGAGCTCGATCAGGTCGCGTCCGGCGGGCGCGTCCGCAGTGGGCGCGCCCGCCGCGGGGGCGCCGGGCACGTCCGCAGCGCCCGCGTCCGCCGCGGGCTGGTCCGGCGTCGGCGCACCGAACAGCCCGAGCCGCCGCTTGAGGGCGAGCACCCGGTCCACGGCGCGGTCGAGCACGGCGACGTCGACGAGTCCGCGCTCGATCGCGGGCTCGATGTGCGTGAACGCCTCGTCCCAGAGGCTCAGGTCCACGCCGGCATTCAGCGCCAGCGCGGCGGCGAAGGCGGGGTCGGGGGAGCTGTCGCGGAGCCGGTCGATGGCGGTGCCGTCGGCCATGACCAGGCCGTCCCAGCCCCACTGCTCGCGGATCGTGCCGGTGAGCAGCTCCTCGTTGGCGCTGCACGGCACGCCGTCGACGTCGTTGTAGGCGGCCATGAAGCCGGCGACGCCCACGCGCGCGGCGGCGTGCGCGGGCCGCAGGTGGATCTCGCCGAGCTCGCGGCGCCCGATCGGTGCGCCCGAGCCGTTGCGCCCGCCGATCCCGGCGCCCTGCCCGGCGAGGTGCTTGGCGACGACGGCGACGTGCGTGCCGTCGATCGGGTCGCCCGCCGAGGCGGTGCCCTGCATGCCGCGCACCGTGGCGGCGACCAGCAGCGCGGCCAGGGCCGGGTCCTCGGAGAAGCACTCCTCGGCGCGGCCCCAGCGCGGGTCGCGCAGCACGTCGAGACCGGAGACGAGCGCGACGTGCGTGCCGCGGGCCCGGGCCTCGGCGGCGACGGCGGCCGCGAGCTCCTCGGTCAGGTCGGCGTCCATGCCGGCGCCGAGCGCGAGGTTCACGGGCAGCGTGGTGCCGCCGAGCGCCATCAGGCCGTGCGGTGCCTCCTCGACGAACAGCACCGGGATGCCGTCGCCGAAGGCGTTCACGTGGTCCTGGACCGCGGCGTAGGCCTCGGCGCTGCGCTCGGGCGGTATGCCGTTGTCCCAGCGCACCGCCGACCACGGGTCGGCGCGCAGCACGCCGTACAGCGCCCCGAGCCCGCCCCACCGGTCCACCTCACGCCGCAGCACGTCGGTCACGCGGGGAGCGCCGTCGACCCACCTGACCGCCTCCCACCCCTTCACCCGCTGATTAACTTGCCCAATACGTGTAGCCAGCGGCAAAGCCGCGGCGCGGGTGTCAGACGTACAGGTCCCTCCGGGGACCTGTACGTCTGACAGGTGGGGGTGGGTCATCCCTTGACCGCCCCCGAGAGCAGGGCGCGCTGCATCTGGCGCTGGAGCACGGTGTAGACGAGGTACACGGGCAACAGTGTGAACAGGGTCCCGGCCATCAGCACGCCGTAGTCGGTCCCGGCGTCGACCTTGAGGGTCGGCAGGGCCACCTGGATGGTGCGCTGCGCGGTGTCCGGGCCGATCAGGATCAGCGGGTACAGGTACGCGTTCCAGAACGACAGGAAGTTGAGCAGCAGCACGGTCGCGATGCCCGGCACGCAGATGGGCAGGTAGACCTGCCGCAGCACCTGGAGCGACGACGCGCCGTCCATGGAGGCGGCCTCCTCCAGCTCGCGCGGGATGGTGCGCATGAACGACGTCAGGATGACGATCGACAGCGGCAGCGCCGTCGCCGGCAGCAGGAAGATCACGAACGTGCGGGTGTGGAACAGGCCGAGCGCCGCGGCGAGCAGGAACGTTGGGAACAGCGCCGCGAACGACGGGATGAGGAAGCCGAGCGCGAAGACGCTCTCGACGATCTTCCCGGCCTTGCCGCGCGCCCGGGCCAGGGCGAACGACGCCGGCAGCGCGAGCACCAGGGTCAGCACCAGCGCCGCGACCGTGGTCAGCGCGGAGTTGGCGACCGCGAGGCCGAGGTCGGCCTGCTGGATCGCCGTCGTGAAGTTGGAGAAGTCGAACGTCGTCGGCAGGGCGAGCGGCGACTCGAAGATCTCCTCGTTCGTCTTGAACGACGAGACGATGAAGTAGTAGAAGGGGATGACCAGCAGTGCGGCGTAGATCCACGCGAGCGTGCCGCTCGTGATGGAGCCGATGCGGTCGCGCAGGGGGAGTCGACGGGCGACTGCGGCGCGCTGAGCCATGAGGTTCTCCAGGGCAGGTTCGGGAGGCGACGGATCGGGGATCAGTGCGTGGCGCGGAGCGTGCGGCGGATCGCCCACATCCCGAGCAGCCCGATCACGAAGAGGACGACGCCGACGGCCTGGCTGTAGCCCAGGTCGGTCTCGACGAACGCCTTGCGGTAGATGAGGTACGCGAGCGTGGTGGTCGCGTTCTCGGGCCCGCCCTGCGTGAGCAGCAGCACGGTCTGCGCCGAGTTGAACAGCATGGACAGGAACTGGAGCATCGCGACGACGCCGATGAAGTCCCGCGCGATGGGCCAGTACATGCGCCAGGCCAGCCGCCAGTCGTTCGCGCCGTCCAGCCGCGCCGCCTGCACGATCTCGGTCTCGACGCCGTCGAGCCGCGACGCGATGAGCACCGCCGAGTAGCCGATGCCGCTCCACAGCTCGACGGCGATGATGGCGCCGAGCGCGGTGGTCGGGTCGGCGAGCCACTCGTTGCCCTCCAGGCCCAGCGGGCGCAGGAACCCGTTGACCAGGCCGTCCGGGTTGAGCATCGCGTAGAAGACCATCGCCGTCGCCGGGGCGGAGATGAGCGCCGGGATGAACAGCAGGTACCGCAGCACGCGGTGGCCGCGCGGCTTCTGCACCACGTAGAACGCGAGCAGGAAGGCGAGGCCGATCATGATCGGCAGGCCGACGACGATCTGGATCGCCGAGTTCGCCGTCGCCGTCCAGAAGGTCTCGTCGGCGAAGACGCGGGCGAAGTTGTCCAGGCCCGCTGGTGTCGGCGTGGTGAGCATGCCCGGCCACGACATGAACGCGATGACGAACATCGCGACCACGGGGCCGATCATGAACACCGCGTACCAGATCAGCGCGGGCAGGGCGAGGCCGGGGAACCGGTCGCGGATCGTCCCGCGGCGGCGGGAGCGGGGGGCGGCGGTCTTGCCGTCGCCGGTCGTGTCAGGGCGGCCGGCGTCGAGGAGCGCGGTCATGGGTGGGGGTCCTTTCCCAGCTCGAGCGGTCAGACCGCCTGGTATGACTTCTCGAAGGCTTCGATGATCCGGTCGGCGGGCGCGGACCCGTAGGCGAGCGCGGTCGCCTGGATCATCGGCTCGAACACGGCGTCGGGGATGAGCAGGTCGGGCAGCATCACGGGGGTCACGTCGTCGTCGGTCAGGCGCGAGCCCTGGGCGACGAGCGGGAAGTCCTGGCTCACGGTGTCGGTGACGCGGCTCATGTCGCGGCCGGACCCGAGGATGAACTCGTCCGTGACCTCGGGGGTGTACAGGTTCTGCACGAACGGCTTGATCAGGTCGAACTTCTTCATGCCGTTCTCGCTGATCCAGATGCCGTGGCCGTTGAAGCTCTTGATGACGCTCGGGCGCTCCAGCACGCCGCCGCTGGACGGCACGGGCCAGCCGCCCACGGTCACCTCGGCCGCGCGCTCGTTCGGCACCAGCGCGAGGGCCGACGACATGGCCGGCACGATGGCGGCCTTGCGCGTGTTGAACTGCGTGAGCTCCGAGTCGGAGGTGTAGCCCTGCACGTTGTCGACGAAGACGCCGGCGTCGCGCAGCTCGACGAAGTGCTCCACGCCCGCGACGGCGCCGGGGCTCTCGGAGATCTTGCCGGTCGAGAACACGGTGCGCGCCTCGTCCTGCGTGATGAAGCCCTGGAGGATCTGCAGGAACATCTTCTGGCCGCTCCAGTCGGAGCCGCCCACGGTGACGGGGCCGATGCCCTTGGAGCGCAGGGCGTCCGCGGCGGCGATCAGCTCGTCCGACGTCGTCGGGATCGCGCCTACGCCTGCCTCCTCCAGCAGCCCGGTGTTGAACGACACCGGCCAGTTGGTGCGGGTGAACGGGAAGGCGCGCAGGCGGCCCTCGTCGTCGGTCCACTCCGCCAGCGCCTCGGGGATGATCAGGTCCCGCAGGCCCCAGTCGTCGAGGTAGTCGTTGACGGGGACGGTCGCGCCCAGGCGGGTCCAGGACAGGGTGCGGCCCATCATGTTGACGATCGCGACGTCGGCCTCCTTGCCCGCGAGCGTGCTCGTCTCGAACACGATGGGCAGGTCGGAGCCGTTCTTCAGCAGCGCGACCTTGCGCGCGGTGGCGCGCTGGTACGCGGCGACGACGTCGGAGAACACCTGCGCGCCGGCGACCGCGCCGCTGATCTGCGTGTGCACGGTCAGGGCGCCGGAGCCGCTGGACGCCGGGGCGAGCGGCCCGCACGCGGCGAGCAGCGGGGTGATGATTCCGCCGCTGAGGGCGGCGCCCAACAAGGTGCGCCTGCTGATGCCGTGTGACACGGGACCTCCTGGAGCTTGTCGACCTGGAACTGCGGTGTGTCGATCGAGACGGGCGGGGCACATCTGCGTGCCGGGCCTTTGTAAAGCGGTACACAATCTGGCTGGCCGTGAATGTATACCGCTTTACTTTCGAGGGTCAACCCCCGTAGTGTCTGGCGCGTGACCGAAACACCCCCGAAACGAGCAACGATCGCCGCGGTGGCCCGCCGTGCCGGAGTGTCGCCGTCCGCGGTGTCCCACGTCTTCAACGGGCGGCCCAACGTCTCGGCCGCCACGGCCGAGCGCATCCGGCAGGCCGCCGACGAGCTCAACTGGCGCCCCAACTACGCCAGCCGCAAGGTGTCGGGCCAGGGCGGGCGCAGCCTCGGGCTGGTGATCGCCCGCGCGAGCGACACCTTCGGTCGCGACCCCTTCTTCATGCGGCTCGTCGCCGGGCTCACCCAGCCTCTGGCGGACATCGGCTGGTCGCTCTCGCTCACCCTCGTGGGGGCGGACGACGAGGCGCGCGTCTACCGCGAGTGGTGGGCCGAGCAGCGCGTCGACGCGTTCCTGCTGGTCGACGCACGCACCGACGACCCGCGGCTCGACCTCGTCGGCACGCTCGGCGCGCCCGCCGTGGTGCTCGGCGCCCCCGTCGACGCCGCGGTCCCCGCGGTCACGGTGCGCGACGACGCCGCGTTCGCGGCCGTGCTCGCCCACCTGACCGAGCTCGGCCACCGCCGGGTCGCGCGGGTCAACGACGCGCCCGGCCTCGCCCACACCCAGGCCCGCGACCGGCGGTTCGCCGAGGCCGCCGCCGACAGCGGCGTCGAGCCGTCCTACGCCG
This sequence comes from Promicromonospora sukumoe, assembly GCF_014137995.1. Classification (NCBI taxonomy): domain Bacteria; kingdom Bacillati; phylum Actinomycetota; class Actinomycetes; order Micrococcales; family Promicromonosporaceae; genus Promicromonospora; species Promicromonospora sukumoe. The sequence goes on from NZ_JACGWV010000001.1 coordinate 586,246, forward strand.
TCTGGGACGCCGAGGCCGCCGACCCCGTGGCCGACCTGCTGGGCCGCGTCGGCGACGTCACGGCGATCATCGTCGACAGCGAGGTGATCGCCGCCGAGATCGTCGCGCACGCCCCCGAGCTCGGGGTGAGCGTCCCCGGGCAGCTCTCCGTGGTCGCCTGGGAGGACTCCTGGGTCTCCACCCTGGTGCGCCCGCGCCTGACCGCGCTCGACGCGCCCGTCGAGGAGAGCGCCCGCACCGCCGTCGCCCTGCTGGAGCGGCTCGTGCGGGGTGACGCCGTGACCTCGCAGACGGTCGGCGGGCGCCAGCTCATGGTGCGCGAGTCGACGTCCGCGGCGCCGGGCACTCCCGCCTGACCGCCCCCGCCTGACCACCCCACGCCTTGGTTATCTGATCCACCTGAGAGGCAGGCCCTTGACCACCACCCCGCGTTTCGGCGTCAACTACACCCCGTCGAAGGACTGGATGTTCCAGTGGATGGCGATCGACCGCGCCGTCGTGCGCGCCGACTTCGAGGCCATCGCGGCGCTCGGCGTCGACCACGTCCGGGTGTTCCCCCTGTGGCCCGTGCTGCAGCCCAACCGCACCCTGATCCGGCAGCGCGCCCTGGACGACATCGCGCTCGTGGCCGACCTCGCGGCCGAGCAGGGCCTGGACATCGCCGTCGACGTGATCCAGGGGCACATGTCGGGCTTCGACTTCGTGCCGGCCTGGCTCGTGAACTGGCACGACGGCAACATGTTCACCGACCAGCCGGCGATCGACGCGCAGGTCGACCTCGTCGCGGCGGTCTACGACGCCGTCCGGGACAAGCCCAACTTCCTGGGCCTGACGCTCGGCAACGAGCTCAACCAGTTCCAGCGGCCCAACCCGGCCGCGATGCCCGCCAAGCGCGACGAGATCACGCACTGGCTGACGTCGCTGCTGGAGGCCCCGCGCGACCGCGACCCGGGGCACCTCGTGACGCACAGCGAGAACGACCACCTCTGGTACCGCGACGAGCACCCGTTCGTGCCGGCGCACGCCTCGCGCCTGGGCGACGTGACGACCGTGCACTCCTGGATCTTCAACGGCACGGCCGCGACGTACGGCGCGCTGTCGCCGCAGTCGGTGCGGCACGCCGAGTGGATGATCGAGCTGTCCAAGGCGTTCGCCGCGCAGCCCGGCCGGCAGGTCTGGCTGCAGGAGGTCGGGGCGCCCTCGATGAACCTCGCCGAGTCGGAGATGCCCGAGTTCTGCGCGCGCACCATCGAGGCGGCACTCACCACGGACGACCTCTACGCCGTCACCTGGTGGTGCTCGCACGACGTGACCCGCGAGCTGGGCGACTACAAGGACCTCGAGTACTCGCTCGGCCTGCTCGACACCGAGAACAACGTGAAGCCGCTCGGGCGGCGGTTCGCCGAGGTGGTCGCGGAGGCGCGGCGTGCTGGTGCGCGTCCTGCTTCTTCGGGGCGGCCGGTGGCCGTGGTGGTCGACGTCGACGCGGACGACCTGCCGCTGTCCCGGCCGTCCCTCGGCCCCGGCGGCGCGGTCTTCGAGCGCTGGCACGCGCTGCGCGAGGAGGGCGTGGAGGTCACCGTCGTGACCAGCGCCGCCGCCGCGGACCCCGCCGCGCTGGAGGCTCGCGGGATCCGGGAGCTGGTTCGTGTCGACGCGGTCTGACTCGGACCTGCTGCTGCGCGGCGGTCTCGTCGTCGACGGCAGCGGCGCGGAGCCGGTCGTCGGCGACGTGCTGGTGCGGGACGGCCGGATCGCCGCCGTCGGCGGGCGGGTCGACGCGCCCGGGGCGCGCGTCGTCGACGTCGGCGGACTGGCCGTGGCGCCGGGCTTCATCGACATGCATGCCCACTCCGACCTGGCCGTCCTGGCGGACGGCGAGCACCTCGCCAAGGTCACGCAGGGCGTCACGACCGAGGCGGTGGGCCAGGACGGGATCTCGTACGCGCCCGTCACCGACGAGACGATGGCGCTGGTCCGCGAGCAGATCGCGGGCTGGAACGGCATCCCGGACGGGGTCGACTTCTCCTGGCGGTCCGTCGCGGAGTACCTGGCCGAGGTGGACCGGCGCGGCAGCGCGACCAACGTCGCGTACCTGGTGCCGCAGGGCACCGTCCGGATGAACGTCGTCGGCACGGGCGACCGGCGGGCGACGCCCGCCGAGATCGCGGAGATGCGCGCGCAGGTCGCCCAGGGTCTGCGGGAGGGCGCGTTCGGCCTGTCGTCCGGGCTCACCTACGTGCCCGGAATGTTCGCCGACACCGACGAGCTCGTCGCCCTGTGCGAGGTGGTCGCGGAGCACGGCGGGTACTACGCCCCGCACCAGCGGTCCTACGGCGCGGGGGCGGTCGGCGCCTACGCCGAGATGGTCGACGTCGCGCGGCGCTCCGGCTGCGCCCTGCACCTGACGCACGCGACGATGAACTTCCCCGAGAACCGTGGCCGCGCGGGGGAGCTGCTGGCGCTCGTCGACCGGGCGATCGCGGACGGCGTCGACATCACGCTCGACACGTACCCCTACCTCCCCGGCTCCACCACGCTGTCCGCGCTGCTGCCGAGCCGCGCCGCGGTCGGCGGTCCGGAGCGGACGCTGGCCCGGCTGCGCGACCCGGGGGAGCGGGCGTGGATCGCGCACGAGGTCGAGGTCGTCGGCAGCGACGGCTGCCACGGCGTGCCCGTCGACTGGGACAGCATCGAGATCGCGGGGGTGCGCGACGCCGCGCTCGGCGACCGGGTGGGCCGCACCGTGGCGCGGATCGCGCTGGACGAGGGGCGGGCGCCGGCCGACGTGTTCTTCGACCTGCTGCTCGCCGACCGGCTCGGCACGAGCATCCTGCAGCACGTCGGCGACGAGGGGAACGTCCGCGAGATCATGCGGCACCCCCGGCACACGGGCGGCAGCGACGGCATCCTGGTCGGCGCCAAGCCGCACCCGCGCGGCTCGGGCACGTTCCCGCGCTACCTCGGCCGGTACGTGCGCGAGGAGGGCGTGCTGTCGCTCGCCGACATGATCGTGCACCTCTCTGCCCGCCCCGCGGCCCGGCTCGGTCTGCACGACCGGGGTCGGATCGCCGAGGGCTACGTGGCCGACGTCGTCGTCTTCGACCCGGACACCGTCGCCGACCGTGCGACGCCGGACCAGCCGCGCCTGACTGCCGCCGGCATCCCGTGGGTCCTGGTGGGTGGCGTCCCCGTGATCGAGGACGGGGCCCGCACCGATGCGCGCCCGGGCCGAGCGCTGCGGCACCGGCCGCGCGCGACGCGCTGAGGGCTGCTGAGATCAGCACCTCCCCGAGGTGAGGTGCTGAACTCGGCACCTCCCTGAGGTGAGGTTTTGAGATCGGTCGGTGGCATCGAGACCGGTCCAACGCCCGACCGGTCTCGATGCCACCGACCGATCTCATATGTCCGGGCAGGAATAGTGTGCCAAGCGCGGAGCGCTCTGCGGCAGGGCGCGTGGGCCTTGGGCTGCGCCGTCAGCGTCGGGAGTGCGGGTCGTTCAGAGCCGCGGGGCACTTGCCAGGGCGACACCGGGCGGGTGTGCATTGCCCTTGGCCGGAGCAGGCGGGGGTTGCCAGAGCGCGGGGTGCTGTATCTAATATATTGCATGCCCATTCCGAGGAGTGTGCCCGCGATCGATCGCCGGCTGCTGCGTGACGACGTCTACGGCCGGCTGCGCGACGCGATCGTCGACGGCAGCCTGGCGCCCGGGGAGCAGCTGCGCGACGGCGAGCTCGCGGCCTGGCTCGGCGTCAGCCGCACGCCCGTGCGCGAGGCGCTGCTGCGGCTGGCCGAGGCCGGGCTGGTCGTGGCCCGGCCCGGCAGCTCGACGACCGTGAGCTCCCTCGACCTCCGGGACGTGCGGGACGCGCGCGACGTCGTCGCCGCGATGCACGAGGTCGCCGTGCGCGCGGCGGTGCCCGGCCTCACGACGGACGACCTCGACACCATGCGCGCGGCCGAACGCGAGTTCCGGGACGCGATCGAGCGCGGCGACGTCGAGGCGGCACTGCGCGCCGACGACGTGCTGCACGGCGTGCCCGTCACGGTCGCCGCCAACCGGGCGCTGTCCGCCGTGCTCGACCAGTACACGCCCGTGCTGCGCCGCGCGGAACGGCTGCGGTTCGCCTCGCTGGGCGGACGCGCGTCGTTCGCCCGGCACGAGGAGCTGATCCAGCTCTGCGCCGCCGGCGACGCCGAGGCGGCGGCCGCCGTCGCCTTCGACACCTGGTCCACCCTGCCCACCGACGCCGACCAGCCCGGCCAGCCCGATCAGTCCCACCAGCCCGCCGACCAGCCCGAGCAGCCCACCCCCGAGGAGCACCGTTGAGCCTGTCCGACTTCCCCCGCCACCCGCTCACCTTCGGGCCCAGCCCGGTCCACCCGCTGCCCCGGCTCACCGCCCACCTCGGGGGCGCCCAGGTCTGGGCCAAGCGCGAGGACTGCAACGCCGGCCTCGCCTACGGCGGCAACAAGACCCGCAAGCTGGAGTACATCGTCCCGGAGGCCCTGGCCCAGGGCGCGGACACGCTGGTCTCGATCGGCGGCTACCAGTCCAACCACACGCGCCAGGTCGCGGCGGTCGCCGCGTCGCTCGGGCTCAAGGCCGTGCTGGTGCAGGAGAACTGGGTCGACTGGCCCGACTCGGTCGCCGACCGCGTCGGCAACATCATGCTGAGCCGCATCATGGGCGCCGAGGTGCGGCTCGACCCGGCCGGCTTCGGCATCGGGTTCAAGGACTCCTGGGCCCGTGCGATCGAGGACGTCAAGGAGCGCGGGGGCACGCCGTACGCGATCCCGGCGGGCGCCTCCGACCACCGCCTCGGCGGCCTCGGCTTCGCACGCTGGGCCGAGGAGGTCCAGGAGCAGGAGCGGGAGCTCGGCGTCTTCTTCGACACGATCGTCGTCTGTGCGGTCACGGGCTCCACCCAGGCCGGCATGATCGCGGGGTTCGCGGCGCTGGAGGAGGCGGGCGGTCCGCCGCGGCGCGTCATCGGCATCGACGCGAGCGCCAAGCTCGACGAGACCCGCGACCAGGTCGCCCGGATCGCGCGCGCCACGGCGGAGCTGATCGGCGTCGGCCGGCCGCTGCGGGAGGACGAGATCACCGTGCTGCCCGGCTGGGCCGGCGACCTGTACGGCATCCCGGTGGAGTCGACGCTCGACGCGATCCGGCTCACCGGCGAGCTGGAGGGCGTCATCATCGACCCCGTGTACGAGGGCAAGTCGATGGCCGGGCTGATCGACCTCGTGACCAGCGGCGACATCCCCGCGACCAGCAACGTGCTCTACGCGCACCTGGGCGGGCAGCCCGCGCTGAACGCCTACAGCGGCCTGTTCACGCAGACCCGCCAGATGCTCGGCTGACGACGTCCCTGCGCGTCGGCGACAGGCGGGCGGGTTTTCCGGGAGGCTGGGCGCACCAGGTGTTCACCGCGGACACCCGGACTCACGATGGAGCGTCATGGCCCGCCTGCTGCACCGCCCCGGCACCCCGCCACGCCTGCCCGCCGGGCGGAACCTCGACGCGAGCTTCCGCCCGGCGCGGCCCGCGACAGCCGCGCGGCCGGCGCGGATCGCGGGCGGACGGTCCTCGGGCCGCGAGCGCGCCGTCGTCGGGCTGCCCGCCAACCCGTTCGGCTACGCGATGCTCGCCACCCTGGGGGTCGGTGCGGCCCTCGCGCTGCTGGGCGCGCTCTCGGCGGTGGCGACGGTGCTCGTGTACGTCGGCGTGGCACTTTTCCTGGCGCTGGCCCTGGAGCCCGGCATCGAGCAGCTGACCGCCCGGGGACTGCCCCGCTGGGCGGCGGCCACGGTGATGGTCGTCGGGTCTCTGGTGGTGATCGCGCTGGTCGTCGTGGCGGTGCTGCCGATCGCCGTCCCGCAGGTCAGCAGCTTCGGCGCGGGGCTGGTGGAGCTGCTGCGCACCCTGCCCGACCAGGCCTGGTACGCCTGGGCGACCAGCAACCTGGGCGCGCTGGACCTGAACGGGCTGCTGTCCTCGCTGACCGACCTGCTCACGGACCCCCGGCAGCTCTCGGCCATCGCGGGCGGCGTGCTGCAGGTCGGCACGGGCCTGGTCAACGGCGTCACGGCGGTCATCATCACCACGGCGCTGACGATCTACTTCGCGCTGTCGCTGCCGAGCATGGTCTCCGCCGTCCTGCGGCTGGTGCCGCGGTCCCGGCGCGAGATGACCGGCTCGCTGCTGGACGAGGTGCTGGACTCCGTGGGCCGGTACGTCTCCGGGCAGCTCCTCCTGGCGACGATGAACGCGACGTTCACGCTGGTGCTCACCCTGTTCGCGGGCAGCCCGGCCCCGATCCTGCTCGCCGTGATCGCGTTCGTCGCGGCGCTCATCCCCGTCGTGGGTGCCGTCATCGGGTCCGTCCTGGTGACGCTCGCGACCCTGACCGTGAGCCCGGTCGCGGCGATCGTCGTCGCGGCGTGCCTGCTGGTCTACATGCAGGTCGAGGCGTACGTGCTGTCGCCGCGCGTGATGAGCCGCGCGGTGTCGATGCCGGGCGTCCTGGTCATCGTCGCGGCCTTGGCGGGCGCGGCGCTGGGCGGTGTGCTCGGCGCGCTCGTCGCCGTCCCGGTCGCGGCGGCGTGCCTGCTGATCATCAACCGCGTCGTCATCCCGTACCAGGAGGGGCGCTAGCCGAGCACGCCCAGGCGGAGGGCGCGCAGCACGGCGTTGGTCCGGTCCCGGGCCGCGAGCTTGAGCAGGATGGCCGAGACGTGGTTCTTCACGGTGCCCTCGACCAGGGACAGCGCGCCCGAGATCTCGCGGTTGGTGTACCCCTCGGCCATCAGGCGCAGCACCTCGGTCTCGCGGTCGGTGAGCGGCTGGACGGCGAACGTGTCGCCGTCGTCCGACGTCGGGAAGGAGCGGAGCGCACGCAGCATCCGGTCGGTGATCGACGGCGCCACGAGAGTCCCGCCGCCGGCCAGCGCGTGCACGGCGCGCGTGAGCTGCTCGACCGTCACGTCCTTGAGCAGGTACCCGCGGGCCCCGGAACGCAGCGCGTCGAGGACCAGGGTGTCGTCGTCGAACGTGGTGAGCACCAGGACGGGCACGTCGCTGCCCTGCTCCCGGAGCCGGTCCAGGGTCCAGAGGCCGTCGTAGCGGGGCATGCGCAGGTCGAGCAGGATGACGTCCGGCGCGACGTCGGCGATCACCTCCAGGGCGGACGCGCCGTCGTCGGCCTCGCCCACGACCTCGACGTCGGCGATCTCCAGGAGCGCCCGGATGCCGTGCCGCACCAGGGTCTGGTCGTCGACGATGACGACGCGCGTCACGTCGGCGCCCCCGCTCACGTCGGCACCCGCGCCGTCACCCGGAAGCCGTCGGCGCCGTCGAACTCGACCCCGCCGCCCAGCGCCTCGAACCGCTCGGCCAGGCCGCGCAGGCCGTTGCCGGGCACCAGCTCGCGGAACCCGCGCCCGTCGTCCCGCGCGGACAGGACCACGCCGTCCTGCCCGGCCGTCAGCGAGATCCGCAGCGCGCGGGCGTCGGCGTGCCGCAGGGTGTTCGTGACGATCTCCTGCACGGCGCGCACCAGGGCCGCCGTCTGCTCCTCGTCGACCTGCACGTCGGGGCCCACGTCGATCGACACGTCCAGGTCGGGCAGGTCGCGCACCACCTGGCGGAACGCCTCCGTCAGGTCCGACGACGCCGTCCGCAGCTCGCCGACCGTCGTCCGCACGTCGGCCAGCAGCTCGCGCGCCACCCGGTTCGCCCGCTCCACGTGGTCGCGCGCCTGGTCGCCGTCGCGGTGCCGAGCCGCCTCCAGCTCCAGGGTGAGCACCGTGAGCTGGTGGCCGATCAGGTCGTGCAGGTCGCGCGAGATCCGCAGCCGCTCCGCCGTCCGCGCGGACTCGGTCAGCAGCGCGGAGGCCGCCCGCAGGTCCACGTGCGCCTGGCTGAGCTCGCGGCGCAGCCGCTGCTCGCGGATGAGCGTGATCGAGCTCAGTATCGTCGCGAGCTGGATGAGCAGGTAGAACCCGACGCCGACCAGGGCGTCGGCGAGCCCGTTGTCGCGCTGGACCGTGAGCACCACCAGCACCGCCGTGTTCAGGCCGACGACGATGAAGCCCACACGCAGCGGCGCGACGTACACGCTGACGCTCGCGATGACGACCAGCAGCACCGGCATGAGCCCGACCTCGGGCGCGGTGAGCACCACCGCCCACGACGACACGACCGCCGTCGCGAACATCGTGTGCCGCACCAGGTCGGCCCGCTCGCGGACCAGGGACCCCAGCAGGGTGACCATCAGCAGCACGAACAGCGCGATCCACCAGCCGCGCGGGATCGTGGTGCCCGCGTGCCCGAAGAGCACCGGCCCGGCCAGGGCGAGCGCGACCACGAGCATCGCGAGCCCCGACCACTCCTCCGTCCCGAGCCGCATGACAGTCACCCTACGGTCGGTGGCCGACGTCGGCCCGTGCCGAAAGTCATGGTTCACATCCCTGACCGACGGCACAGGCGCAGGCCCGGGGCGGGCACCTAGCGTCGTCGGACATGAGCAGCGACACGAAGGAGAGCGGGGTGCCCGCCATCGAGGCCGAGGGCCTGGTCAAGCGGTACCGCGACAAGGTCGCGGTCGACGGCCTGAGCCTGCGGGTCGACGTCGGGGAGGTGCTCGGCGTGCTCGGCACCAACGGCGCCGGCAAGACCACCACCGTCGAGATGATCGCGGGCCTGCGCCGGCCGGACCGGGGGAGCGTCCGCCTGCTGGGCCTGGACCCGCGGCGGGACCGCGCCCGGGTGCGGCAGGTGCTCGGCGTACAGCTCCAGCAGGCCTACCTGCACGGGGCGCTCACCGTGGCCGAGCTGCTCGGGCTCTACCGCAGCTTCTACCCCGACCCGCGACCCGCCGACGAGCTCCTGGAGCTCGTCGGCCTGGAGGAGCAGCGCCGCGTGCGCTTCGAGAAGCTGTCCGGCGGCCAGCAGCAGCGGGTGTCGATCGCCCTGGCGCTGGTGGGCCGGCCGCAGGTCGTGATCCTCGACGAGCTCACGACCGGCCTCGACCCGCGCGCCCGGCGCCGCATGTGGGCCACGGTCGAGCACCTGCGGGACGAGGGCGTCACCGTCGTGCTCGTCAGCCACGCCATGGAGGAGGTCGAGCGGCTCTGCGACCGGGTCGCGCTGCTCGACGCCGGCCGGCTGGTCGACGTCGGCACGCCCGCCGCGCTCACCGCGCGAGCGGGCGCGGCCACCCTCGACGACGCATTCGTCGCCCTCACCGGAAAGCAGCTGGAGGCAGCCGAATGAGCACCACCGCCCCCACCATCGCCGTCCACCGGCCGGGCCCGCGGTCCTGGCTGACCCTCGTGGTCTGCGAGGCCAAGATGGTCGCGCGCGACACCGCCGGCCTCGTCGTACCGCTCGGCCTGCCGCTCCTCATCCTCCTGACCAGCGCCCAGGCGGCCGGCGACCAGGTCGTGACCGGCGGCTTCACCGTGCTGGAGGCCTACGTGCTGCCGCTGGTGCTGACCATGGTCATCGCCACCATCGGCGTCATCAACATGCCGAGCTTCCTGGCGTACTACCGCCGCAGCGGCATCCTGCGCCGGCTCTCCGTCACCCCCGCGTCCCCCGCGATGGTGCTCGTCGCGCAGGTGGTCGTCAGCGTGCTGCAGACCGTCCTCGGGCTCGCTCTGGCCGTCGCCGTGTCGTTCCTCGGCTTCGGCGCCCGACCTCCGGCCGACCTCGCGACCACCGCCGGGGTCTACGTGCTCGCCATGGCGGCCATGTACGCCGTCGGGATGATCGTGGCCGCCGTCGCGCCCACACCGAACTCCGCGGTCGCCATCGGGCTCGTCGGCTTCTTCGCGCTCGGCGCCCTGGGCGGCATGTTCGGCGGCCCCGGCAGCCTGCCCGAGCCGCTCGCCGAGCTCGGCGAACGGCTGCCCTTCGGGGCAGCGGTCCAGGCGCTCGCGGCGGCCTGGGTCGGGGCTCCCGTCGAGCCGGCGCACCTGATCAGCCTGGGCGTGACGGTCGTGGTGGGCTCGGTGACCGCGGCGCTGTTGTTCCGCTGGGACTGAGTGGCGTCAGGCGTTCCCGACGGGGGCGACGGCGATGAGGTCGCGCAGCTCGGCGAGCACCGACCGCTCGATCTCCCCGATCGAGCGGTCCTCGCCGGGCGCGATCCACTGCGTGAACGCGACGCCGAACACCGTGGCCGCCGACTCCGCCGCGAGCGTGGCGGCCGGCTCGGCGACGCCGCGGGCGCGCAGCGCGTCGCCCAGCGTCGCGGCCAGCACCGACAGCTTGTGCCGCTCCCGCTCCTGCAGCGCCTGGTTCTGGTCGATGACGGTCTGCCGCAGCCGGGAGTGGTCGCGGCGTTCGGCCGGGAAGAACTCCTCCGCCGCCCCCAGCGCCGCGGCGACCAGCTCCATCGGCGGGGCATCGTCGGGCGCGGCCGCGACGCCGCCGAGGAAGGCCTCGACCAGGAGCTGCTGGCCGTGGAACAGCACCTCGCGCTTGTCGCTGAAGTGGCGGAAGAAGGTGCGTTCCGTCAGGCCGACCGACTGCGCGATCTCCGCGGCCGTCGTCTGCTCGTAGCCGTTGCTCGCGAAGAGCTCCAGGGCGGCGGCCTGCAGCCGCTCGCTCGTGCCGGGCTGCCATCTGACCATGGCTCCAGTCTAGGTGATGACAGCGGCTGACGTCGCGCGTATGGTGATGTCTGTGACTGACGTCAGTCACAGACATCACTGGAGGTTCACCATGCAGGTTTTCGTCACTGGAGCATCCGGCTGGATCGGGTCGGCCGTGGTCGACGAGCTGCTCGCGGACGGTCACGCCGTCACGGCGCTCGCCCGGTCCGACGCGTCGGCGTCCGCGCTCGAGGCGAAGGGCGTCCGCGTCCAGCGCGGCGACCTGGACGACCTCGACGGCCTGCGCCGGGGCGCCGACGCCGCCGAGGCGGTGCTGCACCTCGCGAACAAGCACGACTTCGCGAACCCGGCGGCGTCCAACGCCGCGGAGCGCGCCGCCGTGCAGACGTTCTCCGACACCCTCGCCGGCTCGCACCGTCCGTTCCTGTTCGCTGCGGGCGTCGCCGGGCTCTCGCAGGACCGCCCGGGGCTGGCGCCGGGCCGCCCCGCGACCGAGGCCGACGACTCCCCGTCCCACGGCCCCGACTCGCCCCGCGGTGGCGCCGAGAACCTCGCGCTGGAGTACGTCGACCGCGGCGTGCGGGCGATCAGCCTCCGCTTCTCGCCGACGGTGCACGGCGCGGGCGACCACGGGTTCATCTCGGTGATCACCGACGCCGCCCGCCGGCACGGCGTCGCCGGCTACCCGGGCGACGGCACCAACCGCTGGGCCGCCGTCCACCGCTCCGACGCCGCGCGGCTCGTCGCCCTCGGCCTGGCGAAGGCCCCGGCGGGCGCGCGGCTGCACGCCGTCGCAGAGGAGGGCGTCACGAGCCGCGAGATCGCCGAGGCGATCGGCGCGGCCCTCGACCTCCCGGTCGCCTCGATCGCGCCCGACGACGTCACGGCGCACTTCGGCTGGATCGGCGGCTTCTTCGGCACGGAGATGTCCGCGACGAGCACCGCGACGCGGGAGCTGCTCGGCTGGACGCCGACCGGCCCGACCCTGGTCGAGGACATCGCGACGGGCGCCTACACGACCCCGGCCACGGTCTAGCCGGACTGGGCCCAGCCGGTCGGGAGCAATCCCCTTTGAGACCTAAGTTTCTTCGCTTTGGACGGCTTCAAAGCGAAGAAACCTAGGTCTCGAAGGTGAGGGTGTCGGTCCGGCGCGCGACAGCCGCCGCGCTGGGGGCCGGCCCGGGCCACCCGACGTCGAGCCGCCGGCACGTCGCAGGACGACAGGCGCATCGGGCGAGGCTCCGGGGAGAGTGTTGGTCCGGGGAGTGTGTTGCTCTGCGTCGACAATGTCGACGCAGAGCAACACACCCCGATCGCGAGCATCTTCTCCGGGCCTCCATGGTTCTCGACCGCGCCGGACGCCGGGCGCCCTGCGCGGGAGGCCTCAGGCCGCCGGCGCCTCGGGGATGTCCGTGGTCGCCGCGAGCGGGCGGGAGGCCTCGACGTCGTCGGACAGGCTCTGGAGGCGGCCGGCCGCCAGGCCGAGCGAGTCCGAGCCGAGGATCTGGTGCAGGGGCGCCGCGCCGGAGGTGGCGACGGTGATGATCGCCGCGGCCGCCTTCGCGGGGTCGCCGAGCTGGGTGCCCGGCATCCCGAGGTGCTGCTCGACCATCTCGCGGACGGCCGGGTACGCCTCGTTCGTGTCCGTCGGCAGGCCGAGCGACACGGGCCGCAGGAAGTCGGTGCGCATGTAGCCGGGCTCGACGAGGTTCACGCGGATGCCGTGGTCCGCCACCTCGGCGGCCAGGGACTCCGTGATCGCCTCCAGCGCGAACTTGCCTGCCGCGTACAGGCTCCAGCCGGGGAACGAGAGCAGGCCGAGGATCGAGGACACGTTGATCACGTGCCCGCTGCGCTGGGCCCGGAAGCGCGGCAGCACCGCGCGCAGCACGTTCCAGACGCCGAAGACCTGGACGTCGAACATCGAGCGGGCGTCGTCGTCCGAGACCTCCTCGACGGCGGCGAGGTAGCCGTACCCGGCGTTGTTCACGACGACGTCGAGGCCGCCGAAGCGCTCCGTCGTCGCAGCCACAGCCCGGTTCACCTGCGCCTGGTCGGCCAGGTCGACGGTCAGGGCGAGCAGCCGGCTCGTGTCGACGTCGTCGAGCGCGTTGGTCAGGCGCTCGGTGGAGCGGGTGGTGGCGGCGACGTTCTCGCCACGCTCCAGGAGCTGCCGGACGAGCTCAAGGCCGAGCCCGCGGGAGGCGCCGGTGACGAACCAGGTGGCGGGGCGGTCGGTGGGGTAGGACATGGTGTCTCCTCGGAGGTCGGGTCGGGTCGGCGCGGCGTGCCGACCCGTCAAGACTTCCGCCCGGAATTGCGCTGCAGAGCGCCATATGCGGCCCCCTGCGTCCTGGGTCGCGGCCGACTAGGACGCGGAGGTCCACCCTGACGGCTGCGCCGCGTGGGGTGGCCCGCCCAGAATGGAGGCATGGCCGGGAAGAACACGGAGCTGGCGGACTTCCTGCGTCGCGCGCGCAGCCAGGGCGACGCGTCACGCGCCGGCCTGCCCGCCGACGGCAGGGTCCGCCGCGTGCCCGGCCTGCGCCGCGAGGAGGTCGCGTTCCTGGCCGGCGTCTCGACCGACTACTACGCCCGGCTGGAGCAAGGACGGCGGATCGTGCCGTCGCCGTCGGCCGTCGACGCCATCGGGCGAGCGCTCGGGCTGGACCAGGCCGGACGTGCCCACCTGGCCGACCTCATCGGGCTCGGCTCCGCGTCGGTCCAGCCGCGCACCCGTCCCGTCCAGCGCGTCCGTCCCGGGCTGTACCAGCTCCTCGACGCCCTCGGCGACGCGCCCGTGCTGGTGCTGGGCCGCCGCGCCGACGTGCTCGCCCAGAACCGCATGGGCCGGGCCCTGTTCACCGACTTCGAGCGGCTCCCGGCGCCGCGCCGCAACTACGCGCGCTGGATGTTCCTCGACGACGGCGCACGGTCGCTGTTCGTCGACTGGGAGGAGCAGGCCCGCGCCGCTGTCGAGAACCTGCGGCTGGAGGCCGGGAACGACCCCGCCGACCGTGCTACGTCCGCGCTGATCGCGGAGCTGCGAGAGGCCAGCCCCGAGTTTGGCGACTGGTGGGCCGAGCACCGCGTCTATCAGCGCACGTACGGGTCCAAGCGGCTGCGGCACCCCGTCGTCGGCGACCTCACCGTCGAGTACGAGACCCTCGCCCTGCCCGGCGACCCCGGCACGACGCTGTACGTCTACTCGGCCGAGCCGGGCTCGCCGTCCCAGCGCGCGCTGAGCCTGCTGGCGAGCTGGTCCCTGACGACGACGCCCGGCACCGCCGCACCGTGAGCCGACGTCGGCCGGCCGGGCCCAGCCGGCCGGGGTTCAGCCGGTCGAGGCCAACCTCCTTTGAGACCTAAGTTTCTTCGCTTTGAGCCGGCTCAAAGCGAAGAAACTTAGGTCTCAAAGGGGAGGGGGAGCGGGCCTAGCCCAGCTCGCGGAGCCGGACGTCCGAGAACACCGCGCTCACCGCCGGCGCCGCGCCGCCGCCCGCGTAGATCCCGACCGCCGGGTCGGTGTCGGCGGGCAACGTCCACGTCGCGCCGAACCGCCAGGTCTCGCCGTCGCGCGACGTCGCCGACCGGTACCGGTGCTCGCCCGTGGCCGGGTCCGTGGTGTGGAACAGCCGCAGGTGCATCGTGTCGGCCACAGGCCCGGAGACGAAGCCGCCGAACCGGACCGCGCCGTCGGCCGTGAGCTCCTTGCCGAACTCGACCTGACGCGTCCTGCCGATCGACACGGAGCCGAGCCGCAGGAAGTCGTCGTCGCCCGCGTGCACCATGAGGCCCGCCTGCTGGAAGTTGCGCACCGTGTCCTCGCCCAGCGGCAGGTGCACCGTGGCCTCCAGCACGTAGTCGCCCTCGGGCGCGTCGCGCAGGAGCACCGGCGCGTCGTTCCTGGTGCCGACCAGGTCCGCGCCGGTCAGCGGCCAGGTCAGGGCGCCGTCCGCGACGTCGACGTCGGCCGGGCCGTGCTGCCAGCGCCAGCCCGCGTCCAGGCCGCCGTCGAACTCCTCGGCGAACGTGACCGCACCGGCCTCCGGCTCGGCGACCCGCTCGGTCACGGGCTCGTGCGCGGCGACGACGGTCAGGTTGTCGAGCTGCGCCTCGGCGCCGTCGGCCACGAGGCGCACCGGCGCCTTGCGGGGGAGCGGCGTCCGCGGCTCGAACCGCACCTCGGCGTCGACGTCGCCCAGCCCGCTCGACGACAGCCGCGCGGCGATCCCGCCGTCGCGCGCCTCGACGGTCAGCACGCGCCAGTCGGTCAGGTCCGTGGTCTCCGGCAGCGCCGCGCGGGCCGTCTGCCGTCCCTGCCCGACGACGAGCTCGTGCGCCCCGGCGTCCAGCCGCACCGACACGGCGGCCGGCCCGGCGCCGCCCACGCGCACCGTGAACGCGCCGTCGGCGTCGGGCAGGCGCACGTCCGTC
This sequence comes from Promicromonospora sukumoe, assembly GCF_014137995.1. NCBI lineage: Bacteria > Bacillati > Actinomycetota > Actinomycetes > Micrococcales > Promicromonosporaceae > Promicromonospora > Promicromonospora sukumoe. The sequence goes on from NZ_JACGWV010000001.1 coordinate 601,309, forward strand.
TCGACCCGCACGTCGCGCGGGGCGGCCTTGGTCTGCACGACGGCGGAGTGCCGCCGGTCCGGGACCAGCCGCGCGATCGAGCCCGCGTCGCCCGAGCCGTCCGTACCCCGGGCGAGCGTGCCCGTGACGCGCCTCAGCGCGTGCCCGGAGGCCGGGTCGGCGCTGACGATGCCCAGCTCGCTCGCGGCGACCGGCGCGGTCTGCGCGCCCTCGCTCGGGCCCGCCCCCGCGTTGACCACGGGCCAGCCGTCGATCCAGTCCATCCGGTCCAGCAGGGTCGGCCGGCGGTTGACGCCGCCGGGCTCGTTCAGCCACGCGTCGTCGCGGTCGATGCCGTGGTACAGCATCCAGTCCTGCCCGGACACGTCGGAGAACACGGCGTGGTGCCCGACGCCGATCCACCGGTTCCCGTTCTGCGCCACGACGAGCGTGCCGCCCACACGGGACTCGTTCATGCCCACGCCCTCGTGGTCGGTGAACGGGCCGAGCGGTGACCTCGACCGGCCGGTGTACACGCTGTACCCGGTCACGGGGCCGGAGCAGCAGTTCGCCGACGACCCCATGAGGTAGTACCAGCCGTCCCGCTTGACCACGAACGCGCCCTCGTAGCGGTCCGCGACGGTCACGCGCGTGGGCTCGCCGACGGCGCGTGTCCCGGTCTCGTCGAGCTCCGTGACCCAGATGCCCCCGTTGAAGCCGCCGAAGTAGAGGTAGCGGGAACCGTCGTCGTCGGCGAAGAGAGCCGGGTCAATCGTGTTGAGGTAGCCGCCGCCGGGCGCCGGGCGCGGGTCCAGGACGGGGCCGCCGGAGTCGGTCCACGGTCCCGTCGGGGTGGGCGCCGTCGCCACGCCGATCGTGTAGTCCCAGGGATCGGGGTTCGCCGCGGTGTCGGTGACCGTGTAGTACATGACGTACTGGCCGTCCACGTACCGGATGTCCGGCGCCCAGAAGTAGGAGGCGTCCGCGGCCCAGGCCGGCTTGTTCTCGTCGTCGAAGATGGTGCCCACGTACTCCCAGCTCGCCAGGTCGCGGGACTTCGCCACGTGCATGTCGCCGAACGGGCCGCCGGTGACCAGCGGGTCGCTCGTCGCGTACAGGTACCACCAGCCGTCCTTGCCGCGGATCACGGCCGGGTCGGCGTAGGTGTCCGAGAACGGGTCCGTGATCGGGTTGGTGTACGTGGTGCCCGACGACGGTAGGGCGGCCCGGTCCGTGCCGGTCCTGTCGGTCGTGGCGGGTGCGGCGGTCGCCGGTGGCGTGCCTCCCGCGGCGGGCAGGGCCACCGCGCTGACGACCAGCGCGACGGTGGCGAGGGCGGCTACGAGCCGGATCTCCATGGTGTGGTGTCCCTTCGGGCGGCTGCGCGCCACGTCCTCGATGACGTGGCCGTCGCTCCTTTACAACGGATAACCACGGGCGAAGTTACAACGGATAACCTGCGGTCGGCAAGGGCGGTCGGTCGGGCGGTCGGCGGCGCGGTCAGCCGAGCCGGAGCTCGTAGAACCGCCACAGGTGCTGGAGCTCCGCGGGGATCTCGGACCCCGCGTACGGCGTGCGCTCGACGAACCCGCGCGACTCGTAGAGGCGGTGCGCGTCGCCCATGAAGCGGTTGCTGTCCAGGCGCACGATGTGGGCTCCGAGGTCGTCCTGGGAGCGTTCCAGCAGCCAGTCCAGCATTTCCGAGCCGAGGTGCGTCCCGCGGTGCCCGGGGCGCACGAACATCCGCTTGATCTCGACCACGCCGCCGTCCTGCACGCGCAGCGCGGCGACGCCGGCGGGTTCGGCGCCGGCCGTGTACGTCCCGCCGTCCGCCGCTCCGCCGTCCGCCCAGGCAATCGCCAGCAGCCCCGACGGCCTGCGGAACTTGTCCAGATCCGCGCTCGTGTGCCGCGCGTTCGTGCCCATCGCGAAGCCGTAGGTCTGCTCGAACGTCGCGAGCGCCCACGTCATGTACTCCGTCATGAGCTGGAGCACCGCGGACTCGTCCTGCTCGGTGGTCTCGCGGACCCGGGGGTGATCCAACGTTTCTTCCTCTCACGCCTGTGGCGGACCGTGCGGTCCCGCCGGCTGAGGCTATCCCCGGCGTCGGGCCGGGTCGCCGTCGTCCCGTCGTCGGGCCAGGCCGGGCTGCCGCCGTCGGGCCGGACGGCGCACCGGCCGAGCCGCCCAGACCAAGCCGCCCCGGCCGGTGGTCTAGCCTTGCCGGAGCAGTGTCCCCACCGTACGGAGCGCTGCTCCGCCGGGCCCAGCGGCACGGGCGGACCGAGTTCACGGCCAGGTCAGGGGCGATCAGTGAGGGTGACGTTGCGCGACGTGGCGGAACGCGCCGGGGTCTCGTTCAAGACCGTGTCGAACGTGATCAACGGGCACCCGAACGTGCGTCCCGAGACGCGTGAGCGGGTCGAGTCGGCGATCGCGGAGCTGCGCTACCGGCCCAACACGTCGGCGCGGAGCCTGCGCCACGGGCGGGCCGGGTTCCTGGCGATCGCGCTGCCGGAGCTGACGTCGCCGTACTTCGCGGGGCTGGCCTCCGAGCTGGCCGCGGCGGCGCGGGCGGTGGGGCAGTCGGTGCTCATCGAGGAGACGTCGGGCGACCTGGCCGGGGAGCGCGCCGTGCTCGACGGGCTGCCGAGCCACCTGGTCGACGGCGTCGTCTTCAGCCCGCTGGTCACCCCGGTCGCGGAGGTCGCGCAGCGGCGGGACGGCACGCCGCTGGTGCTGCTGGGGGAGTACGGGGAGCCCGCGGGCGTGGACCACGTGGGCGTGGACAACGTCGCGGCGGCCCGGGACGTCACGCGGCACCTCCTGGACCTGGGCCGACGTCGGATCGCGGGCATCGGCCTGCAGAGCGGCGACGGCACCGGCCGGCTGCGCGGCGAGGGCTACCTGGCCGCGCTGGCGGACGCCGGTGTGGCCGCCGACCCGGCGCTCGTGGTCGAGACCACGGACTACCACCGGGCCAGCGGCGCCGACGCCGTGGCCGGGCTGATCGACCGCGGCGTCGCGTTCGACGCGGTGTTCTGCTTCAACGACCTGATGGCGCTGGGCGCGCTGCGCGCCCTGCACGAGCACGGGCTGCGGGTGCCGCAGGACGTGGCCGTCGCCGGGTTCGACGGCATCGAGGACGGCGAGTTCTCCGTGCCGTCCCTGACCACCGTGACGCCCGACCTGCCCCGGCTCGCCGCGGAGGCGGTGCGCCTCGTGATGCGGCGGATCGCCGAGCCCGGCGCCCCCGCCGAGCACGTCGTGGTGCCGCACCGGATCACGGCCCGGGAGAGCACCCGTGACGCCCTGCCCCCGGCGGCGTCCCCGGCCTAGACTCTGTGCCATCCGCCGCGGCCGGTACGTGCCGTGGCCGGAGACCCACCGGAGCGACGTGAGGACCGAACGATGACCGACGAGTGCACGCACCTGGACCAGGTCGCGGTCCTCGAGCCCGAGAACCGGGAGGGCTGTCCGGAGTGCCTGGCCCTCGGCGGCACCTGGGTCCACCTGCGCAGCTGCCTGGTCTGCGGGCAGGTGGGCTGCTGCGACTCCTCCCCGGCCAAGCACGCGACGGCGCACTTCAAGGAGTCCGGCCACCCGCTCATGCGGTCCGTCGAGCCGGGCGAGGGCTGGGGCTACTGCTACACCGACGACGCGATGATCTCGTCGACCACCCTGGGCACCCGCAAGTACTGACCTACTGACCGGAGGCACCCCATGAGAGCAGGTCTGATCGTGGCCGGCGTCGTCCTCGTGATGATCGGCTGCGTGTTCACGCTGCAAGGGCTCGGCTACCTCGCCGGCAGCCCGATGACGGGCGTCGAGCTGTGGGCGGTGATCGGGCCGATCCTCGTCGTCATCGGGATCGTGCTGATCGTCCAGGCCGCGCGGACGGGGCGGACGGGCCACCCCGGCTGAGGCTGTTGTTTGCGGCTGGCCGGACTGAGCTGGGTTCAGCAGGCTGGAGGCGACCGTTACCGCTGCGGAAGCGGTCGCCCGGGGCCTGCTGAACCTTCCTCAGTACCCCTGGGTCAGGGGAGCGCCGCCGTGAGCAGGCGGTCCAGCGCCGCGTGCGCCTGCCGCGCCGAAGCCGCCCGGTCCGGCTGCTGCGCGACCCAGAGCGCGGCCTCGTTCATCGCGCCGGAGAGTTGCGCGGTCAGCGCGTCGAGCAGGTCATTCGCGATGCCCGCCTCCCGGAGAGCCTCGCGCAGGTGCGCGGCAGAGTTCGCCTCGTCGAGCCGGCGCCACTCCGCCCAGCCGACGACGGCGGGGGCGTCCACGAGCAGCACCCGCAGCGCCGGGCCGGCGGTGATGGCGTCGATAAAGGCGTGCGACCCCGCGCGGAGCTGTTCGCGCGCGTCCTTGCCCGCGCCGTCTCTGCCCGCGCCGTCCTTGCCCGCGCCGTCGGCTCCTGCGCCGTCCTTGCCCGCGCCGTCGGCGGCCGCGACGACGGCGTCCGCGACCTGCGACTGGAGCCGGGCCGCGACCGCCAGGAACAGCCCCTGCTTGTTCCCGTAGTGGTGGTAGACCGCGCCGCGTGTGACCTCGGCGGCCTGGGCGACGTCGTCGAGCGAGACCGCGGCGAAGCCGCGCGCGGCGAACAGGTCGGTCGCCGAGTCGAGCACCTGGCGGGCGGTGTGGGCGGCGGCTGCCGCGGAGGCACGGGGCACGGGCTCTTCCTTTACGTACGCAGTGTATGTATCGTGGGTCTCGTTACATACACAGTGTACGTAAAGGAGCGTCCGATGTCCGTCACCAGCTTCTACCCGGTCCTCATGGCGCAGGACGTCGTCGCGGCGGCGACCTTCTACCGCGACGCGCTCGGGTTCGAGAGCACCTACGAGTCCGACTGGTACGTCAGCCTGCGCCTCGGCGCGTTCGAGCTCGCCGTGGTCGCCCACGACCACCCCACCGTCCCCGAGGGCTACCGCGCGCTCCCGCGCGGCGTCCTCGTGAACCTGGAGGTCGACGACGTCGACGCCGTGCACGCGCGACTGACCGAGCGCCTCGGCCTGTCCCCGGTGCTGGCGCTCCGGGACGAGGGCTTCGGGCAGCGGCACTTCATCGTGCCCGCGCCCGACGGCGTGCTGCTCGACGTCATCCAGCCGATCCCCCCGACCGCCGACTACGCGCAGGCGTACGCGGGCTAGTCGGGACGCCCCGCGGAGGCGGGTCGTCGAACGTAGGGCTGGTCGCATTCTGAGTGCTCAGAGAGCGACCAACCCTACGTTCGGCACTTCCCGGCCGGAGGCCGCATCGGGTGTCGGTGGCGGGTGGCATGCTCTGCGCCATGTCGCAGCAGACCACTTCTCCGAGCGCCGAGGTAGCCGCCGTCCTGGCCGCCGTCGAGGCCTTCGACTGGACCACCGTCTCTCACGCCTACGGGGACGCCACCGACCTCCCCGAGATGCTCCGGGCGCTCGCCCTCGACCAGGACACCGGGCCCGACAGCGCCGGGGGTGACCTGTGGGGCTCGATCTGTCATCAGGGCACCGTGTACTCGGCGTCGGCCGCGGCGGTCCCCTTCCTGGCCGGCCTCGCGGTCGCCGGCGCCGCGCCCACGGAGTGCTTCTGGCTGCTCGGCGCGATGGCCGAGAGCGAGGACACGGCCCCGGGCGCGGAGGAGGACGTGCGGAACGCCGTCCGCGCCGAGATCGACCGCCTCCTCTCGTTCGCGACGCACCCCGACGCGGAGGTGCGTCAGGCCGCCGTGCACGCCTTCGGGCAGGCCCGCACCGCTGACGTGCTGCCCGCCCTCCGGACGGTCCTGGAGCGCGACGCGGCCGCAGTCGTGCGTGCGGAGGCCCTGATCGCGCTGGTCCGTTGCGACGCCCCGGAGCAGGCTGCCCTGATCGCCGCGGCCTACGACGACGGCGCCGCCGAGGTGCGCCTGGCGAGCGTCTTCGCCGCGTTCGACGCCGGCCTGCCCTGGGACGACCGGGTCCAGCAGGTGCTGCTGTCCGTCGACGGCCTCGATGACATCGGCAGCAGTCTGCACGACGGCCACCGGCACGAGCCCCTGTCCTGGGTGGTCGGTGAGCTCTGCGACGCCGGGCACGGTGCGGAGGCAGCCAGGCTCGTGCTCGAAGCGGCGGACCGGGCCGACGGCGACATCTCGGCCGTGCTCTGGGCTGCGACCCAGGCGTGCGAGGCGTCGCGGGTCGCGACCGAGCTGCTGCGCCCGCTGGCCGAGAAGCACGCCGGCAACTCCGAGGGGCGCTGGCTCGCGGAGACCATCGGTTCGCGGGCGGACTCCACCCCGGCACCCCGGCCGCTCGTGCTGACCTTCGACCAGCCCCTTCTCCCGGGAGCGGCGCCGGACCTCGGCATCGAGGAGCTCCGCGAGCGCGCCGCGGCGCCCCTGCCGGACGACGGGCTGACGACGCCGGACATCGACAGGAAGCTGATGGCGGCGGCGACCCTCTGGGAGCGCACGGCCGACCCGGCGCCCATGGTCGGCGCGGTGTCCGAGGCGGCCGAGCGCCTGTCCGGCCGGGAGAGCTTCATCTGGGGCTACGAGCGCGCGTCGGCCGCGCGCACCGCGGCCCGGCTGGGCCCGGCGGCGGCACCCCTCGAGGCAGCACTGCGCACATTCCTGGCCGATCCGATCGCACTCGCGGCGTCCGCGACCGCGCTCGTGCGGGCCGGGTGCGACCTCGACGCCGACGACGTCGGGCTCCGCCTCGCCGCCCAGGCGGGGGAGTACCGCGACGAGGACACCGTGACGGCGCTGGCCACGCTCGCCCCGCTGCTGTCGCCGGCGAGTGTTCAGCGCTGGCGCGAGGTGATCGACCAGGACGAGCGGCTGGTCGGCCGAGGGCTCCAGAAGTCGGCCGTCGCGGCCGACGAGCAGTTCCGCGCGGACCTGCTCGCCGCGCTCGGAAGCGCCGCCCGTCGCTGACGCGCCGCCGGCGCGGCGGCCGGCGGCGTCGAACGTAGAGTTCGTCGCTCACTGGGCGCGCATCCGGCGACGGAGCCTACGTTCGGCCGGGCGGCGCCGGCGTCCCTCGGGTGAGGCGTCGGCCGGGCGGCATCTGGGGAGCGGCAGGTGAACGTAGGGCTGGTCGCATTCTGAGTGCTCAGAGAGCGACCATCTCTACGTTCGACTCCCAGGGCGGGTGCGGCAGCGGGGGCGGCGACTCGGTCACGGCTCGCGGGGCAGGTCGTCCATGTCGCCCGTCGCCGGGATGCCCTCGGCGAGGCCGTAGCGCAGGTGGACGATGCCGTTCGGGCTGGTCTCCGGCGGGTCGAGGAGGCTGAGGTTCGACGGCACCGCGCCGTCGTCGAACACCTTCTTGCCGACGCCGAGGACGATGGGGTGCACCCACAGGTCGAGGGTGTCGAAGAGCTTCTCGCGCAGCAGGGTCTGCACCAGGTTCACGCTGCCGACGACCCTGATCTGCTCGTGCCGGTCGCGGATCTCGCGCACGGCCGCCGGCAGGTCAGGGCCGAGTCGCGTGGAGCCCGCCCACGTGAGGTCGGGGGTGCCGCGCGACGCCACGTACTTGGGGATCCGGTTGAACAGCTCGGCGAACGAGGCGGCGTCGTCGCCCTCGTACTGCGGCCAGTAGCCGGCGAAGATGTCGTAGGTGCGGCGGCCCAGCAGCAGGGCGTCGGTGCCCTCGTAGGCGGCGTCGACCTGTGCTCCCGAGGCGGCGTCGAGCAGGGGAACCTGCCAGCCGCCGAACGGGAAGCCCTCCGGGTCCTCCTCGGGGCCGCCCGGCGCCTGCGCGACGAGGTCGAGGGTGGTGAACAGCTCGATCTGGATGTTGCCCATGGTGTGCTCCCCGGTGAGTGCGCTCTTTCCCGGGTAGACCCGCGCGCCCCACAAGACTCATCGCACCCCCGCCCTGCCCCTGCCCGCCCCGGCCCCCCGGGCTCCCGCCGCGGGTGACAGATTGAGCGCGGACTTGGTTGCGGAATGCGGCCTGAGAGCGCAACCGGGCCCGCGCTCATTTTCTCCGGCCGGAGGGCCGGCCGCCGGACGACGGCGGCTCAGCCAGCGGTCTCCGTCAGGAGCACGCCCAGACGGTTGAGGGCGCCCGGCACCACCGAGTAGTACGCCCACTTGCCGCGCTGCTCGCGGGTGAGCAGGCCGGCGTCGACCATCAGCTTGAGGTGGTGGCTCACCGTGGGCTGCGACAGCCCGACCGGCTCGGTGAGGTCGCAGACGCACGCCTCGCCGCCGTCGTGCGCGGCGATGACGGACAGCAGCCGCACGCGCGTCGGGTCGCCGAGTGCCTTGAACACGCGGGCGAGCTCGACGGCCGTCTCGGGGTCGGCCGCCTCGCGCACCAGCGGCGCGCAGCAGGCGCCGGCGGCGGTGTCCCGGCTGGTGCGCGGCGTCTGCGCCAGAGGAAGGGTGGTCGTCATGCGAACATCTTGCCACGCATCGACGTCTGTGGATATGTTGCACACGTCAACCCATCGAGAAGTTTCGATCTGAGGAGTGGGTCATGTCCGAGACGCCCCGCGAGAGCCTGCCCGTCGTCGTCATCGGCGCGGGTCCGGTCGGCCTCGCCGCCGCGGCACACCTGCTGGAGCGCGGCCTGGAGCCGCTCGTCCTGGAGGCGGGCGGCGACCCGGGGGCCGCCGTCGCCTCCTGGGGCCACGTGCGCCTCTTCTCCCCGTGGCGGTACGACGTCGACGCCGCCGCCCGCCGTCTGCTTGCCGACACCGGCTGGGCGGAGCCCGACCCGGACACCCTGCCCACCGGCGGCGACCTGGTCCGCGACTACCTGACGCCGCTGGCCGGGGCCCTCGGCGACCGGGTCCGCTACGGGGCCCGCGTGACCGACGTCGCCCGCGACGGCGCCGACCGGTCCCGCTCGCTGGGCCGCGAGCGCCGCCCCTACCTGGTGCGATACACCGTGGGTGCAGAGACACGGGAGGTGCGGGCGCGCGCGGTGCTCGACGCCTCGGGTACGTACGGGACGCCCAACCCGCTCGGGCCGTCGGGCCTGCGGGCGGTCGGCGAGGAGCGCGCGGCCGGCCACCTCAGCGGCGGCCTGCCCGACGTGCTCGGCGTCGACCGCGAGCGGTTCGCGGGGCGGACCACCCTGGTGGTCGGCATGGGCCACTCGGCGGCGAACACCCTGCTCAGCCTGGTCGACCTCGCCGCGGACGAGCCGGGCACACGGATCGTGTGGGCCATCCGCGGCGGGTCCCCGCGCCGCCTGTACGGCGGCGGGTCCGACGACGAGCTGCCCGCCCGCGGCCTGCTCGGCACCCGGCTGCGCGACGCGGTCGAGGCCGGCGGCGTCGAGCTGCTCACGCGGGTCGCGATCGAACGCCTCGACGTGCCGGCGGCACCCCAGGACGGCGTGCGCGTGCTCGGCACCGCGCGCCAGGACGGCGTCGACGGCGCCCTGGACCTGCGCGTTGACACGATCGTCAACGCCACCGGGTTCCGGCCCGACCTCGACCTGCTGCGCGAGATCCGCCTCGACCTCGACCCCGTGGTCGAGGCCCCGCGCGCCATCGCGCCGCTCATCGACCCCAACCACCACTCCTGCGGCACCGTGCCCGCCCACGGCGAGACCGAGCTCGCGCACCCCGACGACGGCTTCTACCTCGTCGGCATGAAGTCCTACGGCCGGGCGCCGACGTTCCTGCTGGCCACCGGGTACGAGCAGGTGCGGTCCGTCGCCGCCGCCCTGGCCGGGGACCGCGCCGCCGCCGACGCCGTCGAGCTCAACCTGCCGCAGACCGGCGTCTGCTCCTCGGACCTGGCGCTCGCCGCCGACGCCGACGGCGTGGTCACGCCCGGGGCGCTGGCGCTCGCGGAGGCGTCGGGCGGCGGGTGCTGCGCGGCGCCGTCGGGCCCGCAGGCGGTGACGCTCGGGCTGGGCGCGCCGCCCGAGGCGGTCGGCGGGTGCGGCGGGACGACGGCGGAGGCGTCCGGATGCGGCACGTCGGCCGCGCCGGCAGCACAGCCCGAGCCGGTCAAGGCCGGCTTCGCGACCGGCGTCGGGCACGGTCGCTCCGGCGACGAGTGAGCTGGCGCGTCAGGCCGCGGGTTCCACGCCGAGCTCGGCGAGCAGGTGACGCACCCGCCGCTCGATCTCGTCGCGGATGGGCCGCACGGCGTCGATGCCCTGCCCGGCCGGGTCGGCCAGCTCCCAGTCCTCGTACTTCTTGCCGGGGTAGAACGGGCAGGCGTCGCCGCAGCCCATGGTGATGACGACGTCGGACGCCTGCACGGCCTCGTCCGTCAGCACCTTGGGCCTCTCGGCGCGGATGTCGATGCCGCGCTCCAGCATCGCGTCCACCGCGGTGGGATTGATCATCTCGGCGGGCATGGACCCGGCCGAGCGCACCTCGACGGCGCCGTCGGACAGGGCGCGCAGGAAGCCCGCGGCCATCTGGGAGCGGCCCGCGTTGTGCACGCAGACGAACAGGGCGGACGGCTTGGGCTCGGTGAGCTCGTCGGTGGTCATCGGGTTCTCCGTTCGGTCGGGGTGGTCGTGGGGTTCGCCGTCGGGCCGGCGATGTCGCAGGTCACGCGGGCAGGAGGTCGGCGAGCAGGGCGCGAACACGCCGGTCCAGCTCGTCGCGGATGGCGGCGACGCCGGCGGGGGAGGCGAGCGCGGGGTCGCCCACCGTCCAGTCCTCGTAGCGGGTGCCGGGCAGCACCGGGCAGACGTCGCCGCAGCCCATCGTGACGACGACGTCGGCCGCGCGGACGGCGTCGTCGGTCAGGGGCTTGGGGTAGAAGCGGGTGACGTCGTCGACCTCCTCGGCCGCGCCGACGTCGTCCATCTCGGCGAGAAGGGTGCGGACGGTCGCGTGCACGTCGGGCGCGGGCGCCGACCCGGCGGAGCGGACCGCCACGCGGTCGCCCGCGTGGTGGCGCAGCAGGGCGGCGGCGAGCTGGGACCGGCCGGCGTTGGCGACGCACACGAAAAGCACCTGCGGCGTCCGTGACGCGCCCGCCTCCGCCGGGGCGGACTCCAGCGCGTGCGCCCGCTCCGCGTCGATGATCCGCTGCCGCGCGAAGTGCTCGGTCAGCGGGACCAGGTGCGTGGGGTCGCCGCCCCGGCGCAGCAGGGCCGTGTACGACTCGCGGACCACCCGCACGCACTCGCCGCGCGGCGTCGCCGGGAACCGCTCGGCCAGGGAGTCGGCCAGGTGGTCCAGGGCCGGTTCGGCGTCCGCCAGGACCGGGGGATGCGGCGGCTCGGGCGAGCCGACGGCGGCCGGCGCGAACCGGTCCAGCAGCGTGCTCAGCGCGCCCCGGTAGGTCGGCTCGACGCGGTACCAGACCGACGTGCCGCGCCGGTCCGCGGCGAGCAGGCCGCTCTCGCGCAGCACCCGGAGGTGGTGCGACACCGTGGGCTGGGACACTTCGGTCAGCGTGGCGAGCTCCCCGACCGTGACCTCGCCCCCGGCGCTGGTCGAGATCGCGGAGAGCATGCGCAGGCGCAGCGGGTTGGCGAGCGCCTTGAGCGTGGACGCGACGGCGCTCGCGGCGTCCGCGCCGATGGCGTGCGACTCCAGGGCGGGCGTGCTCGCTGCGGGGGCTGGCATGAGGCTCCTGTATCGATGGACGTCTATGTTGATGCTCATCAATGTAGCACCCGCCTGCCTGGACCAACGCCTCGCGCCCGGTGATCCGAAAGTCCCCCCGGATGGCTGGGGCTACTGTGGAAGGCGCAAGGGGCGCGACGCTGGAGGATGCTGTGGCGGAGCATGCTCGTGAGAGGGATGAGCTCCTGCTCGACGCTCTGGCGGACCTCGGCCGCGGGCTCGACCTCGAGGCGACCCTGAACCAGATCAGTGCGATCGCCGCTCGTCTGGTCGGGGCCAGGTACGTAGCACTGGGTGTCCTGGGCGACGACGGACACATCGCGCGGTTCCTCACGGTCGGCATGCCGGCCGCCCAGGTGCGCGCCATCGGTGCGCACCCGACCGGCCGCGGGATCCTCGGCGAGCTGATCCGGCACCCCGTCCCGCTGCGGCTGCACGACCTGGCCGAGCATCCGGCCTCCGTGGGCTTTCCCGCGCACCACCCGCCGATGCGGTCGTTCGTGGGCGTGCCGCTGCGGGTGCGTGGCGCGGCGTTCGGCAACCTGTACCTCACGGAGAAGGACGGCGGGGGCGACTTCACCGAGGACGACCAGCGGCTGCTGGAGGCACTCGCCGTCGGCGCGAGCGTCGCCATCGAGAACGCCCACCTCTACGAGGAGTCGCGGCTGCGGGAGCAGTCGGCGCGCGCGAACGACGAGATCCTGCGCCAGGTGCTCGTCGGCCACGCCCCCGAGGACGTGCTCGCCCTGATCGCCGATCACGCGCTCCAGGCCGCCGACGCGGACATGACGCTCATCGCCCTGCCCGATCCCGAGTCGAGGCGCCTCGTCGTCCGGTCCGCGGCCGGCCTGGAGGCGAAGCGGCTGGTCGGCGTCATGCTTCCGCCGGCCGGCAGCTTCTCGAGCACCGTCTTCCAGTCGGGCATCCTGATCGTCTCTCCCGACGCCGCGGCCGACGAACGCGCCCAGCTCTCGTTCCGGCTGCGTCGCGAGATCGGTCCGCTCGTGGTGCTCCCGCTGGGTGAGCCCGGCAGCACCCGGGGGGTGCTGGCCGTCGGGAGGTACGGCGGGGGCGACCCGTTCGAACCCCTGGTCGTCGAGGCGTTGCAGGGCTTCGCGGCCCAGGCGGCGGTCGCGCTGGAGCTCGCGGAGCACCGTGCGGACGCGGAGCGGTTCGCCGTCCAGCGCGACCGGGAGCGCATCGCCCGCGACCTGCACGACCTTGCCGTCCAGCGCCTGTTCGCGACCGGCCTGTCGCTGCTGGCGGCCGGACGCGACCTCGACCCCGAGCACGCCCGGCAGATCGACCATGCGGTCGACGAGATCGACGAGACGATCGCACTGATCCGGACCACCGTGCACCGCCTGCAGCCCAGGGGAGTCAGCTCTCCGCAGGTCAGCCTGCGCTCCAGCGTCTTCGCCGAGATCGACACGGCCACCGGTCCGCTGGGCTACACGCCCCGGCTGCAGTTCGACGGCCCCGTCGACACGGCCGTCCCGCCCGACGTCGCCGAGCACGTCGTCGCCGTCCTGCGCGAGGCGCTGTCGAACGTCGCCCGGCACGCGCACGCCCGGACGGTCTCGGTCCGCCTTGCGGTGTCCTCCGACGACGTGGTCCTCACCGTCGTCGACGACGGGGACGGAATTCCCGAGGACGCGCACCTCAGCGGGCTCGACAACCTCGCCCGGCGGGCGGCGGACCTGGGCGGGTCGCTCGGCGTCGATCCCGGAACCACGAACGGCACCCGGCTGGAGTGGCGGGTGCCCCTGCTGGAGGACGACGCGTGAGCGCTCCCGCCGGGGTCGTGCCGGCGCGGGTCACCGGATCGTGAGGTAGTCCTGCGGCTCGTCGGCGGTGGCGTCGGCGGCTTCGCCGGCAGGCTCCGCGCACGGGCCCTGGGCCGGGTCGCGCGGTCCGGGGGCATCGTGGCACCCGATCGCCGCCCGCTGCCGGGCGCGGTCGCAGGTCACCGTGATGACGCCCTCCGGAGGCTGGTCCGTGTCCCAGGTGCGCGGCACCCAGGCGTACAGCGGGCAGCCCAGCCGGGACGCGACGCGACGGGCGGCGCGCGCCGCACGGACGAGGTCCGGGTGGCTGCCTGGTGCACCGGCGTCGATCGTCAGCACCGCGTCGACGGGTCCCGCGACCGACCGCAGCTCCGTGGCGAGCACCTCCGGCGGGTTCCACTGCAGGTGCGCGGCGCGGTGCTCCAGCAGCGTCGCCTCCCGGGCGCCGAGCAGGCGAGCCGCCCGGAGGAGCTGCGCCGCGCGGACCGGGCGACGTCGTCCGTCCGGGTCGGGACCCGGGTCGTGGGTCATGCAGATCACCTGCACGGCGGTGCCGGTGTCGGCGAACGCGGCAATCACACCGCCCAGCGTCACCGTGGCGTCGAAGGGATGGGCGCACACGACCAGGAGGCGCCGGGTCCTCGGAAGGGGCTCTGGTGGCGACTCGGCCACGCGCTCGGGCTTGCTCTCGGGCTCGGGCGCGGTCTCGCGCGGGGCGACCTCGTGGACGACCGTGGCTCGCATGGCAGCTCCCCTCAGGAGGTGGTTCCTCCTGAGGGTCGCTCCGGCGGCCCGGGGCGGGGCAGGGACCAAGGTCCCCTCGCGGCCGGGTGAAGGTCCCGCGGGTACGTCCCTGGCTTCTATCGGCCGACGGCGGTTCGCCCGGTCGGTCTGTCGGTCGGTCGACGTCGGCTCAGTTGGTCGAAGCCGCCGACGCAGCCGCCGGCCGCTCGCCGAACCACTGCTCGGCGCCCCACGCCTCGAACAGCTGCACCTCGGTGAACCCCAGCCGCTTCGCGAGGCGCATCGAGCGCTCGTTGGCGGTCTGGGTGACGAGTACGACCGGCTCGTCCGGGACGGCGTCGTCGAACCACCCGAGGACCGCGGCGCAGGCCTCGGCGGCGTACCCCTGCCCCCACGCGTTCGGGAGAAACAGGTAGCCGAGCTCCACCCGTCCGAGGGCCGGACCGAACTCGTGGTTCCCGGTGCGCCGGTCGAGCTGGACCAACCCGATCATCGCCCCGTCGAGGTCGACGACGAACTGACCCGAGCGCGCCTGAGGCGTCGCGGAGATCTCGCGTTCGAGCTCGTCGCGCGGTCGGGCGCCGCCGACGTAGGCGTTCACCTCGTGGGATGCGCCGAGCTCGATGATCGTGGCGCGGTCGCGTGGCTCGGGCTGCCGGAGAAGGAGCCGTTCGGTGCTGATCGGGGCGGGAGGCCAGGTGAGGGGTCCGAGGTCTGCCATCGGTGCAGGTTACCGATCTTGTCCGGGGTGGTTCCACGGGCGTGTCGGTGGTCGTCGCTAGGGTCCCGCACTGTGGACTTGATCGCGATGCAGGTCGCCGAGGACCTGATCGGAACGCCCGAGGACGCCGAGCGGATCGGCCGGGGGATGAGCGACGCCCAATGGGCGCTTGAGGGACCGAGGAACGCCGACGCGTGGACCGATGCCGACCCGGAGGCCAGGCTTGAGATGGACTGGACCCTGCGTGTGGTCGACCAGCTGATCGCCGGCGACCGTGACACGAGAGATCACTCGGTTCACTCACAGCAGGGGTTCTCCATGTACGACGGCTACCTCATCCCGCTCGACGACGAGGAGGCCGGCATCATGGTGCAGTCCGCGCACGACGTGAAGCATGCCGCCGACTTCTTGGAGACGTTCGTGGGCGACGACGGTCCGCTGGATCGCCATGTCGGCCTCCTCCGGGCGCGTTATGACGAGGAGCAGCTTCGGGCCGGGCGCGCGACGCTCCGCCGGACCGTGGGGTTCTACGTCCGTGCGCGAGATCGGCAGATGGCGGTCGTGAAGTACTGCGCGGTCGGCTGACGCGGGCGCGGGCAGGAGCCGGGGCGATGACGATCCTCGACATATTGTTGGACTGGGACGCCGATCGGGACGACGGCCGGCCGGGTAGCTCGTGGTTCAACGGGCTCGCGGAATCTCTCAGGCGTCGACAGACCGAGTGGCTGGCTGAGGTCGGCGCGGTCGACCGGTTGGACGACGGAGCTTCGTGGGTGCTGCTCTCCTGGATCGAGGCAGCGGCGACCCAGGTCGTCAGGACCCGATCGAGGTCGGTGCTGGACGCTGCCGTCTTCGGGATGGCACTGATGACCAGGAGTGACCTGGACTGGAGGGACGTCTCTCTTGTCGGATCGCTCGTGCGCCGGGGCGCGCTCCTGGCCGGGCTTCCCTACGAGGCCGGCGTGACGGACGTCTGTGCACGTACTGGAGCGCTGGGTGAGGTGGCGGCTCCCCGGCTCCTGCGGATGGACTCGGCCATGCCCCGGACGTACGCCGAGTCGGGATCCGGCGAGACGTTCGTGTTCGAGCGGGTGTCTCCGGACTTCGATGTTGATGAGCTGGAACGATGGCTTGAGGGTGAGTCAGAGTGACAGACCGACAACCTCCGATGTGCCTGCTGGCATCAACGACGCCGTGAGCCCTGTCGCTGATGCCCGTGCTCAGTCGGGCTCGGGCGGGTCCTGGTCTGTGTCGGGCCGCCGCGCCATAGCCATCGCGAAGATCGGTGCGAGCCCGGCTCCGATCGCGATGCCGATCCCGATGCTCATCGGGCCGAAGAACCCGGTGAACACCGCGCCCAGCGCCACACCGACGCCGATCCCCAGCGCGAAGCCGGCGACCCAGTTCCAGGGTGGCTGCTTGGGGCTGCGCGGGTCATCAACGTGCTCGCCGGGTTCGTCGTCGACCATGAGGTCCACCGTAGGTGGGGAGCGCTGGCCAGGTCCTGCACTTTCGGGGGCAGCCGAAGGCTGATCGGCGCAGGGAGCTGCCGGGCCCCGCCTGGCGTTCAGTTACTGTCCCATGGGAAGTCGACGTGCCACCAGCGGTGGGAGTAGTCGAGCCGGGCGGGGAACTTCGCGAGGATCCGGTCGCCCATGCTCCGGACAAGGCGCCGGAGTTCTTGAGCCGGACGTCGGGGCAGGCTTTGAATCGCCTGCTCGAGCGTGTCCCGATCATCGCGCGTATCACCGCAGCATCCACGGATGCCGCAGCCGTAGACGAACTTCGGCCAGCGGTTTGAGGTTCTGGCCTCACGTTCCCAGTTCCTGAGAGCGCTGAAGATGCCTCCGGGCCAGTGCTCGGCCAGCAGGATGGCGGCGTGGGTTGAGCCGGAGAGCCGGCCGTCCTTCGTTGACGCTTCCCGAACCGGGTGGCGTCGTTGGGCCTCGGCCCGTCGTAGATCGCGTACGGCTGCGCGTCGTCGCAGCGTGGAGGGACGCCTACGCGGCATGTCCCTTCGTGTTGGTCAGCATGGTGAGGATTCTGGCATACCGAACGTAGGTGGCGGCTGGCATCATCGACGCCGTGAGCCCTGTCGCTGAACTCGCCCTCAGGGTCCTGCGTCGAGCCGATCTCAGGCTTGGGCGCGGGCTGAGTGACGACCAGATCGCTGACATCCAGGCCACGTACGGCTTCACGTTCAACCGCGACCACGCCGATGTTCTCCGACATGCGACGCCCAAGGTCTGGACCGACTGGACCGGCGACGAGCAGAGCCTCCGAGACAGCCTTGGCTGGCCGGTCGAGGGCGTTCTGTCCGACGTCGCGAATGCCTTCTGGACGCCGGCCTGGGGCGAACGGCCGAGGACCAAGGCCGCAGCGGTCGACGTCGCCCGACGCCACTTGGCCGCAATGCCGCAGCTCGTGCCGGTCTACGGTAACCGGTACATTCCCGCAGCACCGGAGCCGAGTGGTGCACCGGTGTTCTCCGCCTACCAGACGGACGTCATTCATTACGGGACGGATCTCGCGGATTATTGCGCCCACGAGTTCCTCGGGGTTTCGACGGGCCGGACCCATCACCGGCGTATCGAATTCTGGTCCGACCTGGTCGAGGGGGTCGGCGGTGTCGAATTCTGGTGATCGTAGGGGCCATGACTGCTAGCGCAGACCGGCAGTCCGTGACACACCGGGTGAGTTCCTCGGGGCTGGAACTGCTTGAGATTCTTCCCGACAGCGGTGCTCTGAACGGAGCGTGGCGGCGCGTCATCAGAGGCGACGTCGTGCCCGATCTTCGGGTCCCGGATGTCGACCGGGCGAGCACGCTGGAGAACCTCGCCGCCCGCTGGCTGGAATGCATGAGGCGCTGGGGAGTGGCGGACGAAGGGGAGAACTTCCTCATCGGCCTTCCCGGGTCGCCGCCCGAGGTGGCGCTCGCGACGATGACCGGCGAGGTCGACCTGTCTCCACTCGGTCTCTGTCCCGGCGAACCAGAATTCGTGGCCAGCAATCTCGATCGCACCGTGGCCGTCGGCGTGACGGCTGAGGAGCGGGAGTTCTGGATCGTACGAGTCGACTGGGACGGTGCCCCAGCCAGCCTTTGAACGTCGGTCGAGCGTGTCACGCCGCCCGGTCGTCGCGCCGCACCGGCATGAGGAGCACGACGGCGTCCGGCCCGTGCACCGCCGCGAGGCGGAGGGCGTCGCGTTCACCGACCGTGAGCACGAGGTCGGCGTCGCCGAACGAGCGGACGGCGTCGGCGAGGTACTCCCGGTCGAACGCGACGGATCCGGGCTCGTCGCCCACGCGGACCTCTGCGGGGTCGAGCCCGAGCAGGACTAGATCGCCGCGTCGGACACCCGGCCGTCGCTCGGCCGGGCCCTGCACGACCTGGGCCAGCAGGTCAGACGCCGTCATCGTCACACCACCCCTGACCGATGACGCCCCCGCGCTCCAGGACCCGTGCGCATCGAGCAGAGCCCGGTAGTCGGGGTAGAGCGCATCGACGGCCGCACCCTCCACGTCACCGAGCGCGACCCGGTTCGCGGTAAGAGACACATCAACCGGCCCGGTCTCCGCGCCGGCCAGAAAAGCGTCCACGACCGCGACCGGCACGATGACCCGCACGGCCGGCCCCGTCACGCCCGAGAACGGGACACCCACGACACCCATCCGGTGCCGGTCCGTCGCGACCAGCCGGAGCGCCCCGCCGTCGACGTCGAACAGCACCCCGCGCAGGGCCGGCCAGCCGGAGCCGTCACCGACGGCGTGCCGGACCGAGCGCAGCGCGGCACGCAGCTCGGCGGCATCGACCGTGACCCGAGTGGTCGCCGCCAGGAGTTCTCGCACCTGCGCGAGGTGGGCGGTCGACGCGGCGAGCTCCGCCTCCAGGCGACGCTGATGGGCGTCGACGACCCGGTGGGCGGTGACGGGGTCGCCGGTGATGACGCGGCAGATGTCGGCGACCGGCATCCCCGTCAGCCGCATCCGGGCGACGAGCCTCGCGCGTTCGACCTGGTCGGGCGCGTACCAGCGGTAGCCGGTGGCCGGGTCCACGCGCGCGGGGCGCAGCACGCCCGCGGCGTCGTAGTAGCGCAGGGCGCTGACGGGCAGGTCCGAGGCGCGCGAGAACGCGCCGACGGTGAGCATCGTTGCGGGGTGCACGGGTCCAGCATCGACCCTCGACCGGGTCGAGGGTCCAGCCCAAGTCACGACGACGCCGACCGGAGCCGGGTAGCGGCCAGAGCGCACAGCCCGAGGACGACGGCGCAGCAGCCCAGCGCCGCACCCGCGGAGACCCGTTCGGCGAGGGCACCGAGCAGGTTGTTGGACACGACGACCGGCGCGAGCTGTGCCAGCGCCGTCCACGCCTGGACCCGCGCCAGGTGGGTGCGCGGCGCGCTCCCCAGCACGAACGGCGCCAGGTGCGCGACGGCGACGCCCGTCCCGACCCCGACGACGACGGCCGCTCCCGCGACCAGGACCGGCGCACCGACGGAGGCGACCAGCCCCACGCCGCCCGCTGCCACGGCCAGCCCGAGCGCCACGGCCCGCCCGGTCCGCCGCGCCGTCCCGGTCCGGGCCACGACGAGCGTGGCGCCGATCGACCCCGCCGCCTGCGCGGCGACCACGAGACCTGTCGTCCCGGCGCTCCACCCGGACGCCCGCCCGAGCAGCGGCACCAGCAGCGACGACACGGGCAGGACGACGGCGGCGACGGCGCCCGTCAGCACGAGAGCGACCGCCAGCCCGCGCGTCCGGGCGACCACGCGGGCGCCGTCGGACAGGGACCGCCAGAGCGGTTCCGCGCCCGGCCCGACGTCGCGCCGGGGCCGGATCACCGCGAGGACGAGCAGGACGACGGCGAAGCCGGCGGCGTCGGCCACCGCGATGGCGGGCAGGCCGACCGTGGCGACCAGGAGGCCGCCGAGCGGCGCGCCGACGAGCAGGACGGTCTGGCCGAGGCTCTGGCGCAGGGCCAGCGCGCGGGGGAGCGCGGCGTCGTCGACGAGGCGGCGGGGCATCGAGCCCAGGGCGGGCAGGGAGAACGCCGAGACGATGCCGGAGGCCAGGCCGGCGGCGGCGAGCAGCCACGGCGTCGGGCCGGTGGCGTGCAGGCCGGACGCGAGCGCGAGGCACACCGTGACCATGACGGACTCGGTGACGAGGAGCAGGCGTCGGGCGCCGACGCGGTCGGCGACGGAGCCGCCCACCAGCACCAGGAGGAGCCGGGGCAGGCCCGACGCCGTCAGGACGAGTGCGGCGACCTGGCCGCCGTGCGACGCCGCGGCCCAGCCGAGCGCGAACCACAGGACGGTACTGCCGAGCTGGCTGAGGGTGCTCGCGGCGAGAAAGGCGAGCCAGGCGCGGGGGAGCGGTGCGGACATGCCGCGACCCTGGGGGATCGACCGGGTCGAGGGTCAACGGCTTCGGACCCGGGGGAGCAACCCCGCGACTACGATCGAACGCGTGCGACTGTTCGAGAACCTGACCGCGACGCCGCGACCCGCCTGGCCCGAGCTGCAACACCTCGTCGACGAGGCGTCGGTGAGCGTCAAGATCCTGGAGGCCGACGACGCGACCAGCCGCCGCACCCTCGAACAGCTCCAGGTGACGACCGGGTCGTTCCTGGGCGCCGTCGTCGTGCACACTGGCGGGTTGCTGATCGACCAGGGATGGCTGCGGGTGTACGGCAGCCCGGGTGGTTCTGGCGGCCTCGTTGGCGCGGACGACGTCGGGGACGACGTCGGCCCGCCGGACCCGGGGCGGCTGCCCGACCTGGCCGCGATGAACGAGTTCCCGCCGACCCCGGAGGCCTCCTGGTACGCGGCCCACGGGCTCGTCGTCGCGCACGACGTGCTGGGCGGCACCTACGCGCTCAACGGGCCGCATCCGGGGTCGGTCGGGCGGCCGGGAGGTCCCGGCGAGATGACGTACCTCGCGCCCGACACGCTCCAGTGGGAGCCGCTCGAGGCCGGGTACGCGGCGTGGCTGACGTGGGTGCTCGACGGCGGTCTGACCGACTTCACGGAGGGCCTGCGCTGGGACGGCTGGGAGGCCGAGACCCGCGGCCTCGCCGGTGACAGCGGGCTGAACTTCTTCCCGCCGCTGTGGTCCAAGGAGGCGCACGAGGATCTCGCGGCCACCAGCCGGGCCGTCGTGCCGATGTCCGAGCTGGTCGGGGTCGCGCGGTCTACTGCTGCCCAGATCGACGGTGCTGATCTCGGGCCTTTGGGGACGTTCGGCGGGCCGGTGGGCTGAGGCGGGCAGCCCAGTCCGGAGGCGTTCTCCGGACTGGGCCGCGGTAGGGCCGGTCAGTCGCGGTCGAGCTGCTTCTCCGCGCGCTCCGCGCCCGCCCCGCTCTCGAGCCGGCCGTCGACACGGTCCTCCCAGAACGTCGCGTTCTCGATGCCGAGCCGCCGCGGGTCGAACTGCGGGTCCAGCCCCCGCTTCTTCTGTTCCCGGTAGTCCTTCAGCGCCTTCAGCGCGGGACCCTGGAGGAACAGGATGCCGACGATGTTCAGCCAGGCCATCGACCCCACGCCGATGTCGCCGAGGCCCCACGCCGCGCCGGCGGTGGTCACCGCGCCGTAGGCGACCGAGACCAGCACGAGCGCCTGCAGCGCCCGCTGCATGGCGCGCGCGGCCAGCCGGTTGGTCATCTTGCGGGTCAGGTAGTTCAGGTTGGTCTCGGCCATGTAGTAGTACGCCACGATCGTGGTGAACACGAAGAACGCGAGGACGATCGCGATGAACGACGGGCCGGCACCGGGGAACACCGAGTCCAGGCCCTGCTGCACGAACCCCGGGCCGGGCTCGACGTCGGTGCTCAGCCCGCCGCTGCCCTCCTGGATCACGTCGCTGGGCCAGACCTCACCGGCGAAGGTGTTGTACATGCCCGTCGAGATGATGATGAACGCGGTGGCCGAGCACACGAAGAGGGTGTCGATGTAGACCGCGAAGGCCTGCGCGAACCCCTGCTTGGCCGGGTGCGAGACCTCGGCGGCCGCGGCGGCGTGCGGGCCGGTGCCCTGGCCTGCCTCGTTGGAGTAGATGCCGCGCTGCACGCCCCACTTCACGGCGAGGCCCAGGATCGCGCCGAACACCGGCTGGACGCCGAAGGCGCTGCCGAAGATCAGCCCGAACACCTCGGGGATCGCGGTGAAGTTCACGAAGAAGACGACGACCGCGATGAGGATGTAGAGCAGCGCCATGGCGGGCACCACGATCACGGCGAAGTTGGCGATGCGCTTGACACCGCCGATCACGATGAAGCCCAGGAGGATCACCAGGCCGATGGCGGTGACCCAGGTGGGCACGCCCCAGGCGCTGTCGATCGCGGAGGCCATGCCGTTGGCCTGCACACCCGGCAGGAAGAAGCTCATCGCGAGGATGGTCACGACCGCGAAGAGGATGCCGTAGGTCAGCGACAGGCCTCGCGCCTTGTGCTTGTAGGCCTTCTCGAAGTAGTACGCCGGGCCGCCGCGGTACTCGCCGGTGTCCGGGTCCTTCTCCTTGTAGATCTGGCCGAGTGTGCACTCGATGAACGAGGTGGCGGCGCCGAGGAACGCGGAGGTCCACATCCAGAAGACGGCGCCGGGGCCGCCGAAGGCGATGGCCGTCGCGACGCCGCCGATGTTACCCATGCCCACGCGGCCGGCCAGCGACATCATCAGGGACTGGAAGGACGACGTGCCGTCCTCGGACTTCTCGCCCTTCCTGAGCTGGCTGAGCATGTCGGGGATGTGTCGGACCTGGAGAAAGCCGGTCCGGAGGGAGAAGTACAGGCCGGCGAGAAGGCACAGGGCGATCAGCGGGATCGACCAGATCAGCTCGTTCGCAGTACTGATGCGATCGGCGAAGGTCATGTGTTGCTCCAGGGTGTGGTTGTTCGGACACTCGCACCGGGGAAGACCAGCGCGTCCGTGGCCGCGCTCCGCGCACGCCGCCTTCCGGCGGCACGCCGTCTGTGAGCGCGATCACGGACTGGCAATGGCGGCCACCCTAACGGGTGAAATCTGGGTGAACGCTCGTTTCGCTCAGAGTTGGGACCCTGGGCCCAGAGATGTGATCAGGCTTGGTCTGTCGCCTGAGGCTGAGCGAGGTCGAGCTGGTACCAGTCGTTCCCGTCGAACAAGTTCAGCGTCGAGCCGCGGCACTCCGGCCCCAGTCCCCGTGGGACGGGCTTGCCGCTGGGCATGGACAGGTAACCGCGCCGGCGCTGGTTGAACGACTCGGCACCGAGAGTTCCGGTCGTGAAGAGGTTGCGGTCGGCGGAGGACCCGACGAGGCCGACCGCGTCGCCGGTGAAGACGACGCCCCTGACGCCCTCGGTGCCCGTCGGGTGGACGGACGTCTGGCCGTCGCGGACCCGGATCAGCTGTTCCGCGCCGAAGTCGTAGGCGATGACGCCGTCGTCGGACACGTTCATCGCGTCGCACTCCGCGATGACGGTCCCTGTGCTCGTGGGGAACTCCCACTCCTTCTCGAAGCCCAGCGACCACCGCACGAGACCGGATGAGCCGAGGGGCTCGGGTCCGTCGAAGCGCCAGCCGTTGTTGCCGCCGATGCCCTCGTCGAAGTAACCGACCCAGATCCGCCCGTCCCGGTCGACCTGCAGGTGCGCGATCCCGTCACCGAGCGTCCCGCGCCGGACGACGCGGCCGTCCGTGCCCACGACGAGGGCGTTCTTCTCGGCGCCCTCCGACGTCCACGCGCAGCGGGACCGGGCGATGAGGTACCCGCCGTCAGGCAACGGCTGGACGAAGGCCTGGGCGACGGGCACAGCGGCGATCACGACGTCGCGCGGCTGGAGGTTCGATGTCGTGTACGACGCCAGGGCGACCGTGCGACCAAGCTTGCCCAGGTCGCGGCGTCCGGCCTGGACCACCGCATGCCCGGTGTCTCGCCCTCCGGCCCACATGACGACGGGACCGTCCGGGCCCATGCCCACGGAGGCGACGGTTCCGAAGCCGTCTGGCGGCACGAGTGCGCCGACGTGCCGCAGCCGGTGCTCGGTCCCTCGGCGCCGCTTCGTCGTCACGACGTCGGAGCGTAGCCGGTGTTGACCACAGCAGTTCCTGCCAGTCGGACAGGAAACTGGCAGCAACCGCTGTGGTCAACACCGGCTGGCAGTAGCTGCTGTGGTCCACGGTCAGCCGAGGGTCGTCCCGGTCTCCTCCGCCAGCGTCGCCAGGAGCCGGTCCTGGAAGCCGACGTCGAGCGCCGCCGCGTGCGGCTGCTGTCGCTCCTGGTGGTACCAGTAGTCGCCGCTGGTCAACGCCTGCGGATCGTCGCTGGTGACCAGCCACTCCTGCGTGCGGTGCCCCAGCTCCAGGTTGTCCGGCGCGCCGGCCCCGCCCATGCGGGTCGGCACCCACCCGGGGTCGACGGCGTTGCTCAGCACCCCGGGGCGCAGGCGCGCGGCGGCGGCCGCCAGTGCGGTGACGTACAGCTTGCTGTCGCCGTACGAGCCCGCGGTCCGTCCCTGCCAGTCGACGCCGTCGAGCACCGGGCGCCCGCTGTAGTGCGAGCCGCTGCTCAGGTAGACCAGGCGGCGTGGTGCGGGCAGCAGGGCTGTGAGCAGGTACGGAGCGACGATGTTGACCGGCATGACGGCCGGCCCGCTCCATATCCCGGCGTTGTGGATCACCGCGTCCAGCGGGGCGTCGTCGGCCAGCTGCGAGGCGAGGCCGAGGACGTCGTCGCGCTCGGCAAAGTCGGCGACCACCAGCTGGGCGCCACGGTGGACCATCGGGCGTAGCGCCTCCGCCCGGCGGGCGTTCCGTGCGTGCACCACGACGTCGTGGCCCTGGGCCAGGAGGGTCTCGGCCGCGAGGCGGCCCAGCCCGTCGGCGGAGCCCGTGACGAGGATCCGGTAACCGGTCGTTTCGTCCATGGTCATCGATCGTAGGCCGCATCACGCGGCGGCGGGTGAACTCCGGAAGGTTTGATTGACCGGCTCCGTGCCTCGCTGATTGAGTCCCGCCATCGGTATCAGCGCAGGCGAGCGTGCTTGAGGTCGATGGCCCGGTCACCGATCAGAGGAGCATCCTGATGAGTCGGACAGTGCCGTCCCGCATTGCTCGATGGCTGGTCCTCGCGCTCGGCCTCGTACTCGCAAGCTGCGCGCTCGCGGGTTGTTCCTACGGGGCGGAGCTGCGACAGGTGCAGCAAGGCCTCCTCGACGAAGGGTTCGACGACGCCGGGGTGTGGGTCCGGTTCTTCGAGTCGCGGGAGGTGTCGGAGGACCGCGTCGAGGTGGTGTTGGTCGGCAGCTCGATGGACCGCGAAGCCGCCTGGGAGATCGCGGCCACGGCCGTGTGGGAGAAGCTTCCGGTGGAGTTCGACTATCTACTGGTCGAGTACGAGGGCGAGGTCGACACCGCCACCTACGCCGAGCTGGAAGGCGAGTTCGGACCACGGCCCGACGGGTTGGTGGAGCATTCGGCGCCCGGGGCTGTTGTCGGCACAGTCGCTCGTGTTGTCGCGGTGTTCATCGTGATTGGAGTAATCGCGCTGGTGCCGGTCATGGTGCTGATCCGCCGGAACCGCCGTCGTCGTCGGCTCCGTGGCAAGGCGCGACCGGCGGTGTGAACTCGCCGAAACCTACTGCTTGCCCGGCCGCAGCGCCCGGAGGTACCGCCGCCGATAGACGCGCTGGGCGATCAAGATGAGCGGGAAGAGCCCCCGCCAGACGCCTCGGCCGCCTCGGGTGAGCGAGCGCAGCGTGAGGCGGACGTCGCCGTCGTCGTCCCGGTGGACGATGAACGCCTCCTCCCCGGAGACAGGGTGGCCCGCCAGGGTGCCGTAGGTGAGGGCGGCCCGGCTGCCGGTCGAGACCGTCGTGATGATCTGGACGGGCTCTCGCACCCGGAACGGCCCGATCCGCGCGACCAGCCAATAGCGCTCTCCCGGACGCGCGTTGCGTCCTGCGTCGAGCGGCGGGTCGACGGCGAACCCGCGGCCACCGGGCCGAGCGCTACCCTCGGGCGCGTGGGTGTTCCGAGATGACGAAGCCGTGGCTGCCCCTGGAGCCAGATCCCCTGACCACTGGTCCTGCCCTCACGCGCTTCGCCGTCGAGGCAGCGGAGCGGGAACTGGGCGTCATGCTTCCAGCGGCCTACGTCCGCACGCTTGAACACTGCAACGGCGGGTTTGTGATCAGGGGCGTCTTTCGGACGGTGTTCCCGACGTCCTGGGCCGAGGACCATTTCGAGGTGACGTCGGTCCTGGGCATCGGGGGTGTGTTCGGAATCGACTCGACGTCGGACACGTCGAGCAAGTACCTCATCGCCGAGTGGGAGTATCCGGAGATCGGTATCGTCATCGCGCATACGCCGTCCGGTGGGCACGACACCGTCATGCTGGACTACCGGGAGGCCGCGCCGGGGCAGCCATGCGTGGTGTACGTCGACGAGGATCGCGTTCCTCGGAAGATTGCTGAGTCCTTCGATGAGTTTGCGGCTGGGCTCACTGATGCTCTGCGTGCGGAGTAGTCGACTGTGCAGCATCCCGACTACCAGTCGCATCAGGTGATCGACGATTCCGTTCGAGCGGCTGCGCGTCTGGTGGCCGGTTCTCTGAGACCCGAGCAGTACGACGACGTCATTCACCTCCTTGATCACGGAGAACCCGGCATCGCGCTCGATACCTTGTGCAGCCACCTGTACGAGGACGACATCGAGATCGACGACGGCGCTCGCCGGCAGATCGCGCATGCCGGCGAGCTGATGGGGACGAGCCCCTTGGTGTGGGAGCGCCTGGCCCCGGCCCCGTGGCCCGACGTCGACCCCGCTACATGGTGGACCTTCCAGACCGGCGAGCCAGCCGATGCCGAGCATTCCTGGAACGTGCGTCGCGAGTTAGAGCGGGAGATCGGCGTCGGCCATGTTCTGCACGGAGAGCGGTTCGATGTGCTCGCACGATTCTCTGGCGCCGACAAGGTGCTCCTCCGCCTGGCCGGTGGGCGCTTTGCGGTCGTTCACCCGACGTGGAGCGTGAGAGCGGAGCCGTCGCTACGGCTTGCGACGGTGGTACTTCCCGACCTTCATGGGGCCCAGGTCGAGGTGGACCGCATCTCTGACCTTGGCTGAGCCGCCACCCTGACGAACGAAAGATTGCCATGGCATCCATGAGGGACTGGGAAGTTCGATCGCTCCAGTGGGCGATGGTTCCGCGATCGCGTGAGGCGATACTCGGGTGGGAAGAGGCCGAGTGGAAATCTTCCATTGTTATGCTCGCTGTGACCAATGGCGGTGAATATGGCGTCGGTGAGTGGGATGAGGAAACCTTCGGCATGAGAGGAATCGTCGGGGTCGATACCATCATCTCGCTCGCACTCTACGAGGCTGTTCTCATACCAGAGCTGAACGGTCGTCGGGACGGCGTTCTTCTGCAGCAGTGCGCGGATTTCCTTGAGGCGGTTCTGGATGGCTATTACGATCTGGTGGAACGCTGGGTCGTAGACATCGCTGGCTATTTCGAAGGAAACCCTGATGCATGGGCGGCGTTCCAGGTGTTCGCGGGTCCGTTATTCATGAGGTTGTTGAAGGCCGAAGGCCTTCGCTGACAGGCGCTAGGTTGGCGGCCGTGAGCAACTGCGCAGCGCGGATCGACCCACCGGTCGACGAGCTCGACCTGTCCGGTGTCCTGCTGCGGACCGACTACACCGACGACGACCGCTTCACGAAAGTGCTCGCCGATTCCCGGCGGCCGGCAGGGGCGCACGGCGTCTACGGGGCGAAGCTCCTGGTCGTCGAGGACCCATGTCTGGCCAGGATCACTCCGGAGCAGATCATCGAGCTGGTCGACGTCGAAGACTTCGCCTTTGTCGCGGACGCGCGATCAATGGTCGACAGCACTCTTCTGGTCGTGGACCTGTTCGAGGACTCCGACACCTACCTGACCGCATTTCGCGTCATCCCGGAGGCGGTCTTCGTCGTGGAGGCGAACCTCGTTCTCGCGAACCTTGATTTCGCCGATCTGCTGGACGTCGCCGGCTCCGATGGTGTCTTTCGGGAGACGTTCGGGCTCTGACTCCGGTCGTTCAGGACAGACGCGACGCCGTCGGCGCAGCGGCCTGCCGCAGCCGGTCAGCCAGCTCGTCGGCCAACGACCTCGCGCGCGCCAGCTCCTCGATGATCCTGCGGACCGCGTAGTCCCCGCCGGGCCCCATGTAGCCGGACCCCGTCGGCGTGAAGCGCGCGACGTCGGTCGGGTCGTTGCGCCGGATGGCGCCGACGTCCAGCAGCTCCATGGCGGCCTTCCACGCACGGTTCATGCCTCGGGTCCCGTCGATCGGTGGTCTGTTCCTCACCGTCGCGGTGAGCACTCGACCCAGCGTCGTCGCCGCGACGTCACCCTGCTAGGGACCAAAGTCCCGCCGTGCGGGGGGCCAAGGGCACAGGGGGCTATCTTGTTGCGCAAGGTACCTGCTATCGTGTGATGCATGATACCGACGTCGGACATGGTGCTGACGCAGTTCCGCAAGGGAGTCGTGGAGTACTGCGTGCTGGCCTGCCTGCGCTCCGGGCCGGCCTACGGGCTCGAGCTCGCCGAACGCCTCGGCACGGACAGCACCCTGCTGACCAGCGAGGGAACGCTGTACCCGCTGCTGTCGCGCCTGCGTCAGCAGAACTGGGTCACCACCACCCAGGTGCCCTCCGCGGTGGGTCCTCCGCGCCGGTACTACGAGATCACCGACGAGGGCCGGGCGGCGCTCGACACCTTCACCGCCACCTGGTCCCGTTTCACGGCAGACGTCCGCACGACCCTGGAGTCCTGATGACCACCACCCCCGAGTTCCCGCCGATCGTCGACGCCTACCTCGCCGACCTCGACCGCGCCCTGGCCTCCGCCGATCCCCGCGAGCGCGCGGAGACCGTGGCGGCAGTACGTGAGCACGCCGCCGAGGCGCTCGCACGGCACGGCTGGGACGACGCCTCGGCCAGCCGCGTGCTCGACGAGCTGGGCCCCGTCGACGCCATCGCGGCCGAGGTGACGCCCGCCCCGACACCCGCCGCTCCAGTACCTGCCCCGGCGAAGTTCGAGGCCACCGACGTGGTGCTGCCGATCCTCGCCGTCGTGCTCTGGCCGCTGGCACCGGTCACCCTCGTGTGGGCGATCGTCCGGCTGCGCGCCGCGGTGGGAAACCGGGGTCTGCAGTGGCTCACGATCGTGCTCAGCGCCATCCCCACGGTCGGCGGCATCGTGCTCCTGCTGCTGCACAACCTGAGCCTTCTCGGCAGGTGAGCGACGGATTAGGCAGCGACTCGCAGCCCCTCGAACAGCGCCGGCTCCAGCGAGAGCTCCCCTGACGCCACGCTGCCGTCGTCCGCGACGCTCGCCCGCTCGTGCGTCTGGAGGTAGTCGCTGACCAGGGGGAAGGCGTAGGAGCCGAGGGTGGCGCCCACGAGACCCGCCACCAGGATGCCGCCGACCCAGTTGATGATGACGCCGTCGAACGCCTTCTCGCCGTGCGCCCGGCGCTCGCGGTGCAGGGCCAGGGTGATGACCCAGGTCAGCACCGGGATCACGAACGTCCCGGCCACTGCCACGCCGCCCACGGGCGGCATGCTGCCGGAGGACCTCCCGCCCATGACGTTGACGAGGCTCCCGTCCAGGATCGAGAAGAAGGCGATGACGGGCAGGATCAGGTAGCCGAGAACGGCGATCACCCAAACCCAGGCCTGCCGGGATCTACCGTCCTGCATGTTCGTGCTGCCCCTCTCGCTGCGGTGTCGATGGCATGTCTACCAGGGCAGAGGCCGTGGACACGCGAACGGGCTGTGATGTGCGGATATCGACTTGGCGACATCCTTTCCGACGGTGGAGTCACCCGGGTGATCTGCACGCCGGACCCTCGATCCGCTCCGCCACGGGCGCGTATGTTCACGCCCGTGGCGGACTTCCTGAGCGAGTTCTGGGTCGGCCTGCTGGTGCCCGGCGTCCTTGCTGTGCTGACCGTGGGCAGGAATGCGTTCCTCCGGGCGGTCCGCGACGGGCGCATCGACCTGGCAGACCTGGAGCGGCCGATCCTCGTGTTCGTCGGCGGCTTCATCACCGTGGTCGCCAGCCTGTTCCTGGGCTGGGCCCTCATGCACCTGAGCACCTGGCTCATCCCCTGGGGCGTGGACGCCACGACCTACCTCTCCACGGACCCCAGATGGTCGCCCGACGTCGCGCAGCAGGTGCGCGACGTCGGCCTGGACCTCGGCGGAAACTGGCGCTGGTGGGGGACGCTCGTCGCGGTACTTCTCCCCGGGCTCATCTACGCGACGTTCGCGGACGCCGAGCTGAACCACCGCCCCGGCGTCGTGCACACGTACCTCGTTCCGTGGGCGATCTGCCTCGCCGTGCTGGTGCTGTCCGCCGGCGCCGTCGCGGTCCACCTGGGCGTGAACTGGTATCTCGGCTCGGAGGTGCCGAGCGACTTCCCGATGCCGAGCGGCCTGAGCGGCTCCCTGCCGTGGGACGTCTCCTGGACCGCCTACCTCGCCGCCGTCATTGCCGCCTTCTGGGCGATCAACGTCACCGCCACCTGGCTCTCCCAGGGGGCGGGCGGCGGGACGAGGGCAGCGGGACCAGGCCGGGGCTGACGGCGGACAGGCCCGGGCCTCAGATGTCGTAACCCCCGGAGACCTCGATCGACTGCGCGTTGATCCAGCGGTTGTCGTCGGAGAGCAAGCTCGCGATGACGTCGCCGACGTCGTCGGGCTCGCCGACCCGTCCCAGCGCCGTGCGGCCGGCGAGCTGCGCCTCGAACTCGTCGTTCAGCCCGCCGCCCAGCTCGGTGCGGATAGCGCCGGGCGCGACCGAATTCGCCCGGATCCGGCGGTCGCCGAACTCCTTCGCCATGTAGCGGGTCAGCACCTCGAGGCCGCCCTTGAAGCTGGCGTACGGGGCGACCCCCGCGGTCGCCACGCGGCTCGTCGCGCTGACCATGTTCACGATCTGGCCGCCGTCGGCGATCAGGGGCAGCAGGGTCTGGGTGAGGAAGAACGGGCCCTTGAGGTGCACGCGGAACAGGCCGTCGAACTGCTCCTCGGTGACCGTGGCGATCGGGTTGTAGAGGCCGTACCCGGCGTTGTTGACCAGGTAGTCGACGTCGGTCCGGCCCCAGGTCTCCTGGACGGTGTCGCGGACCGCTGCGGCGAACGCCGGGAAGGTGGTGGTGTCGGTGACGTCGAGCTCCAGCGCCACCGCGGTGCCGCCGTCGGCCCTGATCTTGCCGACGACGTCCGCCGCCGCGTCCGGGTTGCTGTTGTAGGTGAGGATGACGCCGAGGCCGCGCTTGGCGCAGGCGAGTGCGGTGGCGGCGCCGAGGCCGCGGCTGCCGCCGGTGATGATCACGATGTTCATGGCACCGAGTCTTCAGCCGCGACGTCGTCCGGAGAAGGACGTGGCTGCCTAGGAGCGCCGCACCCAGGCAGCGGGAACCGCGACGTCCCGCACTAGGCTGAGCCGCATGCCCGACCGCGTGCTCAAGGTGCCCACCCTCGACGAGGTCGCGCAGCGGGCCGGGGTGTCGCGGTCGGTGGCGTCACGCGCCATGAACAACGCCCGCAACGTGAGCCCGGCCAAGCGCGAGGCGGTCGCCCGGGCGGCGAGCGAGCTCGGGTACGTCCCGAACGCGACGGCCCGCGCCCTGGCGACGAGCACGGGCGGCTCGGTCGTCCTCGCCGTTTCCGACGACGACCCCGCGCTGTTCGGCGACCCCTTCTTCTCCCAGGTGCTCGTCGGCGTCGCCGGAGCCCTGGACCGGTCGGAGCTGGACCTGACGCTCATGCTCGCGTCGTCCGAGCGCGGCCAGGCCCGGCTCGACCGGCTGCTGCGCTCGCGGCGCTCCGACGGGCTGATGCTCATGGCCCTGCGCGGGGACGACCCGCTGAACCGGCTGGTGGCGGAGACCGACCTGCCGGTCGTCGTCGGCGGCCGGCCGATGCGCGGCGAGGCCCGCTGGTACGTCGACGTCGACAACCGGGGCGGTGCCCGCCTCGCGACCGAGCACCTGCTCGGGTCCGGACGACGTCGGATCGCCACCATCACCGGCCCGATGGACCTGCAGGCGTCGGTCGCCCGGTACGACGGGTTCGTCGACGCCATGGCGGTGGCGGGACGCGGCTCCGACCTGGTCGAGCACGCCGACTTCAGCTTCGAGGGCGGCGCCCAGGCGATGGCGCGGCTGCTCGCCGTCGACCCTGACATCGACGGCGTCTTCGCGGCGTCGGACAACATGGCGGCCGGCGCCGTCCGTACCCTGAAGGCGCAGGGGCGTCGCGTGCCCGACGACGTCGCCGTGGTCGGCTTCGACGACCTGGAGATCGCGCAGCACACGGAGCCGGCGCTCACCACCGTCAGCCAGCCGATCCGTGGCCTCGGTCAGGAGATGGCCACGATGCTGGTGCGGCTGATCGGTGGTGAGTCGCCGACCCCGGTCATCCTGCCGACCCGCCTGGTCGTGCGGGGATCGGCTCCGGCCTCGGACTGACTCCGTGTCGGGTGAGGTCAGTACTGCGTGTACTTGACCCACTCGTAGGTCGCCGTCCGCTGGCCGGTGTAGTTGAACGGCCCGAGCCAGCCGTCGACGCCGGTGCCCGGCCACAGGTTCATCATGATGCGCTGCGGACGCGTGGGCAGTGGGCCGCGCGAGCCGTTCTCCTGGTGGACGAGGCGGCCGTCGACGAACCAGTTGATCGTGCCGCCGTTCCACCACTCGATGGCGTAGTCGTGGTACCCGGCCGCGGCGTCGAAGCCGAGGTCGATGACCGACTCGTGGCCGCCGACGCCGTTCGTGAAGTAGTTGGTCTGCATCTGCCGGGTGTTCTTGCCGAGGATCTCGACGTCGATCTCGTCCCACGGCTGGCCGTCGCCCGGCCCCGTGTAGGTGAAGAACGAGGTGACGATGCCCGACCCGGACGCCGCCTTCATCCGCACCTCGAAGCGCCCGTAGGAGTAGAGCTCGTTGCTGCGGTACTCCCCGGAGGCGTACGGCCGGCCCGAGCAGCCGCCCGGGCAGGAGGTGTTGTCCAGGTTCAGGCCCAGGACGCCGCCGTTGTGCCAGGCGTGGTCGGCGCGCCAGCCCGCGTTGAACATGCCGCCGTTGGTCCAGCCGTCGGCCTTGTGCCAGCGCGCCGTGTTGTAGGTATCGAGGTTGTCGGTGAAGCTGCCGCCGACTGCGGCAGCCGGGGGCGTCAGGCCCGGGGTGGCCGTGAGCCCGAGCAGCAGGCCGAGGGCCAGTGCTGGGGCAAGGAGCCGGCGTCGGCGCCTGGCTTTGGCTCGGTCTCGGGTGGTGGAGCGGTGCTGCGTCGTCGTTGATCGCATGCGTGCCTCCGTCTTTCTTGGGGTTTGGTTTTTGGCTGGTTGGTGGGTGGCGTCAGGAGCGGACGCCGCCGTCAGTGGTGCGCGCCGAGCCGCGGCTGGGCGAGCTCGATGAGCTCCCGTGCCTGCTCGGGGAACCAGTGGCCGGCGGCCGGGGCGACCATGCCGCGCTCCGGGTCCTCCGGCCCGCCGAGGCCGCGGAAGCACTGGCCGTCGGACTCGCCGGGGATCTTGATCCACAGCAGGGCGTCGACGAGCTCGTTGCCGGTGTCGGTCGTCGGCCTTTGGCCCAGTCCGCGGTCGGGCGGGTTGCACCACGTCTCGGCGTCGGGATAGACGCCCGCGGGTGCGGCCCAGGCGCCCCGGCCGTTGCGGCTGGTGTCGACGACGAAGTGCGTGGTGGGCTCGACGTCGCCCAGTACCAGCTCGTAGCGGGAGTCGATGCCGGCGGTGTTCAGCGCCGGATCTGCCGCCGTCCGGCTCCAGAGGCCCTGGTTGGACAGGGTCACGCCGGTCCAGTCGTTCGCCGGGCCGCCGCTCCAGTACTGGTTGCCGCAGCCGGCGTAGTCGTCGGGGGAGACCTGCGTGACGTAGGCGATGCACTGGGAGACCCAGGTGCCGTAGGCGACGCTGTTCTCGGTGAACTCGTAGTTGGACACGTTCAGGAAGAACCCGTCCGCGCGCTCGACGCCGGCTTTGACGAGCCGGTCGGCGGACTCGCCGACGTTCAGCCAGGACGCGCCCGTGCCGTCCAGGTACACGACGGTGTTCGGCAGCTCCTGGAGCCGGTCGATGGCGTAGTTGAGCATCTCGAAGCGCTCCGCCGCGGCGTCCCGGCCGGTGGTCTCGGGGTCGTACTCGGGCGGCCGGCAGTTCTCGAGCTGCCCGTCCAGGGTCGTGTACCAGGGGATGACGCCGAGCCCGTCCGGCTCGAGGACGACGGCGACCTCCTCGCGGCCGATGCCCACAGCGAAGCCGTCGATCCACGCCTTGTACTCCGCGACGTCGCGGGCGCCGCCGGCCGAGTAGAGCGAGCAGTCGCGGAACGGGATGTTGTACGCGACCAGGACGGGGACCTTGGTGCCGGTGCGCTTGACCAGCTTGTGGACGTCCTTCTTGACCTCGGTGGGGGTGCCGTCCGTGAACCAGGTGGAGCTGGGGATCTTGCTGAGGAGCAGGGCGTCGCGCTTGGCCTGGCCGCGGAGGGCGTGTGCTGCTTCCTTCGTGGAGCTCTGGGGGTTGTTGTAGAGCTTGGTGCCGGGGCTGAGGACGTCGTTGGCTGCCCAGGCAGGGGTGCTGTTGCTGAGGATGGTGGTGCCGCCGAGGAGGGCGGTGCCGAGCGCGCACGCGGTGAGCGCGGCCAGGAGCCGGCGCGGTCGTCTCATGAGGGTTCTCCCAAGGTCTCTGCGAACGCGTCGTTGCGTGTTCGTCGCGGTGCTGCATGGGACGTGCACAGAACTGGAAGATTATGGAAGCGCTCCCAGTTCGATCATGGTGTGGGGAGGTGGGGGAGCGTGTCAAGGGTTGCCTGGCCGGATCCGGTGCTGCGGTCGCAAACCTTGGTCTGGACCGCGGGCAGTACCCAGGGCAAGACCGGAGACCGTGAGGCAGTAGCGGTTGGTGAAGCCGGACCGGCGAGGACGGCGTCCACATAGTGGTGATCGATCACGCGGATGAGCCTCAACCGACAACGGGTGCGGCATAGTGCAGTCCTGCGTGTCGATGTATACCCGCATCTTCAGCGGCCACTATGTGAGCAGCAAGACGACTGTCTTTCTGCGTTGTTTATCGCAATAATCGTGTCGAGCGGAGGGAGACGTGGGTGACAGCACTGCCCGGCGGCTCGGCTGACAAGCTTGGCAATCGCTACGAAGCCTGGTGGACCCTGTGGCGTGTTGCCGGCGTGATTGAAGGGTCTGCGACGCGCATCCGGTTGGAGCCGCCTGGCGATGGCGGAGATGGCGCCGAGTTCTGGATCGAGGAAGCGGGAGCTCGTTGGTACGAGCAGGCTAAGAACGCCCAGCGTCAGTGGACGCTCCAGCGCCTCATCAGTCAGGGTGTGCTTCTCTCCGTACGGGCTCACCTCGCAGCCGGTCACCAGTTTCGACTAGTTACTTCCACCGGCGCGCCAGAGCTGGATTCGCTCTCATCTCGCGCACGCGCCGCTGCAACGCCCGAGGAATACGACTCGATCCTGACGCAGATTGACCTGCCCAGGTTTCGGTCGCTCGCGAAGGCATGGCGGGTCACCGAAGCGACGGCGTGGGCATACCTGGGGCGGATCCATGTCGAGCACCACCCCGTGGACAGCCTCCGCCGTCTAGTTCATCAACGCTACGAGATTCTCGTCCACGGGGACCCCGAGGTCGTTGTCAACGAACTTCGGGGATGGCTGGACAATCATCTTCACCAGGAGATCAGTGCTCCCAGCATCTGGGGGCACCTGAAGTCGAAAGGATTCGCTCGGCGAACCCTGGTTGGCGATCCAGACACATTGCAAGCGTTGACCGCGACCGTTGAACGACAACAACGCCGGACCAAGCAGGCGCGGCCTGCGATCATGGCCGCAACGCAAGCACGCACGACTCAGCTCGTCGAGCGGCTTGTTGCTGCGGATGGACGTCAGGTGGTGATCCTTCATGGCAGGGCGGGCGCGGGGAAATCTACGACCGCTGCCGATGCTCTTCGGGATCTCTCACGCGATGGCTGGCTCGCAGCAGCCGTACGAATGGATGGTGCCACTGCAACCACACAGACCGCTTCGGCTCTTGGTCATGCATTCGACCTTGCGGCATCGCCCGTGGCGATTCTAGCTGCGGCCTCAGAGGGTTCTCCCGCTGTCCTGCTCGTAGATCAGCTCGACGCAGTCAGTACATACAGCGGACGGATGCCGGACAGTTATGAGGCCGTGGCTGAACTGCTCGACCAGGTGGCATCACTCCCAAATATCAAAGTCGTGTTGGTCGTCCGTACAGTTGACCTGCAGGCCGACTCGCGAATGCGGTCACTGCTGGTTGACGAAACTCGCGTGGAGACGCTAGAGCTCGGTGATCTGACTGCCGATGAGGTGAAGGACGCGCTTGACCGGTCGGGCGTAAACATGGAGAAATTGACGCCGGCCACACTGGAGTTGCTTCGGGTGCCCCTCCACCTGGCCATATTCAGCGGACTCACTGGCGCAGATCAGGTGGCGCCGTTTCGGACGCTGAGCGACTTGTATGAGCGGTTCACCAACGAGGTACGCCGAAAGATCAGTCGAGAGATTGGGCATCTTGATTGGCGGCGCACCATTGATGGACTGGTTCGATATATGAGCGAGCGAGAAATTCTCGGCGCACCGTCCGGAGTCCTTGACGATGCCGACCCCATCGAGGTGGCCTCTCTTGTTTCGCAGGGTGTGTTGACTTGGGACGGCGGCCGGTACGCGATCTTTCACGAAACGTACTTCGACTTCCTCTTCGCGCGTTCCTTCATAGCCAACGGCGGCGACCTACACGACTTTCTGGTCGGCTCAGGCCAGAGCCTGTTTCGCCGGGCGCAGGCGCGCCAGGTCCTGGAGTATCTTGCAGCGATCGACCGCAACAGATTTCGTCGGCTGATCGTTCGTCTACTCACCAGTGACAGCCTGCGACCTCACCTTCAGGACGTCGTCATTACAATGCTTGCTCAGTTGGATGCCGCCGTTGCGGACTGGCGAGTGATCGAGCCTTTGGCGTTCGGGAAACTCTGGCTTGGGCCGCGGCTGGCCGCATTGTTGTCTGTCCCGACATGGTTCGACGCCGCTGACGCCGATGGGCGCTGGGAAGTGCTACTTGCCAACCAGTCGACGGCGAACTTGGCGGCGGATCAGTTGACTAACGCAGGAAGCCAACGTCCAGAGCGGGTCGCCGCACTGGTCCGGCCCTACATTGGGACAACCGAAGCATGGCGGCTGCGGCTGCGGAGCATTGTCGAATGGTCACTGACACCCGGCCTGGTTGACCTCGCAGTGGAACTCGTCGAGGACGGTCACTTAGAGGCCCCCCAAGGCTCGACCGCTGTAACCTCAGACTTCTGGTCGATCGTCTATCGACTCGACATAGAGGACCCCATTGGCGCGACGCGCCTGGTCGGGGCCTACCTAAGGCGGAGCTCCGCCCGCGCAAGGGCTGAAGGTGCTATCGATCCGTTCGGTTCGGGCCATTTGGACACCCGTTCCTCCGCTGGAGGCGACTCCTTGATCGGCCGGCTGGCTAGGGCCGCGCCCTCAACATTCCTCGACGAGGTGCTGCCTTTTATCGTTCGCGTAGTTAGCGCGACTGCCGTTCCCACGTACGAAGGATCGTTGCGGTCCAGTCACCGTTGGGGAATTCGGTATATCAGCAGCCATCATGGGATCGATGGAGCATTGTTCACGGGTGTCGAGGTTGCTCTACGTGCCCTGCCTGATGACCAACCCCAACAGGTCGCCGAACTCGTCCGGCCGCTGGCTTCCAGTGACGTGAAGGAACTGCGGTTCTTGGCTTGCCGAGCCCTCACTAGGGTCGGTACCGGAAACATTGGCATTGATTGGCTGCTCTCGGACGACAGGAATTTGGAACTCGGCTGGGCTGATAGTAGACGGTGGGCATCTCGTGAGCTCGTCGAGACTGCCACCCGTGAGTGTGACGATGTTCGTCTGCATGCCCTCGTTGAACGGCTGCTCAGCTACTACCCTCTGTTGGAAACGAGCAAGATGGGGCGCTATTGGCGGGGTCGAGCGCAGTTCGAGCTAATGACAGCAATCGAGCCGCTGCGTCGCAACCAAGTTATCGAGCGTCGGCTCGGTGAGTTGGAGCGAAAACTTGGAGCAATTCCCCTGAGGGGTCCCGAGCCTGTAGCAGCCAGCTTTGTCGGTCCGCCTATCCCGCAAGAGGCTGCAATCCGGATGGCAGACCGGGACTGGCTTCGCGCAATCGAGAGGTATCGGGATGACACAACGAACTGGCGGGCAGAGGAGGCTCCGCTCGGTGGTGCGCGAGAACTCGCGGGGTTGCTGGGCTCGCGAGCGGAAGCGGAACCTGAACGATTCGCGCGCCTCGCGTTGAGGTTCGGCTCCGATACACCAATCGGGCACTACGAGCACGTGATCCGCGCGATCGTCGGCAAGGTGCCGATATCTCTGTTCGTTGACGTCTGTGCTCACGCACGCTGCGTTGTCGGCCAGCCTGTCGGCCTGGACATCTGCCACGCGACGGGGACCGTCGCGTCCGAGGCCAATGACGCCTTAGTTGATCTGATCGTAGAGTGCTCCTCGGACATAGACCCCTATTCCGAGTCTGCCCGCACGCCCGCTGCGTCCGGTCAGCACTACTACAACGGTGATCTAGAGACGGCGGGGTTGAACAGCACTCGCGGAGCGGCGGCTGGGACTATCGCGCGTATTCTATTTGCCCAGCCCGAGCGTGCCGACGTGCTCAAGCAGACAATCGCTAAGCTGGCAGCCGACGAGATCCTGGCCGTGCGTACCCAGGCTGCCCAAGCCGTTATGGCGCTCATGAGGCCAGATCTCGACGCTGCGCTGGACCTGGCCGCTGAACTGTTCGATGCACCCGTGGAAATCTTTGATTCGGAGTCCAGTAGCCGCCTGTTGCGGTATGCCCTTCTGAACGACCAGGAGAGGTTCGCGCCCTCTTTGTGCCGTGCGCTAAACGGGCCAGAAAGCATTGCCGAGCGCGCGGGCGGTGTCTGGGCTATCGTGGCTGTTCGCGACCTGATCGCTGAGCCTGTTCCGCGCGACTTAACCGGACTGAGCGCCGCCGCGCGACGTGGTGCCGCGACTGCGCTCGCCGGAGATCCATCGGTCACATACTCCCTGCTAACCCGGCTGTTCGATGACTCTGATTTCACAGTGCGCGAAACAGCAGCATCGGCCATGCGCCTCGTAGGCGAACTGACCGCGGAGGTGGCAGATCCACTGATCAGGACCTTCGCAGCAAGCGACGCATTTGCCCATAATTTCGAGGAGATGTTCTTTGCGCTAGACCATAGCCAGAGGCTTTTCCCCGAGTCCACCATCATGGCTTGCGAGAGAGTCGTCGAGATCGCGAGTCAGGGCATGGGTGACGCTCGCACCGTGCGCGCGGCTGCAGGGATCCATGTGATCGAGGTCATCCTTCGGCTCTACCGACAGAGCGGCGGGCAGATCCGCGAACGGTGCCTGGATCTTATTGACGACCTCGCAATAGTCGGCTCGTACGGAATTGAGCGGGCCCTCGGCGGAGAACGTTGAGGTAAGAACCTTGCCGGATAAATGCAGACCTTTTTGGTCTCCGCGCAGGGAATTATTTGTGCGTAACGGTCGATAGTGAATCCCGTTTGCGATCGAAGGTAGGGTTGGCGCCTAATGCGAGATGTGCTGGATTGGTTCATGTGGGCGATGCCCAAATCGGACTGGTCTTCTTTTATTCCCGACTTAATTGTTGGTGTCATGACTGGCGCGGTCGTCGGCCTGGTCCTTCTCATGGTGGAAAGACGTGTGGCAGAAGGCCGCCGGCGCGTTGAGGTCCGCCTCCGTAGGCGGCGGATCGTCCAACCGCTATTGCTGGTTTTGCAGCGTCCGGAATATGCGCGGAATTTCGACACGGTGTCACCGATCAATAGAAAATGGCAGCGAGCCCTTAGTATTATCGAAGGATCTGAACTGGATTCGTGGCATGAGCTCGAACCGACGGACCTAACATCGGCGTTGCTCAGGTTTCGTAGTGCAATCTGGGACCTGCGGGAGGATGCAGATGACCTCGGCCAGGCGATAGCGCGTTGGCGAGCAATCCATGAACGGGTTGAAGGTGCGAGTGAGTTTGCGACAGCCCGCATCCTGGGTGCAAATGAACAATATCTTCGAGAGAGATTCCCCACTGCAAGAGTTGCGAGCCCGGTAGTCGTGGACTCCGATCGGATGCGCGAGAATCGACTAGTAAAAAGGCATGAGCGCAAACACCGAAAAGCGGCGCGTCGAGTAGATCGAATGGCTGGTGTGGTCTTGGATGAGTTGGTGGAACTTATAAGAGATGGGAAGGCTTCGCGGGGTATCGCCAATGCGAGTTAGAGGTCCCAAGTGCTAGATGTCCCTGGCCGGTCAGTCCATGGTGGAGTCCGTGAAGCTAGCTGAGACTTAGCGCCGGCTGGGGGGCCGAAGTCGACGCTGATCCGGCGCTTGGCTTTGCTGTCGTCGCCTGGCGCACTGAGCATGTCGAAGTAGCGTTCCGACAGTGCCAGCGGCTGAAGCGTTCGGCCGCTGGCGTGGGGCAGTTGTGGACCAGGGGCTGAGAGAGGCGTTGCATGGACATGCGAGTTGCACGCGCGGCTCCACGAGCACAGTCGTGTCGGTGACGGTGCCTGCAGTGAGCTTCTCAGTCTGTTCACCACCATCAACGACGGGTTCACCGCCGTGCGTTGTATACCCGACGAGGTGGCCAACAGGTGAGCTTTGACCTGACGATCCTCGCGACGACGCCTGACACCTCCGACGACGAAATTCGTGCCCAGGCAATGCGATGCGCCGCTGGGCGGGACCATCCGGAGGGCGACCACGACGCGCGCATCGTCGCGTTCTACGAGGCGCTCCGCGAGGTGTACCCGGATAGCGGTCCGGCGTCACGCGGCGGTGAGACGCCTTGGGCGTCATCACCGGTCGAAGCTGGAATCGACCGCGTGACCATGAACCTGTGACACGGCCGCGCAGGCGCGTCACCGGGTCGGTTGTCCTACTCGCCGGACAGGTCAGTCGGTGGAAACCTCACCCTCGATGAGGTCCATCTGCGTCTGCGTCACGAATGGCACCGTGGACTCGGTTGGCGTCGTGACGCTCAAATACACGTCGTCGGGGTTCTCGACCGCGAAGGTCTCGATCCAGGTCGCGGTGCGCCCGGCAGGAACGAAGGTCGGGGACTCCTGGTCGCCCTCGGAATTGGACAGGTACTCGCCCTCGGACTCGCCGGAGAAGGCGGTGTAGCCCATCGAGCCGGTCGCCGCCTCGGCGTTCAGGGTGTTCTCCACGGTGACCTCCACCGTGATGCCCTTCAGGTCGGGATCGATCGTGCCCTCCCACTCGGGGAATAGGTCCTTGGGCTCTGGCTTCTCCACTGTGACGATGATGCCGTAGGTGTCCACGCTCTGGCCGAACAGCGCCGCTAGCGACGGGTCCTTCGCGAAGTTGAGTGGCTCGTCCGAATCGGTCTCGGCGGACTCATCAGCCTCGGCCGCCGGGGCGTCCTCGGCCGGTGTCTCCGAGCCAGCCTCGGCTGGCTCTGACGCTTCGGCCAGCGCTGAGGATTCCGGTGCTGCGCTCTCGGCGTCGTCCCCTGTGGAGCCGCCGCAAGCCCCGAGAACACCCGCCAGAGCCAGGGACGTGACTACGAGCGCGACTCGTCGGCGCCGTGGCCGGTGCATCGGTCGCTTCATTAACCCATCGTGAACCGGGCTGTAGCACGGCGCGAACGGGGGCCAAGCAGGCGGCCGACGAGGCCGATCCGGAGGTCTGAGGGCGCCTCAGACCGCCGAAGCCGCTGACCAGGTGCGTGCGGGGCGCCCTATCGGGCCGGAACCGGCCCGCGCACTCAGTTGGGGCCCTTCGGAACGGACATAGGAAGTCCGGCTCCTGGCCCGGCCGCGAGCGACCTAGGGCCATTGAGGGCCAGCCGGCGCCGATTCGAACCCTCCAGGATGCACGAAGCCCAGGTCAGAAACAGTCTCTGACCTGGGCTTCCGCACTCTGAGCGGGCGACGGGAATCGAACCCGCGTAATTAGTTTGGAAGACTAAGGCTCTACCATTGAGCTACGCCCGCAAGCCCGCGCTCGAAGCACGGTGCGGGCGTTACCTTAGCAAACCTCGCGCCCTGCCAGCGGTTCCGTCCGCGTGGCGTGCCGCCGTCGGGCAGCGGGCTACGTCGCTGAAGTCGGGCCGCGCCAGCCAGTGCAAGCGGAGCCGCAACAGCTCCCCGCAGCCGGCCTCCGGGCACGCCAACAGCTCAAGAGACCCGCGTCCCCTCCGGCGCTACCTGGTCGACGTCGGTCCACACCTCCGTCATCTCCACGATCAACCCGTCCCGCACCGTGATGAACGTCGCCACCTCGAAATGCTGCACCACGCCGTCGACCACCCCGGTCACATGCGCACGCCCGACCGCCCGATCGCCCTCAACAACACAGTCCTCCAGCCGGAAGTGCTCAAACCCCGGGTACTCCGCGTTGAGCCGCACC
The DNA here is from genome assembly GCF_014137995.1 of Promicromonospora sukumoe. Taxonomy (NCBI): domain Bacteria; kingdom Bacillati; phylum Actinomycetota; class Actinomycetes; order Micrococcales; family Promicromonosporaceae; genus Promicromonospora; species Promicromonospora sukumoe. Next base: position 643,616 of record NZ_JACGWV010000001.1, read on the forward strand.
CACGTGGCGCCGTCGAACGTCTCCCCGGTATGTACGTAGCGGCAGGTGAACGCAGGATCGAGCAGGCTCGGCAGCTCGTCCCAGCGATGCCCGTCGATCACCTCCGCGAGCCGCTCCATCACTTCTCGCGCCGACATCAGTGCTGACATCGACGCAGGATGTCACACCTCGCCGACAGACCGCCCCACCGCCCGGAACGCCTCCAGCGCCGTCCGCACCGCCAGCCGTTCCGCGTGATCGGGCCGCAGGATCGCCACGATCCACCGCGCCGCGTCCATCCCGTGCACCGGCCGCAGCACCAGCCCGGCACCAGGCGCCGTCGAGTACCGGGGCAGCACCGCCACCCGGTCGCTGGAGGCGACCAGCGCCTCGATGAGCCGGTTGTCGCGCAGCCGCTGCGCCACGCGGACGGGCTCGCCCGCCGTCGTCTCGACCGCGATGCGCAGCCCGTCGAACGGGTACCCGACCGGCACGCCATACCACTCGTAGGCCACCAGGTCCCGGGCGGTGACCCGCGCCTTGGCGGCAAGCGGGTGGTCAACACGCAGCGCGATGTCCAGCGGCTCCCGCAGCAACGCCGCCGTCACCAGGTGCTCCGCGCCCGCCGGCACCGGACCGGTGAAGCTGTGCCCGATGACGATGTCGTGGTCCGCGACCATCCCCGAGTACTCCGACTCCGCGATATCCATGTCGCTGCACTCGAGCGAGACGTCCGTCGGAGCGAGCCGGTCCAGCACACCGGGCAGCAGCACCGTCGCCGCGCTGGGCAGCGTCGCCACGCGCACCGTGCCCGACGCCGACCCCATGAACTCGTCCCACCGCGCCTGCACCTCGGCGACCGTCCGGGAGAGGTCGCGGCCGCCGTCGGCCAGGAGGCGGCCCGCCTCCGTGAGGCGTAGGCCCCGGCCGTGCGGCTCGACGAGCGGCACGCCCTTCAGCTCGCGCTGCGCGGTGCGGAGCTGCTGCGACACCGCCGACGGCGTGCGGTGGGTCGCCCTGGCGACGGCCGTGACCGACCCGCGGTCCGCGAGCTCGCGCAGCAGGTCGAGGTGGCGCGGGTCGACACGGGCGAGGTCCTGTCCACGGGAGTCATTCATGTAGGCAGGCTACAAGGACGCGTAGAACATTTCGCTTGTCCTACAGGCCGATGACGGCGACGCTCAGAACATGCCGATCTCGCACCGTCTGCTCGCCGTGTCCGTCGCGGTCATGTGGGGGCTCAACTTCATCGCCATCCACGCGTCGCTGGAGCAGTTCCCGCCGTTCCTGCTCGCGGCGCTGCGGTTCGCGATCATCGCCGTCCCCACGATCCTCCTGGTCCCGCGCCCGAAGGTGCCCGTGCGGTGGCTGCTGGGCTACGGCCTCGGGTTCGGCACCCTGCAGTTCCTCTTCCTCTACTGGGGCATGGCCGTCGGCATGCCGACGGGGCTCGCGTCGCTGGTGCTCCAGTCGTCGGCGCCGTTCACGGTGCTGCTGGGCGCCACCCTGTTCCGCGAGCGCGTCTCCCCAAGGCAGCTCGTCGGCCTGTCGGTCGCGACGCTCGGGCTCGCCGTCGTCGGCTGGTCCCAGGCGCAGGCCGCGGCGTTCGGACCGTTCCTTCTGGTGCTGGCCGGCGGCTTCGGCTGGGCGATCGGTAACGTGTCCAGCGCCCGCGCCAAGGCGCCCAACCCGCTGCACCTGACGCTGTGGATGTCCGTGGTGCCGCCAGTCCCGATGCTGGCGTTGTCGCTGGTCATCGAGGGTCCCGACGCCATCGCGCGGTCCTTCGCGCCCAGCCCCCAGATGCTGCCGGCGCTCCTTGGCCTCGCCTACACCGTGCTGATCGGCACGCTGGCCGGCTCCGGCGTCTGGACCTGGCTCATGGCCCAGCACCCTGCCGGCGTCGTCGCGCCGTTCTCGATGCTGGTGCCCGTGGTGGGTCTGAGCGCGTCCGCGGTGCTGCTCGGCGAGCCGATCGAGGCGACGACGGCGGCCGGCGCCGGCCTGGTCATCGCGGGAGTGCTCTGGGGCGCGCGACGTCGGGTGACGACGACGCGCACCCCAGAGCCCCTCATCCCTTCACCGACCCCGACGCCAGCCCCGCCACGTAGTACCGCTGGAGCGCCACGTACAAGATGACGCACGGGATCATCGCGATGACCGACCCGGCCGCCAGCAGACCGAAGTTGACCTGCCCGTACGCCCCCTGCTGCAGGTTCACCAGCGACACCGGCAGCGTGTAGAGGCTGGAGTCGGTCAGGAACGTCAGCGCCCCGAGGAACTCCGTCCACGACGCCAGGAACGCGTACAGGGCGGCCGTCGCGGTCCCCGGGATCACCAGTGGCCGCAGCACCGACACGAGAATCCGCAGCGTCCCCGCCCCGTCCACATGCGCCGAGTCCTCCAGCTCCGTCGGCACCGCGGCGAACGTGTTGCGCATGACGAAGATGCCGAACGGCAGGTTCACGGTCGTGTAGAAGAGCACCAGGCCGAACAGGCTGTCGGTGAGCCCCATGACGTTCATCTGCAGGTAGAGCGGGGTGAGGATCGCCTGGAACGGGATCATCAGCGTGACCAGCACCAGCCCGAACAACAAGGTTCGCCCCCGGAACGGGAACCGCGCGAAGCCGTACCCGGCGAGCGTCGCCAGCACCGCGGTGAGCACCGCCGTCGAGACGGACACGATCGCCGAGTTGAGGATGCCGCGCCACACCTCGGGCTGGTCGATCACCGCCTGGAAATTGACCCACGACAGCTCGAAGAACCGGGCGTCGGGGGCGGCGACGATGACGTCGCCGGGCTGGCCCGCCCGCACGAACGCGACCACGAGCGGCACCAGGAACACGAGCGCGGCCAGGGTGCCGCCCACGGCGTAGAGGGTCCGCTTGATCCGGGTGTCCCGCTCGGGCCCGGAGGGGGAGGCGGGCGCAACGGCAGGACGCCGCGCAGCACGCGACCCCACGGGCGCAGCAGAAGTGACGGTAGCCATGTCAGCTCCTCTCCCGCAGCAGCCAGAACTGGGCCGCGGTGACCAGACCGGTGATGACGACGAGCACGAGCGACATGGCGGTCGCCGCCCCGAGCTGGAGCTGTACGAACGCGCGCCGGTAGATGGCCATGACGATGGTCGTGGTCTCGGACCCCGGCCCGCCCTGCGTCAGGATGTAGAACTGCGTGAACGCCAGGAACGAGCCGATCACCGACAGGATCACGGTCATCGCGATGGTCCGGCGCAGCATGGGCACGGTGATCTGCAGCTCCCGCTGCCACCACGACGCGCCGTCGATC